>NZ_LMIS01000001.1:0-301474 GCF_001428805.1 Aeromicrobium sp. Root236 | reverse complement strand
CGTGGTCTCGTCGAGGACGAGGCCGTTCTTCTTCTCGCGGCCGAGGAACATGTTCTCGACGATGTCGAGGTTCTCGCACAGGGCGAGGTCCTGGTAGACGACCTCGATGCCGAGGGCACCGGCGTCCTTGGGTCCGTGGACCGAGACGGGCTTGCCCTCGAAGACGTACTCGCCGGTGTCGATCGGGTAGATGCCCGCCAGGCACTTGACGAGCGTGGACTTGCCGGCGCCGTTGTCACCGACGAGTGCGGTGACCTGTCCGGGATAGATGGCGAGGTCGACGTCGTGGAGGACGTGGGCCACACCGAAGCTCTTGTTGATTCCTCGGAGCTCGAGGAGGGGGGTCGATTCGCTCATGGTGAGCCTTTCGGGGGGTGCAGGGTCCGAGATGGGGTGGTGCGAAGACAGCATCGGGTGCGGCCCTCCGGACGTTGCCCGGAGGACCGCACCCTCAGCAATCAGCTAATGCCAGCCGCGGTGCACAGCTTGGCGTACTTGCCGGTGCACAGATCGGAGGCCTTCATGTCGCCGGAATCGATGACAGCCTTGACGTTCGACTTGTCGATCGCGACCGGGTCCAGAAGGATCGCCGGGACGTCACGCTTGCCCGTGTCGTCCTTGACGGTGCCCGTGGTCTCGGCCTTGTCGCCCTTGGCCATGGCAATCGCTGCCTTGGCGAGCGCGCCGGCCTGACCCGTGGCGGACTTCTGGATCGTCATGCACTGGTCACCCGTGAGGATGTTCTGCAGACCCTCGACCGTGGCGTCCTGGCCCGTGACCGGGACCTTGCCGTTCTGGCCGTTCTTCTTGAGGATCGAGATGACGCCGCCCGCGAGGCCGTCGTTGGCCGCGTAGACGCCGTCGACCTTGCCGTCGACGCGCGTGTAGAGCTGCTCGAAGATCGTGACGGCCTTGTCGTTGTCCCAGTCCGGGACGGCCTGCTCAGCGACCTTCTTGTAGTTCGAGATCTTGTCGAGCACGCTGTGCGCACCCTGCGAGAACAGCGTCGCGTTGTTGTCGGTCGGCGAACCGTTGAGATAGATCAGGTTCGCCGGCTTGTCGCCCAGGCACTTGGCGAGGCCTTCACCCTGAAGGGCACCGACCTTGCTGTTGTCGTAGGAGATGTAGACGTCGGCCGAGCCACCCAGCGTCAGGCGGTCGTAGTCGATCGTCTTGACGCCCTGCTTCTTGGCCTTGGCCTCGATCGCGGCACCCGAGTCCGAGTCGAGGTTGACGATCGCGAGGACCGTCACGCCGTCGGTGATCATGCCGTCGGCGATGGTGGCCATCTTGTCGGCGTCACCCTCGGCGTTCTGGATGTCGTACTTGACTCCAGCAGCGTCGAACGCCTTCTTGAGGGCCGGACGGTCGGCGCTTTCCCAGCGGACCGAGGACTTGGTGTCGGGCAGGATGACGCCGATCTTGCCGGCCTTGTCCTTGCTGCCACCTCCGCCGTCACTGCTGTCGCTGCTGCCACCGCAGGCGCTGAGCGCGAGGCTCGCACCCATGATTCCTACAAGTACGAGATTGCGTGTCCGCTTCACACAGACCGCCTCCTATTTCCTCCAGTAGTGCGCCGGGGCCGACATTATTTCGTCCACGTGACGCGTTTGTTGTTTGCCACAACGTATACGGTGATGGGGGTCACGTCCAGCGGTTGCGACAACAAATTGGTTACAGGACGGTGACCCCACGACGCAGCAGGGGCACCGCCGAGTCGGCGATGCCCCTGACCTGCGGCTTTGCTCAGTCGAGCAGGCTGCGCAGCACGTACGGCATGATGCCGCCGTTGCGGTAGTAGTTGGCTTCGCCGGGCGTGTCGATGCGTACGACGGCGTCGAACTCGACGTCGCCGGCCTTCACGTGCACCGTGCGCGGCGTCTCGCCGTCGTTGAGCTTCGTGATGCCGGAGAAGTCGAACGTCTCCTCCCCCGTCAGCCCGAGCGACTCGGCGTTCTGGCCCTCCGGGTACTGCAGCGGGAGGACGCCCATGCCGATCAGGTTGGACCGGTGGATGCGCTCGTAGGACTCGGCGATGACGACCTTGACACCCAGCAGCGCCGTGCCCTTGGCGGCCCAGTCGCGCGACGACCCGGAGCCGTACTCCTTGCCCGACAGGACGACCAGCGGGACGCCGGCGGCCTGGTAGGCCTCGGACGCCTCGAACACGCTGGTGACCTCGCCACCGTCGATGAGGTTGCGCGTGAAGCCGCCCTCGGTGCCGGGCGCCATCTGGTTGCGCAGGCGGATGTTGGCGAACGTGCCGCGGATCATGACCTCGTGGTTGCCGCGACGTGACCCGTACGAGTTGAAGTCGCGCGGCTCGATGCCGTGCTCCGACAGGTACTTGCCCGCGGGGCTGTCCTTCTTGATCGCACCTGCGGGGCTGATGTGGTCGGTCGTGACCGAGTCGCCGAGCTTGAGCAGCACGCGGGCACCCGTGACCTCCTCGACCGGCGACGGCTCACGGTCCATGCCGTCGAAGTAGGGCGCCTTGCGGACGTAGGTCGACTCGGGGTCCCACTCGAACACGTCGCCGTCGGGCGTCGGCAGGTTCTGCCAGCGCTCGTCACCGGCGAACACGTCGGCGTACTCGCGGCTGAACGTGTCGGAGTCGATCGAGGTCGCGATGACGCCCTCGATCTCCTGCGGCGTCGGCCAGATGTCCTTCATGAACACGTCGTTGCCGTCGGCGTCCTGGCCGAGCGGCTCGGCGTAGAGGTCGACATCCATCGAGCCGGCCAAGGCGTACGCGATCACCAGCGGCGGCGACGCGAGGTAGTTCATCTTGATGTCGGGGTTGATGCGTCCCTCGAAGTTGCGGTTGCCCGACAGCACCGCGGTGACCGCGAGGTCACCGTCGTTGACGGCCTGGCTGACCTCGGGGATCAGCGGTCCGGAGTTGCCGATGCAGGTGGTGCAGCCGTAACCGACCAGGTTGAACCCCAGCTTGTCGAGGTAGACGTTGAGCCCGGACTTCTCGTAGTAGTCCGTGACGACCTTCGACCCGGGAGCCAGCGTCGTCTTGACCCACGGCTTGCGCTGCAGGCCCTTCTCGACGGCCTTCTTGGCCAGCAGACCGGCGCCGATCATGACTGAGGGGTTGGACGTGTTGGTGCAGGAGGTGATCGCCGCGATGGTCACGGCGCCGTGGTCGAGCACGAACTTCGTGCCGTCCTCGAGGGTGACCTCCTGCGGGTTGCTCGGGCGGCCACCGTCGGCGGGCGCGCAGCTCAGGTAGTCACGAGCGGGCGTCTGGCCGTCTGCGTGCTCGTTGGACGGCGGGTCGGAGGCCGGGAACGACTCCTCCAGCGACTCGTCCCACTCGCCTGCGACGGCGTCCGCGTCAGCATCGACGTACGCCGCGAGGGCACCGCGGAACGACTGCTTGCTGTCGGTCAGCGACACCCGGTCCTGGGGACGCTTGGGGCCGGCGATCGACGGGACGACGTCGCCGAGGTCGAGCTCCAGGTACTCGGAGTAGCGCGGCTCCTTGTCGGCGTCGTGCCACAGGCCCTGCGCCTTGGCGTAGGCCTCGACGAGGGCGATCTCGTCGTCGGTGCGACCCGTCAGGCGGAGGTACTTGGTGGTCTCGTCGTCGATCGGGAAGACCGCGATCGTCGAGCCGTACTCCGGGCTCATGTTGCCGATCGTGGCGCGGTTGGCCAGCGGCACCGCACCCACGCCCGAGCCGTAGAACTCGACGAACTTGCCGACGACCCCGTGCTCACGGAGCATCTCGGTGATGACGAGGACGAGGTCGGTGGCGGTGGCGCCCTCGGGCAGCTCGCCGGAGAGCTTGAAGCCGACCACACGCGGGATCAGCATGCTGATTGGCTGGCCGAGCATCGCCGCCTCGGCCTCGATGCCGCCGACACCCCAGCCGACGACGCCCAGGCCGTTGACCATCGTGGTGTGCGAGTCGGTGCCGACGCACGAGTCGGGGTAGACCGTGCCGTTCTTGTCGAACACGACGCGCGCCAGCTTCTCGATGTTGACCTGGTGCACGATGCCGGTGCCCGGCGGGACGACCTTGAAGTCGTCGAACGCGCCTTGGCCCCAGCGAAGGAACTGGTAGCGCTCGCGGTTGCGCTCGTACTCGATCTCGACGTTGCGCTCGAACGCCTCGGGCGTGCCGAAGACGTCGGCGATGACGGAGTGGTCGATGACCATCTCGGCCGGTGCGAGCGGGTTGATCTTGGTGGCGTCGCCGCCCAGGTCGGCCATGGCCTCACGCATCGTGGCGAGGTCGACGACACACGGGACGCCGGTGAAGTCCTGCATGATCACACGGGCAGGAGTGAACTGGATCTCCTTGCTGGGATCGGCGTTGGCGTCCCAGCCGGCCAGCGCCTCGATGTCGGCCTTGGTGATGTCGGCGCCGTCCTCGGTGCGGAGCAGCGACTCGAGGAGCACCTTGAGGCTGAACGGGAGGGTCGAGACGTCGAGTCCGTCGCCCGTCACCGCGTCGAGGCGGTAGTAGTCGTACGTGGAGTCCCCGACTGTGAGGGAGTCCTTCGATCCAAAGCTGTCGACGGCCATCGTCATTCTCCTTCGCGTCGTCTTCCATCCTGCCCAGCATCGCTGCGCAACGCACGGTCAGGTCGTCCTAACCTCGTGCGGAATGTCTCTTGACATCAAGATACATGATGTCGAGACGTCTGGCACCTCGACGCGCGGTCAGAACGGGTCGGGGAACTTCAGGAGCGGCGAGTAGTAGGCGATGTACGTGATCGCGACGCCGAGCAGGCCCACCACGCCGGCGACGTCCACCGCGGTGAGGATCCGCTGGCGCCCCTCGGTGGTCCGCGCTCCGGCACCGGTCGCGCGTACGACCTTGGTGCGCGCGATGCGATCGGCGAAGCCACGGTCGCTCGAGAGCAGCAGCGGCACGACCAGGACGATGAGCGCGAGATAGGCCGCCCCGCCGAAGTGCCAGCTGTCGGGCGTCAGCCTCCGGAACGTCGTCGGCAGGCCGATCGGGATCGCCGCGACGGCAAGGTCGAGCAGCACCGCCATGATCAGGCCACGCAGGATCCCCCGGCCGGCGCCGGTGGGCGCCTCGTCACCCACGTCGACGACCGCGAGGCCGACACGGTGCTTGCCGATGCTGTGGCCGCGCAGGCCCTGACGCAGTCCGTTGTTCCAGATCAGGAACAGCTCCCCCGCGATCAGCCCGCTGAGGATCAGGTCGTCGGAGAGGCTGATGGTCCAGAAGTCGGCGCTGCCGCCGTCCGACACGGCCTCGCGGACCGCCCGGCCGAGGAAGTAGAGCAACGCACCGGCAGAGAACGCAGCGCTGAACAGCAACGCGTCGTGCCCGAGCGCTTCACGCCGCAGCTGCTTGATCGTCCTGTAGTCGGCCATGACGACTCCTAACGCATCGATCGTACGTATCCGACGAGCTTGCGGCCGTCCCTGACACGGTCCTCCCACGTGATTCCGAATCCGAGCAGGACGACGCTGACCCCCGCGATCAGCACCACACGGGGAGCCGCATTGGCGTACGGGCCGATGTTGAACAACACCAGCAGGGCGAGGATCGTGACGCCGAAGACGAAGGGCGCCTGCCAGCTGAAGCGGATGCCGAGCGCCAGCGCCGCGGCCGCGCCGAGTCCGAGCAGCAGCGCGCGCAGGTCCGTCGGGTCGGCCAGCGCCTGCGGGACGCTCGGCACGAGAGCGAGGGTCAGCCCGGGGCCGAGCAGCAGCCAGGTCTCCGTGTCGGGACGCTTGCGGACGAAGTAGAGACCGACCGCCAGGCCGATCGCACCGAACGGCAGCGTGTAGGCCTCGACGAACGAGAAGCCGTTGTCCACGAGGAGCAGGACGTACGCGACGGCGAGCGCGGCCCCACCGGGCCACAGGTACCACCGGCGATCCGGCACGACGAAGCTCAGGCCGATCACCACGACGCCGGCGATCGTCCACCGGACGGCGGCCTCGGACGCCGAACCCTCGGAGACCAGGGCGACGAACATCGTGACGGCCGACGCTGCCTCGACCCCGAGGCGTACGGGGTGCTCGCGCAGCAGCGTCCCGGCCGCGGCGACGAGAGCCAACGACACGACGACCCCGACGAGGACTGGGACCGCCTCCGGCGGGTCGAGCAGGTCGGCCGCGGCCGCAAGGCCGGCGACGACCGCGAGGACGCCGGCGACGGCGTACACCTGCCGGGCCCACACAGGACCCTTGGCGTACGCCAGCCCACCGAGCACCAGAGCGCCGGCGATCCACGCCGAGACCGACACGCCCTGGTTGGGAGCGGCGAGTGCGGCGGCGAAGCCGGCGAGCACCGCTGCCGCGGGACCGGCGAGGGCTCCGAGGCTCCGGACGTGGGCAGCGAGGAGGGCTGTGGCGACGACCAGCAGCACTGCCACGGCCGCCCACAACGCCAACCGGGCCTCGACCACCGCGACGAGAGCGCCCAGGGCGAGCGCGGCCGCGACCGACGAGAACGCCTGCGCGCGGCTCGCCTTGAGCTCGGGCCAGCGCGGGACGAACCACGCGACGATAAGGAGACCGACGACCATCGGCACGACGACCCAGGCCGCAGTGTCCTCAGCCCACGCGGTCTCCAGCCGACCGTCCCAGGACCCGTTCCACGCGTCGTCGAACCCGGTGCCGATCGCGTTGAACACGTCGACGAGCAGGCCCAGGTGCAGGAGCACGACGCCGGCGACGACGGGAATCGCGCCGACCCGCAGACCCTTGGCCCAGTCGGACGCGCCCCGCGAGGCGGCGACGGCGAGCACCGCGGCGAGCCCCGCGATCGCCAACCAGGCACCCTCCGGCCGCCACGCGTCACCCGATGGGACCGCGACGAGCGCGCACACCGCGAAGACCGCCAACGCCACGGCCCAGATGCGTACGGGGGCAACCAGCCAGGCGATGACAACCGCAGCGGCGGCCATGAGGACCAGCGGCAAGCCGTGCCCGTCCCCCACGAGCTCGTCGACCGTCGGGTGGTCGACGAGGCCGATCAGCGCCACGACGTACGACCAGGCGAAGAACGCGGCCACCACGACTCGCGCGGTGATCGTCAGCGGACGTATGCCCGCGGGGCGGGTCGTGAGCGCGAGCAGGCCGGCGACGACCAAGGCGAGGATCGACCGCCAGGGCAGGTCCCAGTCGACCGGGCCGTCGACTGGGACGTTGGCCGCTCCAATGCCCGCGATCGTGATGCCGAGGCCGCCTGCGAGTGCGGTTGAGAGCAGGTCGGCCTTGAGCGACGCGCGGGCGAACAGTCCGATGCCGATGCCCAGGCCGACGAGCACGACACCCCAGACCACCCAGGCCCACGCGACGTCCATGCCATCGAGGCCGAGCATGCCCTCGTGACGGGCCGCGAAGAAGTCCAGCGTCAGCAGGGCCAGGACGACGGTCCACACGGCTTCCGCCGACGCACGCAACGTCCGGCGAGTGACCCAGACGCCGAGGGCCGCGAACGCAGCGGTCACGCCGAGCAGCACGAGCGTCCGGCCGACCAGCCCCAGGTCGCCCCATGACCGGGTCACGAAGATGAATCCGGCGACGATCAGGCCGAACGCGCCGAGCGTCAGCAGGATCGTGCCGACCGACCACTGCCGGGGCGCCGGGCGCTGCCCGGTCTGGAGCTGCCCGGTCTGCAGGAACCCGCCGAGGGCGTCGTCAGCCGGCGCGGGCCTGGCCTGCGGATAGGTCGGCAGCGTTCCGGCCGCGGGCGGCGTGGTCGGTGCGCGCGGCGGGGTCGGTGCCTGCGGCGAAGGTGGCACGACCGGCGGTGCCGGCGGCACGGTGGGTTGCGCAGGTGGTGGGGCTGCCTCAGGTGCCGCGAACGGATCGGCTGCTCTCGGCGGCGGAGGCGCCAGCACCGAGCGGTCCCGCTTCTGGGCCGCGCGCGCCAGGAGCTCATCGGCCTGCAGGAGCGTCTGCCACAGCTGGCGGACCTCGGCAGACGTCAGGTCGAGGCCGCAGTGCGGGCACGTCGACTGACCGGCGATTGCGCCGCGACAGTCCGGACAGGCTTGCGGGTCTGCGAAGCGCATGGCCTCACTGTGTCCTGACCCTCACTCCCGCACAAGCACCGCCACGCATTCCACGTGGTGCGTCATCGGGAACAACGCGAACGCTCGAAGACCTTCGAGGGCGTAGCCGCGTGCGGCGAACGAGGCCAGGTCGCGGGCCAGGGCCGCCGGATCGCAGGCGACGTAGACGACGCGCCTCGGGGCGAGGTCGACGATGCCGGCGACGGCCTTCTTGGCGCCGGTACGCGGTGGATCCAGCACGACGACGTCGGCCGACTCCCCCAGCGACCCGTTGCGGAGCGCACGTTCGACGGTCTCGCCGACCAGCCTGACCTGGGGGAAGTCGTGCAGGTTGCGGCGGGCGTCGCGGGACGCGCCGCGGTCGGACTCGACGCTGAGGACGACGCCCTCCTCTCCGGCCTCGTCGGCGATGAACGTCGTGAAGAGGCCGACCCCGGCATAGAGGTCGAGCACCGTGTCACCGGCGGTCACGTCTGCGGCCTCGATGACCGCGTCGACGAGCGTCGCCGCCGCGTCAGGGTGCACCTGCCAGAAGCCCGAGCCGGACACCCGGAAGTCGGCGGCGAGGACGCGCTCGGTCACAGCACCTCGTCCGCCACGCACGGTGCCGTCGACCGCCACGACGCCGTCGACGGCCGCCTCGACGTCGTCCGGGATCGAGGCGTCGGTGACGAGGAGCGTGTCGCCGGTCGACGACACGATGGCCTCGACCGACTCGGCGTCCCACGTACGACCGAGCACTTCCGGCAGGTCGGGGTGGGCGATCAGGCAGCGGTCGACCGGGACGATCTCGTGCGACCGGTGCTTGCGCAGCCCGGGCCGGCCCTCGTCGTCGACCGCGAACTGCATGCGCGTACGCCAGTCGAACGCCTCCGGCTCGACGGCCTCGACCTCGCCGTCCCACGTGATGCCGGCGAGCCGGCGGAGCTGCTCGCGTACGACGTCGCCCAGCAGGTCGCGCTGGGTCGCCGGGTCGACGTGCTGGAAGTCGCAGCCGCCGCACCTGCCCGGTCCCGCGTACGGGCACGGCGCCTCGACCCGGCCCGGCGCAGCCTCGATGACCTCGACGGCGTCGGCCCGCAGGAACGTCTTCGAACGCTCGGTGATGTGGATGCGTACGCGCTCGCCCGGCAGCGTGTGACGGACGAACACGACCTGCCCGTCGAGGCGGGCGACGCAGTGCCCGCCGTGGGCGACCGGTCCGACGTCGACGATCGGGTCGGTCATCGGTCGCGGAAGCCGCGGCGGATGTCACCCGGTGCCGGACGGCTGCGGGCGAGCCGCTTCTTGGCGCGGCCGGCGGAGCTGAGCTGATAGGGCACGCTCGTCACCATGACGCCGGGCATGAACAGCAGGCGGCCCTTGAGGCGCAGGGCGGTCTGGTTGTGCAACAGCTGCTCCCACCACTTCCCGACGACGTACTCGGGGATGTAGACCGTGATGATGTCGCGGGGGCTCGACTTGCGGAGCTCCTTGACGTAGCGGATCACGGGGCGCACGAGCTCGCGGTAGGGCGAGTTGACGACCTTGAGCGGGATCGGGATCTCGAGGTCCTCCCACTGCTTCATCAACGCCTCGGTCTCCGCGGGATCGAACTCCACGGTCAGCGCCTCGAGCGAGTTGGGCCGCGACACCCGGGCGTACGACAGGGCCCGCATCGTCGGCTTGTGCAGCTTGCTGACCAGGACGATCGCGTGCACCCGGGCGGGCAGCGCGACGTCGGAGTCGTCGATCGCGAGCTCGGCGGAGACCCGGTCGTAGTGCCGGCCGATGCCTCGCATCAGCAGGAAGATCGCGATCATCGCCACGATCGCGATCCACGCGCCGGCGAGGAACTTGGTGATCAGCACGATGACCAGCACCGTCGCCGTCATGCCCAGGCCGATCGAGTTGACGACCCGGGACCGCTTCATGCGGGAGCGTTCGGCGGGGTCCTGCTCCGTACGAAGATGACGGTTCCAGTGCCGGATCATGCCGAGCTGGCTGAGGTTGAACGAGACGAACACGCCGACGATGTAGAGCTGGATGAGCCTGGTGACCTCGGCGTCGTACGCCTGGATCAGCGCCACCGCCGCGACCGCCAGCAGGATGATGCCGTTGCTGAACGTGAGCCGGTCGCCGCGGGTGTCGAGCTGGCGGGGCAGGAAGCCGTCGCGGGCCAGGATCGAGCCCAGCACCGGGAAGCCGTTGAACGCCGTGTTGGCGGCCAGCACGAGGATGATGCCGGTGCAGGCGATCGTGAAGTAGAAGAGCGGGGTGAAGTCGCTGTAGAGCGACTTGGCCAGCTGGCCGATCACGGTGTTCTGCTCGTAGCTCTTGCCCACGGCGGTGCCGTCGGCCTTGAGCAGCTGACGAGCGGGGTCCTCGACGTAGTGCAGCTTCATCAGGTCGGCGAGCACGACGATGCTCATCAGCATCGTGATGGCGATCGAGCCCAGCAGCAGCAGGGTCGTCGCAGCGTTCTTGCTCTTGGGCTTCTTGAACGCGGGCACGCCGTTGCTGATCGCCTCGATGCCGGTCAGCGCGGTGCAGCCCGACGAGAACGCGCGGGCGAGCAGGAACACCATGGCGACGCCGGTGAAGCCGTTCTCGAACTGGCCCTCCGGCGAGATGGAGTACTTCGCGCTCTCCGCGTCCGGCAGGTCGCCGGTCAGGTAGCGCAGGTAGCCCCACAGCCCCATCAGGATGATCGCGATCATGAACAGGTAGGTCGGCACGGCGAACGCCTTGCCCGACTCCTTGGTGCCACGCAGGTTCATCGCCATCAGGACGAAGACGAGCACTGACGCAGCGGTCGCCTCGTGCCCGTTGAGCCACGGCAGCGCCGACGCCGCGTTCTGCACTCCCGAGGAGATCGAGACGGCGACCGTGAGGACGTAGTCGACGAGGAGCGCGCTGCCGACGGTCAGGCCGGCGGTGGGTCCCAGGTTGACCGTCGCGACCTCGTAGTCGCCGCCACCACTCGGATAGGCGTGCACGTTCTGCCGGTAGGACATCACCACGACCGCCATGACGCAGGCGACGGCGATGCCGATCTTCCAGTTGAACGCGTACGCCGACAGCCCGCCGAGCGAAAGCGTCAGGAAGATCTCGTCGGGCGCGTAGGCGACGGACGACAGTGCATCGCTCGCGAAGACCGGCAGCGCGATCCGCTTCGGGAGCAGAGTCTCACCGAGCTGGGTGCTGCGGAGCTTGCGGCCGACCAGCGCACGCTTGGCGACCTCGGTGATTCCCACGAGAGACGATGCTAGACCTCACACTGAGTCTTTGCGCGGCCCGTCCCGACGCGGTGTAGCGTCGCCTGCGTGCACATCGTGATCATGGGCTGCGGCCGAGTCGGCTCGACCCTCACCCGCAGCCTCGAGGAGCGCGGCCACACCACGGCCGTCATCGACTCCAACCCGGACGCTTTCCGCCGCCTGGGCCCGGGTTTCAGCGGGATCACGGTCACCGGCATGGGATTCGACCGCGATGTCCTGATCAAGGCCGGCATCGAGCACGCCGACGCGTTCGCCGCGGTCTCGAGCGGCGACAACTCCAACATCATCTCCGCGCGTGTCGCCCGCGAGCAGTTCAAGGTCGAGAACGTCGTCGCCCGCATCTACGACCCGGGCCGCGCCGAGGTCTACGAACGCCTCGGCGTACCCACCGTCGCCACGGTCCCCTGGGCTGCCGACCAGGTCCTGCGTCGCCTGGTCCCGGCCGGCACCGAGCCGGCGTGGCGCGACCAGACCGGTGAGGTCCGCCTCGACCAGGTCTACGCGCCCAACCCGTGGATCAGCCGCAAGATCTCCGAGCTCGAGGACGCCGCCGGCGTACGCGTCGCCTTCCTCCGCCGCCTCGGCACCGGTGTCATCGCCACCCCGGACACGGTCATCCAGGAGGGCGACTACTTGAGCCTGTTCATGCGCGAGGACCACGCCAGCGCCGCACTTGCCGCCCTCGAGGCCGGACCGGAGGACGACTGATGCGCGTCGTGATCGCGGGAGCCGGCGCCGTCGGCCGCTCCGTCGCCCAAGAGCTCATCGACAACGGCCACACCGTGCTGCTGATCGACAAGTCCCCCGCATCGATCCGAGCCGACGCCGTGCCGGAGGCCCAGTGGCTGCTCGCCGACGCGTGCGAGCTGTCGTCCCTGGAGGAGGCGCAGCTCGAGTCGTGCGACGTCGTCATCGCGTCGACCGGCGACGACAAGGCCAACCTCGTCATCTCCTTGCTGGCCAAGACCGAGTTCGCCGTCCCCCGCACCGTCGGCCGCGTCAACCACCCGAGCAACGAGTGGCTGTTCAGCGAGTCGTGGGGCGTCGACGTCTCGGTCTCGACTCCCCGCATCATGTCGGCCCTCGTCGAGGAGGCGGTCTCGGTCGGCGACCTGGTGCGCCTGTTCACGTTCCGCCAGAGCAACACCAACCTCGTCGAGCTCACGATGCCCGAGGACTCCCCCTACGTCGGCAAGCGCGTCGGTGAGGTGCCGTGGCCCGACGACGTCGTCCTCGTGGCGATCCTGCGGGACAACGCGATCCAGACGCCGGACGCGGACCGTTCGCTGGAGTCCGGCGACGAGCTGCTGTTCGTGACTCCCGAAGAGGCCGAGGACCACCTCGGCGAGCTGCTCTCCCCCAAGGGCTGAGCTCAGGCCCCGTCCGGCTCGACGGGAGTGCGGTCGCGGCCGAGCATCCACGCCATGACGGCGAAGGACGCGACGTAGAGGGGCCAGCCGAGCGCGAGCTTCGCCGAGCCCAGCAGGGCGACGTGATCCGTCGCCCACAGCGGTCCCTGGATCGCCACGCGGATGATGTTGGGGGTGACGAGCACCCAGGTCAGCCTGGTGCAGAGCTTGACCAGTCCGCGGTCGTCGTGCCAGGCCGTGGGGTCACCGGTGGCGCTGCCGATCAGGAAACCCACCAAGGGCCAGCCGACGGCGATGGACACGATCATGATGGCGCCGGTCCCGGCGTTGAGCAGGATGCCCGGCAGGAACACGTCACGCGCTTCGCCGGTCCGTGAGGCGATGAACGCCGCGATACCGATGCCGAACAGGGCGTTGAAGACGAACTGGATCGTCGAGCGCTGGACGACGCGTACCAGGAGCAGCAGGACTGCAGCGCCGACGCTGATCGTCAGCGACGTACGCAGGTCGTGCGTGATGATCCACGACACCGTGAACAGCGCCGTCGGGACAGCACCCTCGACGATCCCCCGGCGCCCGCCGAACGCCTTGGCGAGCTGCGAGCGAACGACTGCTTCGACCGTGGCAGCCTGGTCGGTCATGCCTCGAGTTCGTAACGTGGGTTGTAGATCACGCGGGTGCCGTTGCGCATGCCGATGCGCCCGTACGCCTTGAGCTGCCGGCCTGCGGCCACGCCCTCGATCTTGCGGCGGCCGAGCCAGATGAGGGTGACGCAGTCCGAGCCGTCGTAGAGCTCGGCCTCGAGGGCCGTCACCCCGTCGACGGGACGCAGCGTGACGGAGCGCAGGACACCGTGGATCGTCACCACGGAGCGGTCCGCCTGGGAGGCGATGAGCTTGCAGCCGGCCTTGGCGGCGTCGCTCTGCAGCTCCTCGGCCTCGATGTTCTCGGTCGAGAGTCTTTCAAGGGTCCTGCTGATGCGTCCCATACTGAAATTCTACTCCTCGTCCGGGGTCGCGACGGCGTTCTCGGGCAGTGTGAGCAACAACGCTTCCCGCGGGATCCGAGCCTCGATGCCGCGTACGACGATGACGTCGCGGAACGCGTCCATCAGCGGTCCGTCGTCGCTCGGGTTGAGCGCGACCTCGCCCAGGAACGTGCCACGCAGCAGCCATCGCGGTCCCTCGACGGCGACGATGCGACTGGGCTGGAAGCCCTTCTCGTTGTCAGGCAGGTCGACCGGCACGGTGACCCGCAGCTCCGGCCCGAACGGGCCGTCGACCTGCTCGCACTCCCCGTTCAACCGGGCGACCTCGAGGATCAGGTCGTCGCGGACCTCGTCCCACAGCCCGCCGGAGCGCGTCGCGGCGAAGGCGCGCAGCTCGAGGGCGGAGTCCTCGGCGACGAGGACGGCTGAGGCGATCTGCCCCTCCTCGCCTTCGGCCGGGAGCTGGATCGAGTACGCGTCGCGGGCGCGCACGAGCAACGGACCCAGGTCGATGTAGGACCGGTCGCCGTCGGGCGTCTTCTCCGTGATGTCCCACGGACCGTTCGCGCGTACGTCGGGCGCGGTCTCCTCGGGCTCGACGTCCTCCTGCGACTGCTCCTGCTTGCGTCGGCGCACCATCAGCTTCTCTCCCCCTGGGGCTCGGCGATCGCGTGACCGCCGGTCGAACCGTACCCTCCGGCTCCCCGCGCCGAGTCGGGCAGCGACTCCGCTTCCGCGAATGCCACGCGCTCGACCCGCTGGATCACCAGCTGCGCGACCCGATCACCGCGCGTCAGACGTACGGACTCGCGGGGGTCGTGGTTGACCAGGAGGACCTTGATCTCTCCACGGTAGCCCGCATCGATCGTGCCGGGGGTGTTGACGATCGACAGGCCGTGACGCAGAGCGAGCCCGGAGCGCGGGTGCACGAATGCAGCAAGGCCCTCGGGCAGGGCGACCGCGATGCCGGTCGGGACCAGCGCGCGCTCGCCGGGAGCGAGCTCGACGTCGATCGTCGTCACGAGGTCGGCGCCGGCATCGCCGGGATGCGCGTACGTCGGGAGCGGCACTCCCGGATCCAGACGTGTGACGGCGACCTCGAACATGGCAGCGACCCTACCTGCGTCGGAGCGCCGGCCGGCATGAGGCAAGGTTGAACCGTGACGACGTACCGCGAACGACTGACCGCGCCCGCTTCCTGGTGGCTGGCCGCGATCGTGTTCGCCGCTGCCTGGGGCTGGATCATGCTGGTCGCGACGACGTGGCCCATCGCCATCGTCACGACTCTCATCGTCGCTGGTCCCGGCCTCTACCTCGTGTGGCGCTACGGCGCGCTGCTGATCTCGGTCGATGCCGACAGCCTGCGCGTCGGCCGTGCGTCGATCGACCGTGCGCACCTTGGCTCGGTCGAGCCGCTGCACCGCGCCGACTACCGGCTGCGCCTCGGGACCCAGGCTGACGCCCGGGCCTACCTCGTGACCCGCCCCTACATCGATCGCGGTGTGCTCATCCCGCTCGCCGACGACAGCGACCCCACGCCCTACTGGGTCGTGTCGAGCCGCCATCCGGACGCGCTCGCCGCTGCTCTGGGCCACACTGAGAAGGCGCCGGCCACACCGGCGCACGACCTGAACGGAGACCCGCCCCGTGGCGAAGAAGAAGGCTAAGCACGCAGAGCAGCTCCTCGCCGAGGCCACCACCACGCCCAAGACCAAAGCGCCCGGCAAGGGCGCGTGGAAGCTCATGGACCGTGGCTCGTCGATCGTCGCGGGCCTGCTGGCCCAGCGGGCCTCCGTGCTCGCGTGGCGCGCCGTGACCGGCAAGAAGCCGCCGAGCAGCGGTCGCCATCCTGACGTCACCACGGGCGAGGCCGTCGCGTGGGCGGTCGTCGGTGGGGCGATCATCGAGCTCGTCAAGGTCGGCGTGCGCCGTGGCACCGCGACCTACTGGGTCAAGTCGACCGGTCACCTGCCGCCAGGCATGAAGCCCTTGGAGAACTCGGCCCCGGACAACGCAAAGGAGCCGGTCCTTGCGGATCCGGCTCCCGAACGTTCGACCAAGAAGAAGGTCAGTAGGCGCAATCGCGGCAGATGAGGACGCCGTTCTTCTCTGATGCCAGCTGGCTGCGGTGGTGCACCAGGAAGCAGGACGAGCAGGTGAACTCGTCGAGCTGCTTGGGCACGACCTGGACCGCGAGCTCTTCGTGTGACAGGTCCGCACCGGGCAGCTCGAAGTTCTCGGCAGCCTCGGTCTCGTCCTCGTCGACCTTGCCCGAGCTCTTCTCGTGCCGACGCGCCTTGAGCTCCTCGATGCTGTCCTCGGACTGCTCTTCCTCGGTCTTGCGCGGTGCGTCGTAATCGGTAGCCATCAAATCTCCCTTTGTGCGGAACAACCGGCGTGATTGTGCCACACGCCCCAAATGTTCCGTTCGTCAGAACCCACAAGCACGTACGAGGGCGAAATATTCCTCAGCAATCGCAGGATGAGCAGCCATCACCATACGCTCGTCCGGGCCCCCGTCGAAGCCACTCAGGACCAGGCCCGACTCGGCGGCGATCAGGCCGCCCGCGGCGAGGTCCCAGGGCTTGAGCCCCTGCTCGAGATAGGCGTCGTAGTAGCCCTCGGCCAGCCCGCACAGATCCAGTGCCGCGGAGCCGATGCGGCGGATGTCACGGACCTGCGGCAGGAACGTCGCCATCGCCGAAGCCTGCGCCGTGCGTACCTCCGGGACGTAGTTGAACCCGGTCGCCACCAACGCGTGTGCCACCGACTCGGGCCGCGGCGCCATGAGCGGCTCGCGGGACTCGCCGGCGTAGCGCCAGGCGCCCGCGCCGCGGATCGCGCCCCACTCCGCGCCCGTCGCGATGTTGATGACGTAGCCCGCGACGACCTCGTCGTCGTGGCGGGCGCCGATCGAGACGGCGTACGTGGGGATGCCGTAGACGAAGTTGACCGTGCCGTCGATCGGGTCGACGACCCAGTCGACCCCGCTCGTGCCCACGACGTCGTTGCCCTCCTCGCCGACGAACCCGTCATCGGGCCGCGCCGCGAAGATGCGGTCGCGGATGAGGCGTTCGCACGCCTCGTCGATCTCCGTGACGACGTCGGTCGGGCTCGACTTGGTGGCCGAGATCGTGACGCGACCGGCGGGACGGCGGCTGGCGACGAACGCAGCGGCTTCGCGGCCGACCTCACGGGCCAGCGCCAGGAGCTCCTCGCTCATGCAGCTGCCCCCCAGAAGAGCCCACGACAAGGGACCACCTGCATGAGTGCCTGATTGTTCCCTCGCTGGCGCTCGGTCATGCGACCGTCGCGGACGTGCCGTCGGCGGCGCCGCCGATCGTCGGCAGAGCCGATCGCGGGTTGAGGCAGCAGTCGACCGGGCACACGTCGTGGGACGGTCCGAGCGCGCCGAGCGAACAGCGCTCCGGCTGCTCCCCCCGTTCCACGGCAGCACGCTCGAGCAGCAGGTCGCGCACCATGGCGACGAACCCCGGGTGGGCGCCGGGGGTGTCGACCCGGTCGTACGCCATGCCGAGACCGTCGGCCGTCATCTTGGCCTCCGTGTCGAGGTCGTAGATGACCTCCATGTGGTCGGAGATGAACCCGATCGGCACGACGACGACGGACGTGGTGCCGGACTCGTGCAGCTCACGCAGGTGGTCGTTGATGTCGGGCTCCAGCCACGGCATGTGCGGAGAGCCCGACCGCGAGCAGTAGGCCAGCGACCAGCGATGCGTGCCGACGCCCTCCGCAACCAGCTCGGCCACGCTCTCGTGCTGGCGGACGTACGCCTCGCGGCCCGGCCCGCCGCTCGCGAGGTTCATGGTCTCGGGGATCGAGTGCGTCACGAAGACGACGTGCGTGCCCTCGGGCGCGCTCGCGAGAGCCTCCCCCGTCGCCTCGATGAACGGGCCGACGAAGCCCGGATGGTTGAAGTAGTGCCGCAACCGGCTCAGCTCGATGTCGAGGCCACTGACGGCGTCGTAGAGGTCCTCGCGGTACTGCCGGCAGCCCGAGTAGGACGAGTAGGCGCTCGTCACGAAGCATGCCGCCCGGCGCACACCGTCGGCTGCCATCTGGCGTGCCGCGTCGCGGAGGTAGGGGTCCCAGTTGCGGTTGCCCCAATAGATCGGCACGTCGACGCCGTGGTCGGCGAAGTCCTTGCGGAGCGCGTCGAGCAGCTCGAGGTTGAGCTCGTTGATCGGCGACTTGCCGCCGAACAGGTAGTAGTGCTGGCCGACCTCCTCGAGCCGTTCACGTGGGATGCCGCGCCCCCTGGTGACGTTCTCGAGGAACGGGACGACGTCGTCCGGATGCTCCGGGCCGCCGAACGACACGAGCAACAGGGCGTCGAAGGGGCGTGCATCCATGTGCTCATCATCCCACCGGCACGGATAGGGTCGGCATGCTGGGAGGGCATTCATGCTGACGACATATCGGGACGTGCTGTCACGGCCCGGCGCTGCCCTCTTCTCGTTCACCGGTGTCTGGTCGCGCCTGCCGCTGTCGATGACGGGTCTCGGCATCGTCCTGCTCGTGTCGGAGCGCACCGACTCCTACGGTCGCGCCGGCGTGATGGCCGCGGCGTACGTCCTGGCGGCGGCCGCGTTCGGGCCGTTCCAGGGCAGGTTCGCCGATCGCATCGGCCAGGCCAAGGTGCTGGTCGTCGTCGGGACCGTCTACGCCCTGGGCATTGCCATGACGCTCGTCGCGATCGAGTCCGACTGGCGCGCCCCGCTCCCCCACCTGTGCGCCGTTCTCGCCGGCCTGGCGACGCCGCAGACCGGCAGCATGGTGCGAGCTCGCTGGACGCACGCGGTGTCCGAACGCAGCCAGCTCAACACCGCGTTCTCGATCGAGGCGGTCCTGGACGAGGTCGTCTTCGTCGTGGGCCCCGTGCTCGTGACGTTCCTGACCCTCGAGGTCGCCGAGGTGTCGGGCCTGGTGTTCGCCGGCGCCGCTGCCACGCTCGGGTCCTGGGCCTTGGCCCTCCAGCGCCACACTGCTCCCCCGCTCATCCGCCAGGACGGCCAGCCCCGCGAGGCGATCGGTTGGGGACTGCTCGGTCCGCTCGTGGCGGTCTCCGTGGGGCTCGGGACGCTCTTCGGCTCAACAGAGGTCATCGTCGTCGCGTTCACCGAGGACGACGGCCGGCCGGGCGCCGCCGGCGCGGTCCTGGCCGTGTGGGCCGCCGGCAGCCTGGTCGCCGGGATCGCGGTCGGGGCGCTCCCGCAGACCCTTCATCCCCTTCGTCAGTTCCGCTCGGCGATGCTGGCACTCGCTCTCCTGTTCGCGCCCCTCGGTCTGCTGCCCAGCTCGGTGTGGCTCGCGGTCGGGATGTTCCTCGCCGGCGTCATGATCTCGCCGACGCTCATCGCCATGGTCAACATCACCGAGCTCGGAGTCCCCGCGTCGCGCCTCACGGAGGCGCTCACGTGGACCGGCACCGGCATGGCCGTCGGCGTCGCGCCGGGCGCCGCCGTGGCCGGCTGGGTCATCGACCACGAGGGGGCGTCGGCGGGCTTCCTGGTGCCCTTGATCGCGGGGCTGGCCGCCGCGGCTGTCGCGTGGAGCATCCGTACGCCCTCGCGGGGTGCCGCGGGGTGAACTTCCGGGCAGTGTGGCACTAACCTTGGGCTCGACATGACCGAACTCACTCTCGCCGAGCGCAGCGTCGAGCTCGTGCGCACCTGGATCGAACCCGCGCGCACCTCCAAACGCCGTGCCGATCCCTCCGCCGAACGCCTTGCCCAGCTGCTCAAGGACCCGCACGGGCTCGAGTTCACGATCGGTTTCGTCGACCGCGTCGTACGCCCCGACGACCACCGCGTCGCCGCCCGCAACCTGCGGCGGCTCGCGCTGCACACACCGTCGTTCCTGCCCGTGTCCCAGCGTGTGCTGCTCAAGCTCGGCGCCGTCACGGCGGTCGTGTTCCCCAAGATGGTCGTGTCGATCGCACGCCGCACGCTGCGCCGCATGGTCGGTCACCTCGTCGTCGACGCCCGCCCCGACAAGCTGGGCAAGACGATCAAGCGCCTGCGCTCCGGCGGCGACCGGCTCAACCTCAACCTGCTCGGCGAAGCCGTCCTCGGCGAGGGCGAGGCCGCGCATCGCCGCGACGGCACGATGGAGCTGCTCGAGCGCGACGACGTCGACTACGTCTCGGTCAAGGTGTCCTCGGTCGCCAGCCAGCTCTCGATGTGGGCGTTCGACGAGTCCGTCGCGCGCGTCGTCAAGCAGCTGACCCCGCTCTACGAGCGCGCGTCCAGCGGCGAGCCGACGTTCATCAACCTCGACATGGAGGAGTACCACGACCTCGACCTCACGGTCGCGGTGTTCAAGGCGATCCTCGAGTCGTTCCCCGACCTCGAGGCCGGCATCGTCCTCCAGGCCTATCTGCCGGACGCGCTCGGCGCGATGCAGGACCTGCAGGAGTGGGCCACGCAGCGCCGCGCCAAGGGTGGTGCACCCATCAAGGTGCGCGTCGTCAAGGGCGCCAACCTGGCGATGGAGCGCGTCGACGCGGCGATGCACGGCTGGCCGCTCGCGACGTGGTCCAGCAAGCAGGAGACCGACACCAACTACAAGCGCGTACTCGACTGGGCCATGACCCCCGAGCGCGTCGACGCCGTACGACTCGGCGTGGCGGGCCAGAACCTGTTCGACATCGCGTACGCCTGGCTGCTCGCGGGTGATCGCGGCGTCCGCGAGAGCGTCGACTTCGAGATGCTGCTCGGCATGGACAGCGGTCCGGTCGACGCCGTGCGCGACGACATCGGCCAGCTGCTGCTCTACACGCCGGTCGTGCACCCGTCGGAGTTCGACGTCGCGATCTCCTATCTCGTACGCCGGCTCGAGGAGAACGCGAGCAGCGACAACTTCATGTCGGCGGCGTTCGAGCTCGCCGACGAGCCGGACCTGCTCAACCGCGAGATCCGGCGGTTCTTCGCCTCCGTGGATGCGCTCGACGACACGGTGCCCGAGCCCCACCGCACGCAGAACCGGCTCACCGAGGTCGTGCCCGTGCATCCCGACACGTTCGCCAACACCCCAGACACCGACCCCTCCACCGCACCCAACCGCGAGTGGGGCCGGCTCGTGCTGGCCCGGTCGGCATACACGCAGCTCGGCACCGAGACCGTCCGGGGCAACACGATTCCCGGCCCCGCGAGCCTCGAGAGCGTCATCCAGGACACCCGCGTGGCGGCCAAGGGCTGGCAGGGCCGCGGCGCCGAGGTCCGGGCGTGGATCCTGCACCAGGCCGGCAACGCGCTCGGTGCACGGCGCGGCGACCTGATCTCGGTCATGGCTGCCGAGGCCGGCAAGACGATCGCCGAGGCCGACGTCGAGGTCAGCGAGGCGATCGACTTCGCGCACTACTACGCCGAGTCCGCACGCCGGCTGGAAGCCGTGGACGGTGCCGAGTTCGTGCCCGACACCCTGACGATCGTCGCTCCCCCGTGGAACTTCCCCGTCGCCATCCCGGCCGGCTCGGTGCTCGCCGCTCTCGCCGTCGGCAGCGGGGTCGTCATCAAGGCAGCGCCGCAGACCCGCCGTTGTGCCGCAGTCATGGTCGAGGCGCTCTGGCAGGCCGGAGTCCCGCGTGACGTGCTGCGCTACGTCACGATCGACGAGGGCCCCCTCAGCAAGGCGCTGATCTCGCACTCCGACGTCGACCGGGTCATCCTCACCGGCGGCTGGGACACCGCCAACCTCTTCCGCTCGTGGCGGCCCGACCTCCCGCTTCTCGCCGAGACGAGCGGCAAGAACGCGATCGTCATCACCCCCAGCGCCGACATCGACCTCGCGGTCGCCGACCTGGTCAAGAGCGCATTCGGGCACGCAGGGCAGAAGTGCTCGGCGGCCAGCCTGGCGATCCTCGTCGGATCCGTGGGCGACTCCGAGCGGTTCGAGCGCCAGCTCATCGACGCCGTCTCGTCGCTCAAGGTCGGTTTCCCGCACGATCCCGAGGTCACGATGGGGCCGATCATCGAGCCGCCACTCGGCAAGTTGGCCGAAGGCCTCACGACCCTCGGCGACGGCGAGCAGTGGCTCGTTGCGCCGCGTCAGCTCGGCTCCGACGCTCGCGTGTGGTCTCCGGGCATCCGGGTCGGCGTACGCCCCGGGAGCCGGTTCCACAGGACGGAGTACTTCGGGCCCGTCCTCGGCATCATGAAGGCCAAGTCGCTGCAGCAGGCGATCGAGTGGCAGAACGCGACCGACTACGGCCTCACCGCCGGCATCCACTCGCTCGACGCCAAGGAGGTCAACACCTGGATCGACTCGGTCCAGGCCGGCAACCTCTACGTCAACCGCGGCATCACCGGCGCCATCGTCCAGCGCCAGCCGTTCGGCGGCTGGAAGCGGTCGTCGGTCGGCACCACCGCCAAGGCCGGCGGGCCCAACTACCTGACGCACCTCGGCACGTGGCGCCCCCGACCCTTGCGGTCGACCGAGGCACCCGAGCTGTCGCGTGAGGTCTCCCGCCTCCTCGACGCCGCGCGGCCCCACGTCAGTGGCGTGGAGCACCGCGAGCTCGCCGCCGCCGCGTCGTCGGACCACATCGCCTGGACCCGTGAGTACGGCGTGCTCAAGGACGTCTCCAAGCTGGGCGTCGAGCGCAACGTGTTCCGCTACGTCCCGGTGCCGGTCGCGGTCCGCTTCGACGGCACCTACCTGCCCGAGCTCATCCGCGTCCTGCTGGCGGCCGCTCGCACCGGTGCGCCTGTCGCGGTGAGCTCCCGTACGCCGCTGCCGTCCGGCCTCGCACCCAAGGCACGGATCGAGACCCACGACGAGTGGCTCGCGCACATCGCGGCGACCCGGCCGGCCCGGGTGCGCCTCGTGGGCTCGGACCCGCGTGAGGTCGCGATCGCCGTCGACGGCGACCCAGACGTCGCGATCTACTCCGGCCCGGTGACCCAGTCGGGACGCGTCGAGGCGCTGCCGTTCCTGCAGGAGCAGTCCGTCACGATCACGAACCATCGCTTCGGCAACCACGACCCCGAGTTCGAGCTCGTCCTCCCCCGCAACCGCTGAGGCCCCGGGGGCGGCTCAGGAGTGGTCGATGCCGGGCGGGAGCGGTGCGGTCCAGCCACGCTTCAGGGCGATGAGCCGCCAGCCGAGGCACACGACGAACGCCAAGGCGTACCACCACTCGGAGTAGCCCTCGTGGTGCACGAGCGTCGCGATGAGCGCACCCGCGAACGCCGGCGTCGCGTACAGCTCCCCCCGGAAGATCACGGGTACGCGACCGGCCACGACGTCGCGCAGCATGCCGCCACCGATGCCGCTCAGCGTGCCGAGCACCGACGCGGCGAGCACGTTGAGGCCAGCTTCGTCCGCCTTGACCGCCCCGGTGACGCAGAACAGGGCGAGGCCGACCGCATCGAGCACCATGATCTGACGCTCCATGCGGCCGAACGCCGGGTGGAACACGAACACCGCCAACGCCGTGGCCGCCGGCACGACGAGGTAGCGCCAGTCGTCGAGCGCCGCCGGCGGGACCGAGCCGATCAGCACGTCACGCAGCACACCGCCACCGAGCCCGGTGATCAGTGCGAGCACCGTCACGCCGAAGACGTCGAGCTCCTTGCGCACGCCGACGAGGGCTCCGGTCGAGGCGAAGACCGCGATTCCGGCAAGATCGAGGACCAGGAGCAGAGTGTCGGACACGGCGACGACGCTATCTGGTCTCGGCGCGTCACCGCAGGTTCGCATCCTGCGCGCCTAGGATGAGAACACGCTTCGGGTGAACGCCCACTCGGAGCCGGTGTCACATCGGAGGCGATGACATGCGTGATCTCGGTCTCGACGGACTGAGCGAGGACAGACGGTTCCTCATTGCGCGTGACGCGTCGACCGGTGAGCAGTTCCGCATCCCCGCTGATCACCGCCTCGCTTCCCTGATCGGCAAGCCGTCCCACTCTGGGAACACCTCCGGCCAGATGGAGATCCGCATGGAAAGCTCTCTCAGCCCACGCGACATCCAGACCCGCATCCGCCGCGGCGAGACCCCGCAGGCGGTCGCCGACTCCGCCGGCGTGCCCGTCGAGCAGATCCTCGGCTTCGCCGGGCCCGTGCTCGCCGAGCGTGAGTACATGTGCGAGCAGGCGCGCAAGACCTCGATCCGGCGCAAGCACGTCGGCGGTGCCGGCGTGCTGCTCGGCACCCTCGTGTCGGAGAACATCGCCGCCAACGGTGGCGTGCCCGAGTCCGCTGCGTGGGACTCCTGGCGGCGCGAGGACGGCCGCTGGAACGTGCAGGTGACCCCCGAGGGCGCCGCACACCCCGCGAGCTTCCTGTTCGACGTCAAGAGCCGCTACGTCGTACCCGCTGACGAGTTCGCCCACGACCTGGTCGGCGATGTCGCCCTGCCCGACTCGACCGACATGGCGATCGCCGATGCCGTACGTGCTCCGTCGCGTCCGGCCGAGGCTCCTGTCGACGTCGTCGGCGAGACCGAGGACATCACCCCCGAGGTCGAGGAAGGCCCGCAGATCGGCGTCGCCTCGCTCAAGGAGGCCCGCGAGCGCAAGGTGCTCGAGCAGCTCGCGATCGGCGAGTCCGAGGACGCTGACACCTCAGCCGCGCTCGAGCACGAGGTCGACGACTTCGAGGAGTCCCTCGAGCACGACGTCGCGGTGCCCGACACGATGGGTCCGCGCAAGAAGCGCCATGAGCGCCGCCGCGTCCCGAGCTGGGACGAGATCATGTTCGGCGACAAGTCCGACTAGATCCCTCGCTGGGAGTCATCTCGCCGGGTTTCGTCATCGGGCGGCTTCGGCGTGTATCGCGCCCCCTACTCGCAGAGCTCGTGGGGGGACCCCCAGCAGAGCTCGCTCGACCTCACCCGAACGGCAGCACGTCGGGTGACAGGGCTGACGCCTTGGCCGACGCGGCCGTCATCCGCCGGCGATGGTGCCTGCGGCACAGCACCTCGTAGCCCACGACCGGCTCCTGGTCGACCTCGTCGTCCTCGGGCGTGAGCTCGTGGTCGACATCGCCCACGACGATGACATCGCCCTCGGTGACCATGATCCCGTCCTCCGTGCGCGCATTGTGCGTCGCGCGCTCGCCGCACCAGCACAGCGCCTCGACCTGCAGCGTGTGGACGCGGTCGGCGAGCTCGATGAGGCGGGCCGATCCGGAGAACAGCTGCGTACGGAAGTCGGTCAGGATGCCGAACGCGAAGACGTCGATCGACAGCTCGTCGGTGACCTTGGCGAGCTGGTCGATCTGGTCGGCGGTGTAGAACTGCGCCTCGTCGCACACGAAGTAGTCGATGCGGCCGCCCTGGGTCAGCTCGTCCACCGTGTACTGCCAGAAGTGGAACCGGTCGTCGACCTCGATCGCGGGCACGGCCAGGCCCAGTCGGCTCGAGAGCGTCGCCTGCCCGGCGCGGTCGTGCGACGTGAAGACCCGGCCGACGCGTCCCCTGGCCCGGTGGTTGTGGTCCATCTGGAGCGCCAAGGTGCTCTTGCCGCAGTCCATCGTCCCCGAGTAGAAGTTCAGCTCCGCCACGGAGACCATCCTGCCAGCCGCGTCATGGTGCGACGAGGACCGGGATGCGCAGCTCGGCCTCACTGATCGACCCGTGGAAGCCGGTCATCTTGAACTCGATGCCGAACTCCCGCGACGAGAACATCGCGAACTCGCCGAGCGCCGCGACGACGACGTCACCGATCCGCCCGCGCACGTCAGAGGTGATGGGACCGAACCAGTCCTCGATGCCGTCCTGCGTACGTACGAGAGCCCGGTCGCCGAGCTCGGCCTGCCAGCGCGCCGCGACGTCCGGTGCGGCGCCCGACCTCGTGTAGACGTGGCGGAACCGCGCCTCGCCGGCCAGCAAGGTGACGTCGTCGAGCAGTGTCGGCGACGCGTCGATGTCGAAGCGATCGGTCATCGGCAGGTCGATCATGCCGTGGTCGGCGGTGACCAGCAGCACCGTGTCGCGCGGCAGCTCCTCGCGCAGGTCGGCGAGCTCCGCGTCGATCGTCGTGAGCATCGTGCGCCACTCCTCCGACGTGCAGCCCTTGGCGTGGCCCGTGTGGTCGAGGCGCGACTCATAGGCGTACGTCATGGCGCGCGGCGCGGACTCGATGACCTCGAGGACGACGTCGAGCCGTTCCCAGATCGAGCTGATGCCGTGGAACGGCACGCCGCGCTGGCTGCACAAGGTCAGGCCGGAGTCGGCGAACTTGGCGTCGTTGACCGACGACGCCGCGATGCCGGCGTCCTGCATCTGCTCCAGGACCGTGCGGTGCGGCTGCCAGAGCAGCGGATCGACCGGCTGGTCCCACTTGAGCGAGTTGAGCCGCTGACCGCTGCCGGGCACGCGCGACGTGTAGCCGACCATGCCGTGGGTGCCGGCCTGCAACCCGGTGCCGAGCGACGTCAGACTCGTCGAGGTGGTCGACGGCACGCCGCAGATGACGTCGTCGACGTTGGTCAGCGAGCTGAGGAACGGTGCGGCATCGGCGTGCTCGCGCAACAGCTCGAGGCCCAGGCCGTCGACGAGGAACACCACGTAGCGCGCCGCCTCGGGCAGGCCCAGCGTGTTGGCGAAGCCGGGGGCGCCCATCGCGGCCGCCACCGAGGGCAGGACCTGGTCGATCGTCGCGCGACCACCGAGTCCGGCCAGCGTCATGTGGTGCGGCCGGCGGTCGCCGCCGACAGCGTACGCGCGAAGCCGAGCAGCCGCTGCACGGCCGAGCCGCCGTCGGCAGCCGCGGCGAGGCGCAACGAGAAGTCGTCGCCGGTCAGGCTGCCGGTGTAGCCGTGATCGGCCTCGCACTCCGGGTCCGCGCAGCGTGCGGGCTCCAGCTCGACGCGCGACACCGCACCCCAGCCGACGGTCAGGACCGCCTCTTCGAGCTCCTTGGACTTCGACGTCACCATGCGGGTCACGACGACGGAGCGGACCTGGCCGAGGGCCACCGCCTCGGAGGTCGTCGACGTGTAGGGCTTGGGCAGCAGGTCGTCGCCGGGGTGCTCGTCGGTGTGCACCAGCACGAGGCGGCTGGGGGTCAGCGCCAGCACCGTCATGTGGCGGCGGATCTCGTCGTGGTCGAAGGTCGGCTCGTGGTGCAGCACGTACGCCGCGACCGGCTCGTCGGCCAGCGCGTCCCGCAGGCCGTCAGCGACGATCTCGGGGTAGTAGCCGCTCGTGGAGACCTCGTCGAACAGGGACTTCGTGTCGTCAGTGGCCATCACGCCAGCGTATCTCCCATCGAGGCAGGTTGACTCAGGCGCCGGACGTACCACTCACCGCGACGATCCGCGGACGGTACGACCTTGGCGCGGGCGCTCAGGGCGGTGTAGCCCTTGCCGTGCACGAGCACGGGCTCGAGGTCGAGCTCGGCGATCTCCGGCAGGTCGTCCTTCATCGCCGCGAGGCGGACGATGATGTCCTGCAGCACGTCGACGTCGACCGCGTCGGAGCCGCGGTAGCCGTAGAGCAGGGGCGCGGAGCGCAGGTCGCGGATCATGCCCTCGGCGTCGAGGTCGGTGAGCGGCGGGATGCCGTAGGACCGGTCGCCGAGGAGCTCGCTGGGTGCGCCGGCCAGACCGAACGACACGAGGGGCCCGAAGAGCGGATCCTCGGTGACGCTGAACGACACCTGGATGCCGTCGGCGGCGGCACGTTGCACGAAGAACTTGGTGTCCTTGCGCATGCCCTTCCACGTCGTGAGGTCGTCCCACGCCTCACCCATCTCGTCGGGTCCGTGGATGTTGCGCCAGACGTGCGCGAGGTCGGGCCGGGTGCGGAGGTGCTCGCTGCCGGCCTTGAGGACGACGTCCCAGCCGAGCTTCTCCCCCGCCGCGATCGCCTCCTCGCGCGAGTGAACGTTGATCCAGGTCCAGAGGTCGATCCCGTAGCAGGCCAGCAGCGCGTGGACCTGGTCGGTGGAGAGGATCGCGCCCCGGGGCGCAGCCGCCAGCACCTGGCGTACGAGGGCCCGGGCGTCGCCCGTGCGATGGTCGAGCGCGATGTGGAACTCGCCGTGGTCCTTGGCCGCCCACTCGGCGTAGTTGACGACGCGTGCCAGGGCGCGGACGGCCGACTCCGGCGCAGCGTAGGACGGCACGGATCCGCGACCCGCTGAGCCGCCGAGGAGGTCGGGCACGCGGAGCAGCACCGGCACGCCCTCGCTGCCGAGGAACGTCGACACGATGGGCTTGTCGGACTGCTCGCCGACAGCTGCGAGCACGTTGGCGACCTCTTCACCGCTGGTGTTGAGCGGCGGGACGTAGACCGCGACGAGTGCGTCGATGTCGGGGCTCGCGATGGCGTGCTCGATCGCCGCCTCGAAGTCGTCGGCGTTGGCGTCGGCGCCCAGCGAGATCGGCTCGGCGACCAGCAGGCCGGCGGCCGACGCCGCATCGGCCACGATCAGCGCGACGGCGTCGGAGTTGCCGACGATCGAGATGCGGTTGCCGCGCGGCAGCGGCTGGTGCGCCAGCAGCTGGGCGACGTCGAACATCTCGTCCAGCGTGTCGACCTGGATGACACCGGCCTGCCGGAACATCGCGTCGACCGCCGACTGCGGCGCCGAGGTGCGCTTGACGGTGTGCCCGACCGGTACGCCCTGCGTCGAGCGGCCCGACTTCACCGCCACGATGGGCTTGGTGCGCGAGACGCGGCGCGCGATGCGGGAGAACTTGCGCGGGTTACCGATCGACTCCAGGTAGAGCAGGATGACCTCGGTCGAGTCGTCCTCCTGCCAGTACTGCAGCAGGTCGTTGCCCGACACGTCGGCGCGGTTGCCCGCGGACACGAACGTCGACAGTCCCAGGCCTCGGCGCGACACCGACTCGAGGATCGCGGTGCCGAGCGCACCGGACTGGCAGAAGAACCCGACGCGGCCCTGCGGCGGCATCGACGGCGACAGCGACGCGTTGAGCTGCAGGTCAGGGGCCGTGTTGATGAAGCCGAGGCAGTTGGGGCCGATGAGCCGCAGCCCGTACGACCGGCTGAGCCCGAGCAGCGTGCGCTGCCGCTGGCGGCCCTCGGGCCCCTCCTCGGCGAACCCGGCGGAGATCACGACGAGCCCGTGCACGCCCTTGGCGGCGCAGTCGAGGACGACGTCGTTGACCGACTCGGCCGGCACCGCGACGATCGCGATGTCGACCTCGCCCGGGATGTCCTGGACGGTCTTGTATGCGGGGAGCCCCGACACCGCCTCGGCCTGCGAGTTGACCGCGTAGACGCTGCCGCTGAAGTCGCCGAGCACGAGGTTGCGCACCATCGCCTGGCCGATCGAGTCCTGCCGGCGGCTGGCGCCGATGACCGCGATGCTGCGGGCCCGGAAGATCCGCTCGATCGACGCTGCCTCGGCGCGCTGCTCGCGGGCGCGCATCACCCCGACGGCCAGGTCGGTGGGCTCGATGCGCAGTGTCAGCCGGGTGACGCCGCCGTCGACCATGCCGTCGACCTGGTAGCCCATCTCCCGGAAGATCTGCTGCATCCGGGAGTTGGACGGCAGGACGTCGGCGACGAACGTACGGATGCCGCGCTCGCGACCGGCCTGCGCGAGGTGCTCCAGGAGCAGCTGTCCCACGCCGCGACCCTGATGGGCGTCCTCGACGAGGAACGCGACCTCGGCCTCGTCGTCGCTGATCGCGTCGTAGCGGCCGACGCCGATGATCGTGGCGTGCAACGTCACGACGAAAGCGACCCGGCGGTCGTTGTCGACCGTCGTGAACCGCGTGACATCCTTGTCGGAAAGCGTCGGATAGGGCGCGAAGAAGCGGAAGTACTTGGACTGCTCGGAGACTCGTGAATAGAACTCCACGAGCCGCTCGGCGTCGGCCTCCAGGATCGGCCTGAGCTGCGCCACCCGGCCGTCCTTGAGCAGGACATCGGCTTCCCAGTGCTCGACGGGCTGCACCTCACTGGTCACACCCCCAACCTATCGGGTGCCCCACGGCGTGGCGCGAGAAGTCCGTCGGTGAGAGCGGCGAAAATGGACAACTGAGCAGCGCACCACAGGAGAGTGAATGGCCCGCAGCAGCAAGCAAGCTCCCGAGGAGGACTTCGAGGAGCACATCGTCGACACCGATGTGAGCGACGAGATGCGATCGAGCTTCCTCGAGTACGCCTACTCGGTGATCTATGCGCGTGCGCTGCCCGATGCACGTGACGGCCTCAAGCCCGTGCAGCGGCGCATCCTCTACACGATGGACGACCTCAACCTGCGGTCCGACCGTGGACACGTCAAGAGCGCCCGCGTCGTCGGCGAGGTCATGGGTCGCCTCCACCCGCACGGCGACGGCGCGATCTACGACGCGCTGGTGCGCCTGATCCAGCCCTGGTCGCTGCGTCTCCCGCTCGCCGACGGGCACGGCAACTTCGGCTCGCAGGACGATCCGCCGGCGGCGATGCGCTACACCGAGGTCCGCATGGACGAGGCCGCCGAGGCGATGACGGCGTCGATCAACGAGGACACCGTCGACTTCAAGCCCAACTACGACGGCCGCGAGACCGAGCCGGTCGTGCTGCCGGCGGCGCTGCCCAACCTGCTCGTCAACGGTGCCAGCGGCATCGCGGTCGGCATGGCCACCAACATCGCGCCCCACAACCTGATCGAGGTCGTGCAGGCGCTGCGCCACCTCATCAAGCACCCGACTGCCGACCTCGACGACATCATGCGGTTCATCCCTGGGCCCGACCTGCCCACCGGCGGCAAGATCGTCGGCCTCGAGGGCATCCGCGACGCGTACGCCACCGGCAACGGCTCGTTCCGCATGCGCGCGTCGGCCCGCATCGAGAACGTGACGGCGCGGCGCAAGGGCATCGTCATCACCGAGCTGCCCTACAACGTCGGCCCAGAGAAGGTCATCGAGGCGATCAAGAAGCTCGTCGAGGCCAAGAAGCTCCAGGGCATCTCGGACATCAAGAACCTCACGGACCGGCACAAGGGCCTCAACCTCGTCATCGAGATCAAGAACGGCTTCATCCCCGAGACCATCCTCGAGCAGCTCTACAAGAGCACGCCGATGGAGAGCTCGTTCGGCATCAACGCCGTGGCGCTCGTCGACGGCCAGCCGCGCACCCTGGGCCTCAAGGAGATGCTCGAGGTCTACCTCGGGCACCGCATCGACGTCGTGCGCCGTCGCACCCAGTTCCGCCGGGGCAAGGCCGCGGACCGGCTGCACCTGCTCGACGGCCTGATGCTGGCCCTGGTCGACATCGACGAGGTCATCCAGCTGATCCGCGCGAGCGAGAACCGCGGCGAGGCCAAGGAACGCCTCATGACGGTGTTCGACCTCTCCGACATCCAGGCGACCTACATCCTCGACCTGACGCTGGGCCGGCTCACCAAGTACGACCGCATCGAGGTCGAGCGTGAGATCGCCGAGCTCCGCAAGATCATCGACGAGCTCGACGCGATCCTGGCCGACGAGCAGCTGCTCCGCACGGTCGTCGGCGACGAGCTCAACGACATGGCGCAGAAGTTCGGCACCCCGCGCCGCACCGTCCTGCTCGAGTCGTCCGGCCAGACCGCCACGGCCGCGTCACCGCTCGAAGTCGCCGACGACCCATGCTGGGCGCTGCTGTCCGCCACCGGACTGCTGGCCCGTACGTCCGACGACTCGCCGCTCGGCGACGTGGACCGACGGGTCAAGCACGACACGATCGTCTCGGCCGTACGCACGACGGCGCGCGGCGAGATCGGCGTCGTGATGGCCGACGGTCGCATCCAGCGCATCTCGGTGCTCGAGCTGCCCGCCCTGCCGCCGACCGCCCAGTCGCCCAACCTCCAGGGCGGCATGCCGCTGCGCGAGATCCCCGGCCTCGAGGGCACGGTGCTCGCCCTGACTGGTCTGGGTGACTCCGGCCCGGGCCTCGCCCTCGGCACCCGTGCCGGCGTCGTCAAGCGGGTCAAGCCCGAACAGCTGTCGCGCGACTCGTGGGACATCATCAGCCTCGACGAAGGCGATGTCGTCGTCGGCGCGGTCGAGCTGGCGACGGGCGACGAGGAGCTCGCGTTCGTCACGTCGGACGCCCAGCTGCTGCACTTCCCGGCCTCCCTCGTACGCCCGCAGGGGCGCGCCGGAGGCGGCGTCGCCGGCATCAAGCTGACTCCCGGCGCCCGTGTGGTCTCGTTCGGCGCCGTGCGCGACATCGAGTCCGCGAGCGTCGTCACGATCGCCGGCTCGGGCAACGCCCTGCCCGGCACCCAGAACGGTGCGGTCAAGGTCAGCCCCATGGCGATCTACCCGGCCAAGGGGCGCGCCACCGGCGGCGTCCGATGCCAACGGCTGCTCAAGGGCGAGGACGGCCTGCTGCTGGCCTGGGTCGGCGACGGCGCACCCATGGCCTGCGCCACGAGCGGGTCGCCCGTCGACCTGCCCGAGCCCACGGACCGTCGCGACGGGTCCGGCGTGCCCGCGGCGCAGCCGATCCTGGCCGTCTCCGGTCCGGCCGGTTCGCTCGCGATCTGAGCGCGGCAGCGTGCAAGACTGAGCCGTGCGCACCCGACACCTGATCCTCACGCTCGCTGCCTCGACCCTTGTGCTCGCCGGCTGCACCGGCTCCTCCGGTGGCGACGACGGCCCCAAGGGCGATCCGGCCAAGCTGCAGGCGCGGCTCACCGAGGCCAAGACCGCGCTCGACGAGGCCGAGACCGTCACGATCTCGCTCGCGACCGACAAGCTGCCGTCCGGCGTGACCGGGCTGCTCTCGGCCAAGGGCAAGGGCAACCACTCCCCCGCGTTCGAGGGCAAGGTCAAGGTCGTCACGGGCGGCGCAAGCATCGACGCCGACGTCATCGCGACCGGCGGCAAGGTCTGGGCCAAGACCGGGTTCTCGCCGTCGTACCTCACGCTCAACCCCGCATCGCTCAAGGCACCCGACCCGGCGGCGTTGCTCGCTCCTGACACCGGCATCTCGCAGATCCTCGCCAAGACCGAGAAGCTCTCCGAGGGCGACAAGTCCCGCGACGGCAAGGACGTCCTCACCACGATCACCGGCACGCTGCCGGGCAGCCTCGTCAAGGACATCATCCCGTCGGCGGCGCAGGACGAGTCGTTCGCCGTGACCTACCGCCTCGACGACGACAACGTCCTGCGCGACGCCAGCCTCAAGGGGCCGTTCTACCCCAACGGCGGCGACGTGACGTACACCGTCAAGCTGACCACGTCCGACACCGCCGTCACCATCGAGCCGCCGACCCCCGCCGGTCGATGACGTCGCGCGAGGCGACCAGCCCCGCCTCGAGAGTCCTCCTGGGGCTCGCGGCCGTCGCGATCTCGTTCGCCGCCGCGGACACGTACGTCGTGGTGCTCGCGCTGCCCGACATGATGACCTCGACCGGGCTCGACCTGGACGACCTGCAACGCGCGGCCCCCATCGTGTCCGGGTTCCTGCTGGGCTACGTCGGCGTGCTGCCGCTCATCGGTCGCATCTCGGACCTGCGGGGCCGGGTGCCCGTGCTGCTCGGATCGCTCGTCGTGTTCGCCGTCGGCTCGCTGGTCACCGCCGCGGCCTACAACCTCGAGAGCATCGTGCTGGGCCGCCTCATCCAGGGCATCGGCGGTGGCGGCCTCATCCCGCCGACGCTGGCGCTCGTCGCCGACCTCTGGCCTCCACAGCGTCGCGGCCTGCCCCTCGGCATCGTCGGCGCGGTGCAGGAGCTCGGCAGCGTGCTCGGACCGCTCTACGGCGCCGTGGTGCTCGCCTTCGGCGACTGGCGGCTCATCTTCTGGCTCAACTGCGCCATCGGGCTCGTGCTGGCCGCGGCGATGCTGCCTTCACGCACCTTGTCGGACGGCCACCGGGACGTCGCGACGGGCTCGACAGTCCCACGGCGTTTCGACCTGATCGGTGCCGGACTCGCGATCCTCACGCTCGTCGGCGTCATGGTCGTGATGCTCGAGCCCGACCGGCTGACCCAAGGCGTGACGAGCGGCCTGGCATTCCTGCCGGTCACCGGGGACTCCCGCTGGCTCACCCCGCTCGCACTGACCACCTACGGACTGTTCGCGCTGTTCCTCATCCGTCAGGCGACGGCCCGCAGACCGCTGGTCGGCTGGCGTGAATGGCCGGCTCTGGCCCGCGAGAGCGACGTCCTCGGCGCCCTGCTGCTCACGACCGGCCTGGGCGCCGTCATCCTCACGTTCGCGTCGGCTGAGCCCGAGAACGCGGCGGTCTCCGATCAGGCACCGTGGTTGATCCCGCTGGCCGTGCTGGCATTCGCCGGTTTCGCGCTTCGCCAACGCCGCGCGCCTCGGCCGTTGATCCCGCGTGGTGCCCTGTCGGCCACGCCGGCATGGGGCGCACTCGTCGTGTCGTTCTTCGTCGGCGCTGCCCTCATCGCGGCTCTCGTCGACATCCCGTTCTTCGCCCGGCTCACGGTCGACCGCGACTCCCAGCTCGACGCCGCACTGGTGCTCGTACGCTTCCTGGTCGCGCTCCCGATCGGCGCCGTGCTCGGCGGCTGGTTGCTTCGCAGGCTGTCCGCCTCGGTCCTGACGTGCGTCGCGATGCTGATGAGCGCGGCCGCGTTCTGGCACATGTCGACCTGGGATGCGCAGTCGCTCGACCATCCGGTCGAGACGCTGTCCCTGGTGCTCGGCGGGTTGGGCTTCGGGCTGGCCATCGCCCCCGTCAACGCCGTCCTGCTGGCTCACACGGCCGACGCCGTCCACGGGGTGGCCTCCGCGCTGCTCGTCGTCGCGCGCATGGTCGGCATGCTGCTCGGCATCTCGGCGCTCACGACGATCGGGCTGCGCGCCTTCTACCGCGCGTCCGACAAGATCCCGCCCGCCGCCGACCTCTGCCACGGCAAGGCGACGCTCTGCCAGGCCTACAAGGACGCCGTCCGTGATGCCGGCATCACCCAGCTGCACGCGGTGTTCATCGGGGCCGCGGTGTGCGCTCTCACAGCAGCGGTTCTCGCTCTGGTGGTGTTCCGTGACCGACCCGAAACAGCCACCCGATAATCTGTCGCCCATGCCTGACTTCGACGACCTCCTGGCCGCCAACCGCGACTACGCGGAGCACTTCAACCTCTCCGGCTTCGACGGCATCGCGCACGCCGGCGTGGCCATGGTGACCTGCATGGACTCCCGCATCGACCCGCTGCGCATGATCGGGCTCGAGCCCGGCGACGCCAAGATCCTGCGCAATCCCGGTGGCCGTGTCACGGACCAAGCGCTCGTCGCGCTGGTGCTGGGCGTCAACCTCCTGAAGGTCAAGCGCGTGCTCGTCGTCGAGCACACCCGCTGCGCCATGGCGTCGTCCACGGAGGACGAGCTCAAGGCGCGGGTCGGTGACGTCGCGGGCACCGATGCGTCATGGATGACCCTGGGGGCGATCGTCGACCAGGAGAACACCGTCCGCGCCGACGTGATGCGGATTCGCAGCCACCCGTTGATCTCCGACGACATCGCCGTCGGCGGATTCATCTACGACGTCGACACGGGCCTGCTCAACCCTGTGGCCTAGTCTCGTCGCATGAGCTCCGGGGGGAAGCACGACACGGCTGTGCCGCGGCGAGGGCGCGGCCGGCGGGTCCTGACGGTGCTGGGTGTCCTGGTGCTGGTCTGCGGCCTGGTGGTTGGTTACGCGCACTGGCACCTGCACCGTCTCGAGACAGCCGACGTCGCGTGGTCCACGCCGCTCGACTACGGCGGTGACGTCGTCGTCGCGGCTGGGCGTGTCTACACGTACGACGCACGCGGATTCCAGGTCACGCGACTGTCCGACGGCAGGAAGCTCGCCTCGGAAGGCGCCGGCGACGCGGCGATGTTCGTCGGTGACGACGGTCATTTCGCCGTCACCAACCAGTACCGGCTGACCTTCTACACCCCCGACGGCAAGAAGCTGTGGGACCGTCGGCTCGATCCGGCGTATCGCTACGCGAACGTCCCGGTGGCCATCGGCTCCGGCACCATCACCTACCGCTCCTGCGCGCAACGCGGACGCGACGACTCCTGCACGCTGCGCGCGGTGGACCAGGACGGGAAGAACATCTGGACGTCACCCACGACCAGGCTCCCATCCTTCCCGGTCCGGCATCACGAGGTCCTGCGGCAGGACGAGGCCGCCAGCTCGGTGCTCCAGACGATCCCGTCCGTGCCCATCACCGAGCGCCGGGGGCGGCTCGTCCAGCTCGACGACTCCGGCAAGCCGGCCGGCGAGTCGATCGCGGCCGAGCACGCGACAGCGGTGGGCGACCTGATGATCGAGAGCACGCGCTCCGGCACGACGTGCCACTATCGCGGCGTGCGCGGCGGCGAGGTCGCCTGGACCGGCGAGGCGGCCTGCCCCGGTACGGGCGAGATCCAGGACATCATCGCCTTCCGCAGCCGGATGTATGTCGGCTACGACCGTGATCCGGACAGCGTCATGAATCATCCTCAGCACATGGTCAGCGTCGACCTGAGGGACGGCGACACCCATGTGTTCGGCCGGGGCTGGAGTGCGTTGCTGGCACAGCCCGACGAGACCCGGATCGCCGCACCGGATGTCATCGTCGAACAGGGCCGCCGCACGCTGACCGGCCGCTCCCCCGCGACCGGCAAGAAGCTCTGGTCGCGATCGTTCGACGAGGACGAGCTCAGCTACCTCACCAGCGACGGCGAGGGGAGCCGATACTCCACGGTTCGAGCCTCCGCGGGCACCGTCTCGACCTACTCCCAGCGCGCCGGGCTGTGGCGCCGGCTCGCCGTGGGGACCCAGTCGCCCGAGAACGTGATGACACTGCTCGATCCGCGCACCGGTGAGACGACGGCCAGGCTCCTGTGGGACGATCCTGAGCTCGTCACGACCGCGACCGGCAAGGGCCCCCTCGTCGTCGCCGGAGATCAGCTGATCCTTCTCAAGGACGCCTCATGAGCGGCACCACGTCCCCTTGGTCGCGCCGACTGAGCGTCCTGGGTGGACTCGTCCTGGTCTGCGGGCTGATCGTCGGTTACGCGCACTGGCGCGTCCATCGCCTCCAGACTGCCGATGTCGCCTGGTCAACGCCGGTCGACTACAAGGGCACGACCGCGGTGGCGGGCGGGAACGCGTACATCTTCAACGACCTCGTCGGCTTCCAGGTCGTCCGGCTCTCCGATGGGAAGTCTCGCGTCAGCAAGCACGCCGGTGACGATGCCTCCCAGCTGTACGTCGGGCGCAGCGGGTGGTTCGCCATTCGCGGCGTGTACGGGCACCCCAAGATCACCTTCTACTCCCCGGACGGCAAAGAGCGGTGGGCGCGGATGCCGAAGAGCCCGGGCGAATTCGACATGGCTCCGGTCGCGATCGGCGACGGCACGATCCAGTTTGTGGAGTGCGCCAAGGCCAAGACCTGCCGTCTGGTGTCCGTCGATGGATCGGGCAAGGAGCTCTGGGCGTACGAGGGAGCGTCGGGACGCGCCTTCACCGCCGACAATCAGGAGAGCCTCGACGAGGAGGACATCTATCACCCCGACAGCCACCGTGTGTCCCGACTTCCATCTGTCCCGGTCGTCGGTGAGCATGGCCGCGTGACCGCACTCGATGGACAGGGACGTCCCCACGGTGAGTCGATCTCGGCAACGGAGGCGACCGTCGTCGGAGACACCCTGCTCGAGATCGCCCCCGGTCCCGGCTGCCGCTACCGGGCCGTGCGCGACGGCGTGGAGCTGTGGCGCAGCTCGATCCCGTGCTCGCCGAAGCAACGCGTATGGTCGGTTCTCGCGTACCCCGGCCGCGTCTACGTCACCTACGAAGGCGACCACCGTGACATGGTCGCCGTCGATCTCACCGACGGACACGCACAGCAGCTCGGCGACTCGATCAGCCCGTTCGACGGCAAGACACTTCGAGCCACCTACGCCGGACCGACCGCAGTGGTCCGCCAGCACAAGGGACGCGTCACCGGGATCGATCCGAGGACCGGCAAGAAGCTGTGGGAGCGCAGCTTCGACAAGCACTCCGACTACGCGGACCCCGACGCGGACGTCTACCCGGGCGTCACGGCGTTGAACGGTAGTGTCTCCGTGATCACCACGTACACCGGTTTCTGGCACTGGGCTTCATTCGGCCGCGACAAGCCGCTCAACCTCGTCACGATGCTCGATCCGCGCACCGGAAAGACCACAGCGCATCTCCTGCAGAGGTACCTCTACACCGCTGTCGGACTGGGGCCCGACAAGGGCACCCTGGTGATGGCCGACGACCGGCTCTTCCGCCTCGACAGATGAAGCCGCGGGCTCAGGCGTCGATGCGGTCGGCGTCGATCTCGTAGGCGCCCTGCACGATGAACTCCTTGCGGGGCGGGACCTCGTTGCCCATCAGCAGCTCGAAGACCGACGAGGCCTCCTCGCCGTCGTCGACCGTCAGGCGGCGCAGGGTCCGGTGTCGCGGGTCCATCGTGGTCTCGGCCAGCTGCGAGGCGTCCATCTCGCCGAGGCCCTTGTAGCGCTGCACCGGGTCCTTCCACTTGATGTTCTTGCGCTGCAGCTCGGCGAGCTTGCGCTGCAGCTCGGCGTCGGAATAGGTGTAGACGTACTTGTCCTGGCCCTTCTTGGGACTCGACAGCTCGATGCGGTGCAACGGCGGCACGGCCGTGAAGACACGGCCCGCGTCGACCAATTCACGCATGTAACGGAAGAACAGCGTCGCGAGCAGGCACCTGATGTGGGCACCGTCGGAATCTGCGTCGGCCATGAAGATGATGCGGCCGTAGCGGGCGGCGTCGACGTCGAACGTACGCCCGGACCCCGCGCCGACGACCTGGATGATCGACGAGCACTCGGCGTTCTTGAGCATGTCGCCGATGCTGGCCTTCTGGACGTTGAGGATCTTGCCGCGGATCGGCAGCAGCGCCTGGAACTCCGAGTCGCGTGCCGACTTGGCCGTGCCGAGGGCCGAGTCACCCTCGACGATGAACAGCTCGGACCGCTCGACGTCGTTGCTGCGGCAGTCGGCGAGCTTGGCCGGCAGCGCACTGGACTCCAGCGCGTTCTTGCGGCGTTGCGTGTCGCGCTGCTGACGGGCCGCCAGCCGCGTGCGGGACGCGTCGACGACCTTCTGCATCACGAGCCGCGCCTTGGCCTTCTCGGCGGTCTTGGTGGACGTCAGGAACTGCTTGAGCTCGCGGGACACGACCTGGTTGACGATCTTGGTCACCGCCGGCGTGCCGAGGACCTCCTTGGTCTGGCCCTCGAACTGCGGCTCCGCCAGGCGTACGGTGACGACCGCCGTCATGCCCTCGAGCACGTCGTCCTTGATGACGTCGGGGTCGCCGGACTTGAGCAGCCGCGTGGTCTTGAGGACGTCGTTGAACGTCTTGGTGATGCCGCGCTCGAAGCCGTTGAGGTGGGTGCCGCCCTTGGGCGTCGCGATGATGTTGACGAACGACTGGACCTGCGTGTCGTAGGCCGTGCCCCAGCGGACCGCGATGTCGACCCCGAGGGTGCGCTCGATGTCCTGCGGCGTCATGTGCCCCTTGCTGTCGAGCAGCGGCACGGTCTCGGTGAAGACGTCCTCACCCTGCAGCCGCAGCACGTCGGTGACCGGCTCGTCGGTCGCGAGGAAGTCACAGAATTCGGCGATGCCGCCGTCGTGACGGAACTTCTCCTCGTGCGGCTCGTCGCCGCGGTGGTCGCTGATGACGATCTCGAGGCCGGGCACCAGGAACGAGGTCTGCCGCGCACGGGTCACCAGCTCGTCGTAGGCGAACTTGGCACCCTTGATGAAGATCTGCGGATCGGCCCAGTAGCGCACGCGCGTGCCGGTCTTGGCCTTGGCGACCTTGCCGATCTTGCGCAGCTCGTTGGTGGGCGTGAAGTCGGCGTCGGGGCCGTCGCCGGCGAACACGCCCGGCTCACCGCGCCGGAACGACATGGCCCAGGTCGCGCCGTTCTTGTCGACCTCGACGTCGAGGCGTGAGGACAGGGCGTTGACCACGGAGGCGCCGACACCGTGCAGGCCGCCGGTGGCGACGTAGGACCCGCCGCCGAACTTCCCGCCCGCGTGCAGCTTGGTGTAGACGACCTCGACGCCGGTCAGCCCGGTCTTCTTCTCGATGTCGACCGGCACGCCACGGCCGTCGTCCTGCACCTCGACCGAGCCGTCGTCGTTGAGCGCCACACGGATGTGGCTGCCGAACCCGCCGAGCGCCTCGTCGACCGAGTTGTCGATGATCTCCCACAGGCAGTGCATGAGACCACGCGTGTCGGTGGAGCCGACATACATTCCGGGGCGCTTGCGGACGGCCTCCAACCCCTCGAGGACGAGGAGGTTGCGTGCGTCGTACGTGCTGTCGATTGTCGGTGCCTCTCAAGATCGTTCGTGTGCCTCAAGGATATCGACCCGGTGTGACCTGCCCCGCCATGACACGCGACCCACAGCGCGCCTGCGTCGATTTGTCCCGCTCGGGGAGTATGTATGTCGTAGGTCACGAACGACCACGAGGAATAGCGCCCCGTGATTGGATGTTGATCTGGTCATAACCGCCGATTGCTCAGAGAGAAGGTCACCGTGACAACACTGACAGCCCCCATGCTGAGCTCCCTCGACCGCTGCGACCGCTGCGGCGCTCAGGCATACGTACGCGTGACGCTCGGCGGTGGTGGAGAGCTGATGTTCTGCGCTCACCACGCACGGCAGCACGAGGACAAGCTCCGCGAGATGTCAGCCCACATCCACGACGAGAGCGAACGACTCGCGGCCACGCCGTCGACGTTCGCCGACGAGGACGCCTGACCACCTCGTCACCCAGACGCACACGAAGGGCCGGCCAGATCATCAGGCCGGCCCTTCGCGTTGTGCTCAGTACGGGAAGTTGTGGTACTCCCGCGACTTCAAGATCGCCTTGAAGTGCTCGAGGTACTCGTCGTAGATCCCCGCGTCGGTCGTCTCCGTCGTCACCTCGTCGCTCGCAATCAGGTTGGAGCCAGTCAACGCTGCCGATCCCGCTTGGACCAGCTTGGTGCGCGATCCCGCAGCGGGCCAGGCGCCACCTGAGGGCAGCTGCTCCTCCGGGTTGAGCTTGTTGGGCTTGAGGATCGCGTCGACGAGGATCGTCTTGTCGTGGGGCTTGGCCCACGCCGCCTCGATGCGTCGGTTGGCGGTCTTGAGCACGTCGAGGATCGGCCGGCAGATGCGGATGTACTGCTGGCAGTGGGCGATGCGGTTGACCTTGAGGTCGTCCTCGAAGTAGACGCCCGAGATCTTGCAGCCGCCATCAGCCAGCTCGACGAGCTTGTTGGCCACCGCGATGCGGCGGTACTTGAACCGGTTCTGCTGCAACCGGATGCGGCACTGGTCGTCCGGCACCACGCGGTTGAGCAGGTTGAGGACGGGATCCTTGCCGTTGGTCGGCGTCGCGAAGATGGGCGTGGCGTAGATCGTCACGTTGGCGAGGTTGGAGTAGAACATGCCGTACTGCGCGAAGCTCTCGGTGTAGCCGTCGGCTCCGCCGTAGTAGCCGTACTTGGTGTAGTGGTCCCGTACGTACTGCAGGTAGCTGCTGCCGACGTTGCGCTCGGCCCACATGTCGGCCCACATCTGCCGCAGCTCGAGGTAGAGCTTCTTGTCGTTGTAGACCGTCAGGCCGTTGTTGTAGGTGCGCTCACCGCTGGGTCCGCCGAGGTTGGCCGAGCCGGTCCAGAGAACGCCCACCGCGCTCTTCTTGTCGCGAGTGAACGTGTTGCCGATCAGCAGGATCTTGCTGTGCATGATCGCCGCGCTCTGGCTGGACAGGCAGGCCAGGCTCTTGCCCTTGGAGCAGATCTTGAAGTGCCCGTGCTTGAGCTCGCCCATCCGCTTCTGCAGGTAGCGCGACTCCTTGGACTGCGAGGCCTTGCCATGGATGACGTAGACCTCGACGCCCGCCTGCGCGGCCTTGATGAGCTCACGGCCCACGCGGTGCGAGTTCTCCATGCGGGAGATCGACAAGCGGATCGAGTTGGCGGCCTTCGACGCGGACGAGCGCGGCTCCCCGGTGCGCGGATCGCGGTAGGTGCCGCGGATCAGGCGCTCGAGGTCGTCGAGCAGCGAGAAGTCGCTGTTGGAGGCACTGGAGATCGACTTGTAGGGACGCGAGAAGTTGCTCTCGAGCGTGACCGGGTAGGTCCCACCGTAGGGACTGCCAGCGGCCTGGATCGTGGCCTTGGGCAGCGAACCTGACGAGGTGTCCGACGGGGTGTCGTCGGCAGGCGCCGTCGTGTCCGTCGGAGTCGGCGTGGGGGTCGCGGTCGTGGTGTCGCCCGTCGTGGCCGGCTGGTCGGCGCCAGAGGCTGCCGTTCCGAACCCGAGGATCAAGGTCGCGAAGAGCGTGCCAACGCCCAAGACGCGGATGCCGCGCGTGGATCGGCTCATTTTTTGCACAGGTTTGCTCTCCGAGACACTCGTCGTGGACGTGACAGGTCGAGACAGTCTAACGCAGACCCGACCCGCCCGAGGCCGCACGGCGTGGCGGGTGTCGACTCCCGTTTCCGGTACGGCAGGGACCCCGCCCCCGACGGGACGGGGCCTGCCGTACGTGGTGTCAGTTGCGCGCCAGCCAGCTCGTGTACTGCGGCGCGCCGAAGTACTTCGAGTTGATCGGGTCGGAGTAGGTGTTGCCGTCGGCCTCTGCAGCCGTCGCGACCTTCTGCAGCGACTTCACCGAGTTGATGTTCACAGGGAGGTCGTAGTACTGCGTGGTGCCGCCGGCGCGGAGGTACTTCGGGAGGTCGAGGCAGGCCCGCGGGATGTAGACCTGGAGGTATCCGTTGCTTCCCGTCTTGGTCGACCCCGTGATCTTGCCGGTGGTCGACTCGGTCGAGCACTCGGTGTCGCCGGCAGCCGGCGCGACGGCGCTCGACGGCGTGACCACGCCCGCCGGCACGGTCGCGGCGTACAGGCCGCCTTCGCCGTCCGACGCAGCGATGAGCTGGTAGTCGTCCGCGGTCCCACCGTTGATCTTGATCAATGTCGAGCTGAAGGTTCCCTCGCCGAGCTTGTTCATGTTGATCCGTACCGAGACGAAGTCCTTGCCGTGGTTGACCGTGAGGCTCTTGGCGTCGACATAGCTCGCCACCAGCCGCTGGTGATAGGTGCCCTCGGAGGCAAGGAAGGTCGAGCTGTCGTCGAAGTTCCCGACGAGGACGTCGTACCGCTTGTCGTTGACGGTGCCGGAGTCAGCCATCGCGGTCGATGCCGAGCCGAGCAGCACAGCCGTGGTCACTGCACCGATGGCGAGGAGACGGGAGGTGGCGCGCATGAGGTGTTCCTTTCGAGCCGGGAGTGTGCGCATCCCGAGCGTCGGGGCGCTCCTCGGACGTTAATCCGCCGCGAGGCAGCCTGTCAGCAAAATCGCTGGATCGGCTGCGGGACGCCCTCGGATGCGCCACATCACGCCGGAGAGACATGCTCTCAAGAATTCGGCCCAAAGCCGAGCGGGGATCCAGGACCCGGGTTAGCGTGAGAACGCCTCGTCCGAGGCACACTCCCATCTCGGAAGGAACTCCGATGCGTCCCACCATCCGCGTGGCCTTGGTCGCCGCGGCCGCTTCAGCGGTCCTGGTCGGCTCCGCCGCGACCGCCATGGCCGACTCGGCCAACGTCGACGACAAGCGTTACGACGTCCTGATCACCGACAGTCCCGACTCCCCCACCACGCTCGCGTCCAAGGGCACGTACGCGCAGCGCCTCGCGTCCGGCAACATCGACGTGAACAACTTGGCGGTCAACCACGGCAAGGACTTCGTCTCGATCCGCATCAACCTGCACCGGCTCGCGGTGGGCTCCTCGGTGGGTGGCAACATCCGGGTCAACGGCGGCCTCGACGACGACTTCCAGTTCTTCGCGGCCCCCGGGCTCGAGGGCGAGGTTGTCGGGGCCGTGTTCCCGGCCGGCGAAATCCTGCCTCTCGATGCAGAGGGTTGCTACACGGAATCCAGCACCAACCGCCTCCGGGGCTCGAGCAAGACCGGCGTCGACGGGTTCCTGCAGCTCTACATCCCCCGTGCGTGCCTCGACAACCCCTCGTACGTGCGACTGAGCGCCGCCTCGTTCTACTACGACGGCAGCCCGGTGATCACCTCGATGTCGAAGCTGGCCAAGGCGCAGGCGCGCATCGCCGCCGAGCCGACCGACAGCTTCTACCTCGATCCGGTCAACCCGACCTACTACGGTGCCGGCACGCGGGACCTCCTGCGGGTCGGACAGCTGACCCCCTGGCTCGCCCACAACTGACGACGACGTGAGACGCCCCCTCTCCCAGCCGGGAGAGGGGGCGTTCGCGATCTCGGGGACGCTCAGTCGAGGTAGTCGCGCAGGACCTGCGAGCGCGACGGGTGCCGCAGCTTGCTCATGGTCTTGGACTCGATCTGACGGATGCGCTCGCGCGTGACGCCGTAGACCTTGCCGATCTCGTCGAGCGTCTTGGGCTGGCCGTCGGTCAGGCCGAACCGCATCGAGACGACGCCGGACTCGCGCTCGGAGAGTGTGTCGAGGACGGCGTGCAGCTGCTCCTGCAGGAGCGTGAACGACACGGCGTCGGCCGGGACGATCGCCTCGGAGTCCTCGATCAGGTCACCGAACTCCGAGTCGCCGTCCTCGCCCAGGGGCGTGTGGAGGCTGATCGGCTCGCGGCCGTACTTCTGGACCTCGACGACCTTCTCGGGCGTCATGTCGAGCTCGATCGCGAGCTCTTCGGGGGTGGGCTCGCGGCCGAGGTCCTGCAGCATCTGCCGCTGGACACGTGCGAGCTTGTTGATGACCTCGACCATGTGGACCGGGATGCGGATCGTGCGGGCCTGGTCGGCCATCGCGCGGGTGATCGCCTGGCGGATCCACCACGTCGCGTAGGTCGAGAACTTGAAGCCCTTGGTGTAGTCGAACTTCTCGACCGCGCGGATCAGGCCGAGGTTGCCCTCCTGGATCAGGTCGAGGAACAGCATGCCGCGACCCGTGTAGCGCTTGGCCAGCGACACGACGAGACGCAGGTTGGCCTCGAGCAGGTGGTTCTTGGCACGGCGGCCGTCGATCGTGATCCACTCGAGCTCTTCGAGCATCTTGGCCGAGATGCGCCCGCCCTTGGCGAGCTTCTCCTCGGCGAACAGGCCGGCCTCGATGCGCTTGGCGAGCTCGACCTCCTGGCCGGCGGTCAGCAGCGAGACCTTGCCGATCTGCTTGAGGTAGTCCTTGACCGGGTCCGCGGTGGCGCCGGCGACCATGACCTGCTGGACCGGCTCGTCGCTCTCGTCGGCCGCCGAGATCGTGAAGGACGACTGCTCGTCCTCCTTGAGCGTCGGGTCCGTCGCGAGGTCCTTCTCGAACTCCTCGTCGGGAATGTCCGGAAGGATCTTCTTGCCCTGCGCGTCGACCATCACGGTGCCGTCGCCAACGGGCGGCACCTCGAGGGCATCGGCCAGGTCGATGCCCGCGGGAATCTTCGACTCCTCGTCCTGAGGCTCGACGCCCTTCTTGGGAGCTGCCTTCTTGGCGGGGGCCTTCTTGGCCGGAGCCTTCTTCGCAGCGGTCTTCTTGGCGGTGGTGCTGGATGCGGTCTTGGTCACTGTCGCTTCTGTCTTGGCCGGGGAACGGGACGGTGTCGTGGCCTTCTTGGCCGGGGTCGTGGTGGCGGCCTTCTTGGCTGCCGTCTTGCGTGGTGCGGTCGTGCTGGGTGCCTTCTTGGCCGGGGCCTTGCGGGCGTCGTCCACAGCCTCTTGCTTGGCCCCACCGAGAAGCTTCTTGACGGCTCGGATCGGCGATCCTGCTGCGGGATTCACCGGCACGTCAACCTCACAAGCGGTAGATGGGCGCAACAATGAGGCCTGTGGTCAACCTCTGACTCCAGTGTGCCACGACCAGCCAACCCCTGACATCTCAGGGTCCTCTCAGGACCGTGTCGGCCACGTGTGAACCGGGTCACCCTGGTGCATGTGCTCCTCGTAGGCACGCGTCGTCGCCCGCATCGCGGCCGCGCGATCGCTCGACGACGCGACGTGATGACTGAACTCGTCGATCAGCCACGTGGCGCCGTTGCGGCCGGTGATGCAGCGCTGCTCGATGATCCCCAGCAGGCGGTCGCGCACCGAGGCGTCGACGTCCATCTCCTCGAGGCCGGCATGGGCCAGCGGCAGCAGCTGACGCAGGACGAGCTCGCGCGCCGACACCGTGCCGACCGCCGGCCAATAGATGTCGGTGTCGATGCCGGCCCTGGCGGCCTGGTGGAAGTTGTCCTCGGCGGCGCGGAACGACAGCTGCGACCAGACGGGCCGGTCGCTCGTGCCCAGGACCTTGACGAGCCCGTAGAAGAGCGCGGCGTTGGCCATCGTGTCGACCACGGTGGGGCCCGCCGGGAGGAGGCGGTTCTCGATGCGGAGGTGTGGCCTGCCGTCCGCGACGTCGTAGATCGGCCGGTTCCAGCGGTAGATCGTGCCGTTGTGCAGGCGCAGCTCGGGCAGGTTGGGCACTCGCCCGGCCTCGAGCTCGGCCAGCGGGTCCTCGTCGTCGACGATCGGGAGCAGGGCCGGGAAGTACCTGACGTTCTCCTCGAACAGGTCGAAGACCGACGTGATCCACCGCTCGCCGAAGAACACCCGCGGACGTACGCCCTGGGCCTTGAGCTCCTCGCTGCGGGTGTCGGTGGCCTGCTCGAACAGCGCGATGCGGGTCTCGTGCCACAGCTGCTGACCGAGCAGGAACGGTGAGTTGGCGCCGACCGCCACCTGCACGGCGGCGATCGCCTGCGCGGCGTTCCACATCGGCGCGAACTCGTCGGGCTCGACCTGGAGGTGCAGCTGGGTGCTGGTGCATGCTGCCTCGGGAATGATCGTGTCAGCCGTGGTGTCGAGGCGGTCGACGCCGTCGATCACGATCTCGATGTCCTCGCCCCTGGCGTTGAGGATCTGCTCGGACAACAGGTGATAGCGCGGATTGGCCGAGATGACGTCCCGGCTGAAGTGGCCCTCCTGCAACGTCGGGAGGATGCCGATCATCAAGAGGTGCGCGCCGACCTCCGAGGCCTTGGCCTGCGCGACGTTGAGGTCGTCGCGCAGCGTCGCCTGGAGCACGTCGAGGCCCGTGCCCTCGATGCGCGCCGGAGGCACGTTGATCTCGATGTTGAACAGGCCGAGCTCGGTCTGGAAGTCCTCGTCGGCGATCGCGTCGAGCGCCTCGGCGTTCTTGAGCGCCGGATCGCCCTGGTCGTCGACCAGGTTGAACTCGATCTCGATGCCGACATGGGTGTGCTCGAACGAGAGGTCGTGCTCGCTGAGCATGCGGGCGAAGACATCGAGACACCGGCGCACCTTCGCGCGGTAGCGCGTGCGGTCCTCGCGGCTGAACTCACGTGCGTCCACGTCCTGTCCCATGACGACAGCCTAGGGCGACACAGGCTTGGCGGCTTGGAGAGCGAACCAGTGAGCCGGGGAGACACCACCCTCCAGCATCTGGAGGATGAGCCTCGCCATGGAGTACGACGGGTCGGCGTCGAGGGCGCGCTCGACCGCGATGAGGGACTGTGCGCCGTCGCCGGTGAGCCAGGCAGCGAAGGCGGTCAGGCTCAGGACCGCCGACTCGAAGGGTGGCACGACGCTGCGCGAGACGAGGGACAGGAACGCGAGCATGGCATCGGCGGTCTCCGCCGTGATCTGGCCCCACACCTCGTCCCGGACCACGATGCTGGACATCCATGTCGAGAACCGGGCGATGTCCTCGTCGGTGAGCCGCTCCCCAGCCAGTCCTCGATCGAGGATCGGCTGGACCTGCTGCATGCCTGCAGCGGCGAGCTGGCTGTCAGGCGTGCGGGCGACGAGCGAGACGACGTCACGGAGGACCTCGTCGGCCGCACGCTCCATCCAGGTCCGGCGCGGCCCCTGCACCGCGGCGAAGCGATCGACCAACGCCTGGCGGTCAGGCAGGATCTGCTGCCCTGCAGCGATCGCCTGGACCACCGCGAGGTGGTGGTCGGAGGTCTCGTAGGCGATGCCTTCGGCCGGGAAGCCCGGCTCGTCCGACCAGTAGCGCTCGCCGTCGGCACGAGCCGCGACGATCACGGCGATCGGCGGCAGCCGCCGCTCGATCGCGGCGAGCAGGTCGCGGGCCGTCTCCTGTTGCTGTGTCACGGCGAGAAGGATGGCGCCCTCGGCGCCGTGGTTGGCGAGATGACCGACCACGATCCCGGCCAGGTCGTCGACGCTCTCGGGTGCCGGGATGTCGACGCGCAGGCGGAACCCGAAACGGCGTCTCGGCCCGCGCGTCGCCACAGCCACCAAGGACTCCTGCGGCCGGAAGCCGAACAGCGTCGGCAACGTGTTGAGCAGGTCGGGGATGTCGTGGGCCGTGTAGACCGAGGGCGTCTGCGTCATGCCACCACGCTCCCGGCGGGCGGCATGCCCGAGCCACACGTATGAAGGCCCCTGTGGATCCCGGCGCCGACACCATCACCATGTGGACGGGATGTGTCCGAGCCACGCGAGAGACTGGGCGCATGCGGTCCACGGCGTCGATCATGCACCTGGACCTGGACGCGTTCTTCGCCTCGGTCGAGCAGCGCGACAAGCCCTCGCTGCGGGGCCGTCCGGTCATCGTGGGCGGCATCGGGCCTCGCGGCGTCGTCGCCACCGCTTCATACGAGGCGCGGGTGCACGGCGTCCGATCCGCGATGCGTACGGCCGAGGCGCGCGCACGTTGCCCGCACGCGGCGTTCCTGGGCGGCCGCTTCGACGCCTATCGCGAGGCCAGCCGGATCGTGATGGAACGACTGCGCGAGGAGACCGAGGTCATCGAGCCGCTGTCGCTCGACGAGGCGTTCGTCGACCTGGGTGCGGGGCCGGCGTTCGATCCCGATCGGGTCGAGGAGACTGTCGCCGCGATCCGCGCTGACATCTCCGAGCTCACCGGAGGGCTCACCGCGTCGGTCGGGGTCGCGTCGTCCAAGCTGATGGCCAAGATCGCCAGCGAGATCAACAAGCCCGACGGCGTGTTCGTCGTCGAGCCCGGCACGGAGGCCGACGTCCTCGGTCCCATGCAGGCCACGGTCATCCCGGGTGTCGGGCCGGCGACCGCCGAGCGCCTTCGCCGGGTCGGCATCCTCACGGTCGAGGACCTGCGCGCGCCCAGCGAGGACGAGCTCGTACGCCTCCTCGGTCAGTCCTCGGGACGTTCGCTGCATCGCATGGCGTGGGCCGACGACGACCGGCCCGTCATGGCTTCGCGCGAGACCAAGTCCGTGAGCGTCGAGGACACGTTCGAGCAGGACATCTCGGACCGCGTCCAGCTCGAGTCGATCATCGAGCGCATGGCCCGCTCGGTGTCCGGCCGGCTGCGCAAGAACGGGTTGTCGGGCCGCACCGTGACGCTCAAGATGCGCCATCACGACTTCGAGACCCACACCCGGTCCACGACGCTGTCCAACCCCACCGACAACGCACGCCTCCTCGCCACGACAGCTCGCGGGCTGCTGGCCGGCGAGGACATCAGCAACGGGCTGCGGCTGCTCGGCGTCGGCGTGAGCGGGCTCGCCGACTGGGTCCAGGACGACCTCTTCGCGACCGACGAGGACGACGACCTCGACGAGGAGGTCGTCGAGGAGACCGTGGCACGTCCCACCCGGTGGTACCCGGGCATGGACGTGCACCACGACCAGCACGGTGACGGGTGGGTCTGGGGCTCCGGGCTAGGCCGCGTCACGGTCCGCTTCGAGACGCGCTGGACACCGCCCGGCCCGGTCCACACCTTCTTGGCGGACGACCCGGCACTCGGCGCGGGCCACACCGGTACGTTCAACACATGAACGTGCCACCTGTCGCAGAGCGCCGCCCGATCACCCGCAGTCACCACGGGGACGACTTCGTCGACGACTACGAGTGGATGCGCGACAAGGAGGACCCGGCGACGCTGGCCTACCTCGAGGCCGAGAACGCCCACACGGACGCCGCCACGGCCCACCTCGAGCCCCTGCGCCAGCAGATCTTCGACGAGATCAAGGCACGAACCCTCGAGACCGACCTGTCCGTCCCCGTACGCCGCGGCAAGTGGTGGTACTACGCCCGTACGGTCGAGGGTCAGCAGTACGCCATCCGCTGCCGCTGCCCGATCGACGACGCCGACGACTGGAACCCGCCCGTGCTCGAGGCCGGAGCCGAGGTCCCCGGCGAGGAGATCCTGCTGGACTCCAACGTCGAGGCCGAGGGGCACGAGTTCTTCTCCCTCGGCGCGTTCAGCGTCAGCGACGACGAGAGCCTCCTCGCATGGTCCGTCGACACCCAGGGCGACGAGCGCTACACGATCCGCGTCAAGGACCTCCGGACCGGCGAGGTGCTGCCCGACGAGATCGCCGCGACGAGCGGCGGGGCGACCTGGTCGGCCGGTGGCACGCACCTCTTCTACACGACGGTCGACGAGGCCTGGCGCCCTCACCGCGTGTGGCGGCACGAGCTGGGCTCGACCGGAGACGACGTGCTGGTCCTCGAGGAGCCCGATGAGCGCTACTTCATCGGCGTCGGGCGCACCCAGTCCGAGCGCTTCCTGGTCATCGGCCTGTCGTCCAAGGTCACGAGCGAGGTGCGCGTGCTCGAGGCCGACAACCCTGAAGGTGAGTTCCGCGTCGTGCTCCCCCGCCGTGACGGCGTCGAGTACTCGCTCGAGCACGCTGTGATCGGTGGCGAGGACCACTTCCTCGTGCTGCACAACGACGACGCGCTCAACTTCGAGCTCGCGGCCGTACGCGTCGACGATCCCAGCGCCCGCACGGTCATCATCCCCGGCAGCGACGAGACCCGGCTCGAGGACGTCGACGTGTTCGCCCAGCAGATCGTGGTGTCCTACCGCCGCGACGCCCTGTCCCGCATCGGCATCATGGCGCTGGGCGCGGACGGCGTCGGCCCGCTCAGCGAGATCGACTTCGGCGAGGAGCTCTTCACCAGTGGTGTGGGCGCCAACGCCGAGTGGGACCAGCCGCTGATCCGCGTCGGCGTCGGCTCGTTCATCACCCCGGCCTCGATCTACGACTACGTCGTCGCGACCGACGAGCTGATCCTGCGCAAGCAGGCTCCCGTCCTCGGCGGCTACGACCCCGAGGAGTATGAGCAGCACCGCACCTGGGCCGTCGCAGACGACGGCATTCGCGTTCCGGTCTCGGTCGTCTGCCGCAAGGACACGCCTCGTGACGGCTCCGCACCCGGGCTGATCTACGGCTACGGCGCCTACGAGGCCAGCATGGATCCCGGCTTCTCGGTCATGCGCCTCTCGCTGCTCGACCGCGGCTTCGTGTTCGCGATCGCTCACGTGCGCGGCGGCGGCGAGCTCGGTCGCCACTGGTACGACGACGGCAAGATGCTGCACAAGCGCAACACGTTCACCGACTTCGTCGCGAGTGCCCGGCACCTCGTTGCCGAGGGCTGGACGTCGGCTGACCGGTTGATCGCCGAGGGCGGCAGCGCCGGAGGCCTGCTGATGGGCGCCGTCGCCAACCTCGCCCCCGACGCGTTCGCCGGCATCGTGGCGAGCGTCCCGTTCGTCGACGCGCTCACCACGATCCTCGACCCGAGCCTGCCGCTCACGGTCATCGAGTGGGACGAGTGGGGCAACCCGCTCGAGGACCCCGAGGTCTACGCCTACATGAAGTCCTACACGCCCTACGAGAACGTCGGCGCGCATCCCTATCCGGCGATCCTGGCGGTGACGAGCCTGCACGACACCCGGGTCATGTACGTCGAGCCGGCCAAGTGGGTCGCCCGGCTGCGCGCGACGGCGACCGGTGACGCCCCGATCCTGCTGAAGACCGAGATGCACGCCGGTCACGGCGGTGTCAGCGGCCGCTACGCCTCGTGGAAGGAACGGGCCTGGGAGCTCGCCTGGATCATCGACCGGGCGACCGCTGCAGCTGGCTGAGAGGTCGCCGTTAGCACGGCGCTCCTAAGAAGCGACTGAGAGCGGAATCCTTGGGGTACCGAAAGCGTTCTGATCAGTACAGACACTGATGGGAGGCGCACGGTGAGCGCACGAAACGGCAACACCAACATCGAGGGCAAGGACAGCGTCGGCATGTACCTGGCCGAGATTGCCCGCACTCCCCTGCTCGATGCCGAGCGCGAGGTCGAGCTCAGCAAGACCGTGGAGGCCGGGCTGTTCGCCCGACATCTCCTCGAGGAGGGCCGCGTGGGCCGTCGCAAGGGCGGCGCGCCCAAGTTCGCGACCGAGGAAGAGCTGCAATGGCTCGCCGACGAGGGAGACCGGGCGGTCCAGGAGTTCATCCAGGCCAACCTGCGCCTCGTCGTCTCGATCGCCCGCAAGTACGGGCGTTCGGCGATGCCGATGCTCGACCTGGTCCAGGAGGGCAACACCGGCCTGATCCGCGCCGTCGAGAAGTTCGACTACGCCAAGGGGTTCAAGTTCTCGACGTACGCCACGTGGTGGGTACGCCAGGCGATCACCCGTGGCATCGCGCAGCAGGCCCGTGTCGTACGCCTTCCGGTGCACGTGGTCGAGGAGCTCAACCAGGTGACGGCCGCGCGCCGCAACCTGGAGCGCCAGCTCGGCTACGACCCGGAGCCGCAGGAGATCGCCCTCGAGCTCGGCATGGACGTCGATCGCGTCATCGACCTGATGTCGTGGGGACGTGACCACGTCAGCCTCGACTCCCCCGTCGACGAGGACGGCGACACCTCGCTGGGTGACCTGATCGCCCGCGAGACGCAGCCCGGACCCGACTTCGCGGTGCTCGACGACGAGTCGCGGCACCTGATCTCGACCCTGGTCGATCATCTCGGCGATCGTGAGGCTGACATCGTCCGAGCGCGCTATGGCCTGCTCGACGGTCGCCAGCAGAAGCTCGCCGACATCGGCAAGCGGCACGGCATCTCGGCCGAGCGCGTACGTCAGCTCGAGCGTGAGGCGCTGGCGACGCTGCGGCGCATCGCGGATCCGGACCTCGCCGCCTAGGCCGAGGCCGCCCTGGACACGAGCTCGTCCCACGTGCCCCCGACGATTCGGGCGAGCTCGTCCAACGGACCGGTGTTGTCGATCACCAGATCGGCGACGCCGGTCCTTTGTTGTCTGGAGGCCTGCGCGGCGATGCGGGCGCGCGCCTCGCTGTCCGACATCCCTCGCGTGTCGATCAACCGAGCGATCTGGACGTCCTCGGGCACGTCGACGACCACGACGACGTCGCAATGCTGCGCCGCGCCCATCTCGACCAACAACGGGTTGTCGTGCACGACGATCGCGTCAGGACCTGCGGCGGCCTCGCGTGCGGCGGCCAGCTCCCAGATCGCGGGGTGCGTGATCGCGTTGAGGTCGGTCAGCGCCGCCGGATCGGCGAACACGATCGCAGCGAGCGCCGGCCGGTCGAGGCTGCCGTCGGCGGCGATGACTCCGGAGCCGAACCGCTGCGCTATCGCCTCGAGGCCCGGGCTGCCCGGCTCGACAGCCTCCCGCGCGAGCAGGTCGTAGTCGATGACGACGGCACCATGGTCAGCCAGCAGTGCACTGACGGTGCTCTTGCCGGATCCGATCCCGCCGGTGAGCCCGACCCTCAGCACGTACGCCTAGCCCGCGGCGTTGCCGTAGGTGGTGACGTGCACGTGGTCCATGTGGTTGGCCGTGGGGCTGCCACGATCCGACATGCTGCGCCAGGCGCCTGACGTGGCGGGGCGCCAGATGTGCTGGTGCCAGATGAGGTACTCGATGCCGAGCTCGGCACGGTGCTCCTGAAGGAACGCCGCGACCTTGTAGCCGAGGGGGTTGCCGTTGCCGACCATGATGTCGAGCGCCTGCCCGGTGGCGTGCTCACCACGGCCCGAGACGCCGCCGTAGCGGACGATCGAGGGGAACTTCGCGCACACGGCGCGATGGACCTTGATCGTGTCCGGCTGCAGGCCGCGCTCGGACGCGGAGCCCGACGCACACGGGGAGGTGCCGAGCGGCATCTCCTTGACCAGGCTCTTGGCCTCGACCCACCGTGGCAGGCCCTTGTGGATGATCTGGGCCCATGCGCCCTGCTTGACGCCGGTGATGTCGACGGTCTCGCCGGAGGCGACCTTGGCGAGGACCGGCGACGAGCTCTTGGCCGCGGCGTGCACCTCGAGCGCGGCGACGGCGTAGCGGGTGCCGGTGACCTTGGCCTCGGCGGCGGCTTCGTTGGTCAGCGGGGCGCGCTCGGCGCTGCGGCTGACCGCCGTCGACTTCTCGGCCGCGGACACCGCGAACAGGTCCTGCTTGGGCTGCGCGGTTGCCGCGGCGGGCGCGGTGCCGTCGTGCGCGACCACCAGTGCGCCGGCCGCAGCCAGGGTGAGCAGGCCGGCGGTCGGGAGGATCGCGCGAGAGATGTGCAGGCGACGGGGCGCCTTGCGAGCATGCCGGTGGCGAAGATCTGCCACGGATGGACCACCTAGTGCGTAGACGAAAGTCTGACTCAGCGTTCGAGTGAAGCATACTTTGTGCGTCGGTTCACATCGGATGCCCACATCCCCGCTGACCGGCGTGACTGATGTCTCACGATGTGGAAGGTTCCGGGTGCCCGACGTCCTCACTGCCGCCGAGAGCGAGTCCGCCCAACGCCGGGTCGCCGGGGCGTTGCTCGCCGGCGGCGCCCGTGCGGGCGACCGGGTCGTGCTCAGCGTCCCGGGCTCCGCCGACTACGTGAACGTCGTCCTCGGCGCGGCAAGGACGGGCATCGTCCCGGTCCCGCTGGACCCCAGGCTCACGGCGTACGAACGTGACGCGATCATCCGCGACGTCCAGCCGGCGACGGTCATCGACGACGCAGCCGGCCTCGCGGCGCTGCTCGGCGGCGACGCGGTCGAGCTCGACGACTGGCCGCGCTGCCGGCCGATGCACTTCACCTCCGGCACCACAGGGAAGCCCAAAGGCGTCTGGTCAGGTGCGCTGTCACCCGAGCACGCAGCCGCGCTCGTGTCTGAGGAACGCGACCTGTGGGGCTTCGCGCCCGGCGATCTCGACCTGGTGGTGTCCCCGATCTATCACTCGGCGCCGTTGCGGTTCGCGATGGGCACGCTGCTCGCCGGCGGCTCGATCGCGGTCCTGCCGGCATTCGAGCCGCAGGCATTCGTCCAGGCCGTGGCCGACCTGCGTCCCACCTCGATGTTCTGCGTGCCGGCCCACCTCCAGAGGCTGTTCGCATGGCTCGACGAGCACGACGCCACGCTCGACGCCTCGTCGTTCCGTCTCGTCGCGCACGCGGGAGCGCCGTGCCCCGAGCCCGTACGCCGACGTGCGCACGACACGTTCGGGGTCGACGTCGTCTGGGAGTTCTACGGCTCGACGGAGGGGCAGTTCACCGCGTGCCCGGCGCCGGAATGGATCGCTCGCCCCGGCACCGTCGGGCGATCGAGGCCGGGCCGCGTCGTGTCCGCCGACGACGACGGACAGCTGTGGTGCGCCGTGCCCGAGTGGGCCCGGTTCACGTACTGGAACGCCCCCGAGAAGACACAGGCCGTCTGGAAGGAGACACCCGACGGGCCGGCATTCACGGTCGGTGACCTGGGCCGCGTCGAGGACGGCTACGTGTACCTCGACTCCAGGCGCGAGGACCTGATCATCAGCGGCGGCGTGAACGTCTACCCCGCTGAGGTCGAGGCCGCCCTGGAGGACGCGGACGGCCTGGTCGACCTCGCGGTGTTCGGTCGCGACGACCCGGACTGGGGCCAACGGGTGTGCGCCGTGTACGTCGGCGACGTCACCGAGGAGACGCTGCGGGCACTCGCGGCCGAACGCCTCGCGCCGCCCAAGCGACCGAAGACGTACGAGCGGGTTGCATCACTGCCGCGTACTGCGACCGGCAAGGTCCGCCGTACTGAGCTCTGAGGCCTCGGGCTCGGCGACCTGGTCCGGCGCAGCGAACTTCTCGCCCACCCACGCACCGACGAAGCCGAGCAGCAGGCCGGCGAGGACGTCGGAGACGTAGTGCCAGCCGAAGTAGACCGTGGCCACCATGGTGATGCCGAGGAACGCACGCAGCCCCCACACGACGGCCCGGTGCAGCCCGGCGCGCTGGGCGACGAGACAGGCCGTGGTGGCGATCGCGACGTGCAGCGACGCGAACGCGGCGATGTTCTGGACCGTGTTGGTGTGCGCCGGGTCCGCGAGGACCTGGAGGCGCTCGGTCCACATCGACTGCTGCAGGGCCGTGGTCGAGGTGTCGGCCAGACCGCTGAAGTCGCCGGGGCGGTCGTAGATCGGGCCGAGAGTCGGCAGCGCGAAGTTGAGAGCGACCCCGATGACCCAGTCGACCGACACCGCGGTGACCCACCACGAGCTGATGCGGTCGCGGCGGGCCCACACCAGTGCCACGGCGAGCGAGGCCGGGAGCGCGACGATCCAGACGATGTAGAAGAACGACAGGACGTGCGCCGCGACCGTCGTGCCGAGGAGGTCGTGCAGCACCACCGCGGGCTGGTGGCCGCCGAACATCGCGCGATCGATCCGGGACAGGTCGTGGTCGTAGAGCTCGTGGTTGGCGAACGGCACGAAGCCCTTGAGGTTGCGCACCGACGCATACGTGACGTACCAGCCGATGAGGCCGATCACCATGAACCGCAGGTTGGTCGCCGGCCACCGCTCGCGCCAGACCTGGGCGATCGCACCGCGGACCGCGCGCCACGACTGGGCGCGCAGGACGGCACGCGGGACCACGTCGAGGACGAGGGCCAGCAGGACGATCAGCGGCAGCAACACGAAGGTCGGCCCGACCGAGCCGTCAGGGTCGTGGAACCCGAGATTGAGGGACTGCGCCATCACGAGAGCTGCGACGAGAGTCGCCACCGCAAGCGCGGAGCTGAACTCCAAACCGGATCTGCGCACGGTCAGACTGTATCGCTCGCGTCGTACCAGGGCCGGGATCGGGCGGTCAGACGGCTTCATCGACGCGGTCGGGCTCGTCCACGCAGGTGAAGGTCTTGCGGTACAGCTGAGGGGTGGTCCCCCGGGCGGTCGAGAAGTGGTGGCGCAGGGTGGCTGCGTTGCCGAAGCCCACCCGCGAGGCGATCTGCTCGACCGACAGGGCCGAGTTCTCGAGCAGCTCCTCGGCGTTCGCGAGTCGCTGGCTCGTCAGCCACTGGAGCGGCGTCGTGCCCGTCTCGTCGCGGAACCGGCGCGCGAACGTACGCGGCGACATGTGCGCCTGGGCCGCCAGCTTCTCGACCGAGAGCGGCTCGTCGAGGTGGTCGCTGGCCCACGCCAGCAGCGGCGCGAGCGTGTCGGCCTCGGTCTGGCCCATCGGCGTACGGATGAACTGGGCCTGTCCGCCGTCGCGGTGCGGCGGCACGACGATGCGGCGAGCCGTCGTCGTCGCGACCTTGGCGCCGTACATCTGCCGCATGATGTGCAGCGAGGCGTCGATGCCGGCGGCGGAGCCGGCACCGGTCATGATGTTGTCCTCCTGGACGTAGAGGACGTCGGGCCGGACGATCGCCTTGGGGTACATCCGCGCCATGCGATCCGTGTAGCGCCAGTGGGTCGTGCACTCGCGGCCATCGAGCAGGCCGGCCTCCGCGAGCATGAAGGCCGCCGAGCAGTGGGCGTAGACCAGCGCACCGCGCTCGTACGTCTCGCGGGCGGCATCGAGCACCAGAGGGTCGAAGTCGAGGTACTCGTGCTTGGGCGAGAAGCAGACCAGGTCGGCGTCCTCGATCGCGTCGAGGCCGTGCTCGACGTGCAGATCGAAGCCGGCCCGTCCGCGCACCCGGCCGGGCCGCGGCGTGCACACGCGGAAGTCGAACACCGGGTTGTCGTCCTCGGGGTGATAGGGCTCGGCCCACACCTCACAGATGGATCCCAGGCCGAAGGGCTCGGCGCCGTCCTGCACCACGACTGCAACGGTCTTCATGCAGCGAGCATCGCAGATGGATGGCAGAAAATCAACGCATACTGGCGTTCCTGCCACTGGTGGCAGGAACGCAGCGGGACGAGAATTACTGCCATGCTCATCCTCCTGATCACGCTCCTGGTCATCGCCACCGGGGTCGCACTCGCCGTGCTGATCCCGAAAGACGGGTACGGAACTCGTCCCGGTCCGCGCAGCCACGTGGACTCGTTCCCGCCGAACAGCTTCGTCTGACCCCCTCCCAACGCAAGAACCCCCGGTCCGCGTGGACCGGGGGTTCTTGTGTTGAGCGGGAGGTGTTACTCGCCGCCCGTGAGCTTCTCGCGGAGCGCCTGCAGCGCCTCGTCCGAGGCCAGTGAGCCCTCCTGCTGGGGGGCGTCGTCACCGGCTGCGGTGTCCGAGGAGTAGTTGGCAGCCTCAGAAGCCTCGATGCCGGCCTTCTCGGCCTCCTCGATCTGCTTCTTGTGGGCTTCCCAGCGCTCGTGCGCCTCGGCGTACTGCTTCTCCCACGTGGCGCGGGCCTCGTCGAAGCCTTCCTGCCACTCGCCGGTCTCGGGATCGAAACCTTCGGGGTAGATGTAGTTGCCGTCGGCGTCGTACGACGACGTCATGCCGTAGAGCGTCGGGTCGAAGTCATCGCTGACTGCGGCCTCGGTCTCGTTGGCCTGCTTGAGCGACAGCGAGATGCGGCGACGCTCGAGGTCGATGTCGATGATCTTGACCATGACGCTGTCGCCGATCTGCACGACCTGCTCGGGGATCTCGACGTGACGCTCGGCGAGCTCGGAGATGTGCACGAGGCCCTCGATGCCCTCCTCGACGCGGACGAACGCACCGAAGGGGACCAGCTTGGTCGCCTTGCCCGGCACGATCTGGCCGATCTGGTGCGTACGGGCGAAGTGCTGCCACGGGTCTTCCTGCGTCGCCTTGAGCGACAGCGAGACACGCTCGCGGTCCATGTCGACGTCGAGCACCTCGACGGTGACCTCGTCGCCGACCTGGACGACCTCGTTGGGGTGGTCGATGTGCTTCCAGGACAGCTCGGACACGTGGACGAGTCCGTCGACGCCGCCGAGGTCCACGAACGCACCGAAGTTGACGATCGAGGAGATGACGCCCTTGCGGACCTGCCCCTTCTGGAGCTCGGTGAGGAAGTTCTGGCGCACGGCCGACTGGGTCTGCTCGAGCCAGGCACGGCGCGACAGGACCACGTTGTTGCGGTTCTTGTCGAGCTCGATGATCTTGGCCTCGATCTTCTGACCGATGTAGGGATCGAGGTCGCGCACGCGGCGCATCTCGACCAGCGAAGCCGGCAGGAAGCCGCGCAGACCGATGTCCATGATCAGGCCGCCCTTGACGACCTCGATGACGGTGCCCTCGACCACGCCGTCCTCGGCCTTGATCTTCTCGATGTCGCCCCACGCGCGCTCGTACTGCGCACGCTTCTTGGACAGGATGAGGCGGCCTTCCTTGTCCTCCTTCTGGAGGACGAGGGCCTCGACGTTGTCGCCGACGGAGACGACCTCGTTGGGGTCGACATCGTGCTTGATCGAAAGTTCGCGGGAGGGGATGACGCCCTCGGTCTTGTAGCCGATGTCGAGGAGAACCTCGTCACGGTCCACCTTGACGATGACACCTTCGACGATGTCGCCGTCGTTGAAGTACTTGATGGTGAGGTCAATTGCGGCGAGGAAGTCTTCCTCAGAGCCGATGTCGTTGACGGCGACCTGTGGTGCTACGTGGGGTGTGGCGAGACTGCTTGACATAGAGGAGTTGCTCCGATGGATGGGTGGAATTGTCGGGCACGTCTGACAGCCCTTGGATCGTGATGAGTCGAGAAGAGGTGCCCACCGAGAATCTGCGGGCTTCGCCCGACATGGGCACGAGCACGGGCCTGCTCTGTCCGAGGTACGTACAGGCCATCAGCGCAGGTCCAATCGTACGCGACGGGGGTCCTGCACGGGAAGGCGGGTCAGGCGGGCGACAAGAACGCCGAGAGCGCACGGGCGTACGTGTCGACGTCCGCCGCGCCCATGAGCTCGCGCGCCGAGTGCATCGCGAGCTGCGGGGCGCCCACGTCGATCGTCAGCATGCCCGTACGGGCGGCGCTCAGCGGACCGATCGTCGAGCCGCACGGCAGGTCGGCACGGTGCTCGTAGCGCTGCAGGGGCACGCCGGCCTGGTCGGCGGCGCGGGCGAACACCGCAGCTCCCGGAGCGTCCGTGGCGTAGCGGAGGTTGACGTTGACCTTGAGCACCGGTCCCCCGCCGATCGAGATGTGGTGCAGCGCCTCGTGCCGCTCGGCGTAGTTGGGGTGCGTCGCGTGCGCCATGTCGCCCGACGCGCAGACGGACGCGGCGATCGCCCGGTGGTAGTCGTCCCGCGTGCCGCCTGCGGCGAGCACGATGCGCTCGAGCACGGTGGCGAGCAGGTCCGACTCGGCGCCGCGCTCCGACGTGCTGCCGACCTCTTCGTGGTCGAACAGGGCCAGCACGGGGCGGATGCCGTCGACCACGGACGCGTCGAGCAGCGCCCGGAGCCCGGCGAAGCAGGTCACCTGGTTGTCGAGCCGCGGCGCCGAGACGAGCTCGGTGCGTGCCCCGGTCAGCGCGCTGGGCGTCGCGTCGTGCGCCATGAGCTCGAAGCCCAGGATGTCGCCCTGCGTCACGTCGGCCTGGGCCGCCACGAGCTCGAGGAACTCCCCCGGCGCGGTCGACCAGATGGCGTTGAGGTGCCGCTGGGGATCGAGCTCGACGCCCTTGCGCTCCGCCGAGAGGTGGATCGCGAGCTGCGGCACACGGAGCACCGGCTCGTCGATGTGGACCAGTCGCTCGGTGCCGTCGCGCAACGCCAGACGGCCCGCGACGCCGAGATCCCGGTCGAGCCAGGAGTTGAGCCACGCCCCGCCGTACGGCTCGAGGGCCACGACGCCCAGGCCCTCGGGCGACAGGTCGTGATGCTGCTTGAGCCGCAGGTTGGGGCTGTCGGTGTGTCCGCCCACGACACGGAACGCGTCGGACGGCGACGTGCTCGCCTCGGTCGACCAGGCGACGAGGGACCCGCCGCGTACGACGTAGTGCCGCCCTTGGGCGGTCGGCCAGGAGTCCTGCTCGTGGACGCGGACGTAGCCGGCCGCCTCGAGCTCGGCGGCCACGGTCTCGCAGACGTGGAACGGAGTCGGCGAGCGGTCGATGAAGGTGCACAGTGCGGCAGCGGGAGCGACGGTCATAGGAATCTCACCCTAGAACACCCCGGCCCGCCGGACGGAGTGGCGCCGCGACTCCCCTGGAGATCGCGGCGCCACAGTCCCGGTCGACCTAGATCAGGCCGCGCCTGCGAGCCGTCGCGAAGCCGCCGGCAGCGACCATCAGCGCAATCGCGGCGAGGCCGCGCGTGACGTTGGCCGTGCCAGAGCCGTCCTCGCCGGCGATCTCGAACTTGTACGCCGTCAGGGCCGTCGCGCCTTCGGGGCTGCCGTACGGCTGCGCCGAGGCAGCGCGCTTGGCACCGGCCTCCAGCAACGCGTAGCGCTGGCCGAAGTCCATCGCCGTCTCCTTGCCGGACTCGACGACCTTGCTCGTGCCCTCCTTGGACAGTCGCTCAGCACCCTCGGGCAGCTTCGGTGCCCCCTCGGCCGCCGTGCCGAGACCCGCGGCCAGCTTCGCCGAGCCAGCGGCAGCCGTACCGAGACCACCCGCGAGGTCACCCGCGCCGGCAGAGAGCTGGCCGGTGCCGGCCTTGAGGTCACCGGCACCCGCATTGAGATCGCCCGCGCCTGCACTGAGGTCACCGGTGCCGTCGGAGAGCTGGTCGGCGCCTGCGGCCAGCTTGTCGAGGCCGGCCACCAGGTCGCCGCCCTTGTCGGTGAGCTGGTCGAGCCCGCCGATGAGCTGCGCGATGCCGTTGCGCAGGGTCTTGTCGGTCGAGGGTGCACCGACACCCGCGGTGACACCGCCGGCCAGCTGCTGGAGACCACCATCGAGGCTGCCGGCGCCGGTCTTCAGCGCACTGATCGCACCCTTGAGCGACGCGACGCCATTCTTGGCGCCCGTGATCGCACCGACGAGCTGCGGCTTCTGTGGCACCGTGTCGTCCAGGCTGTTGGCGAGCTGCAACGCCCCGGCCAGGGCACCGTCGACTCCGTCCAGGCCGGTGTCGACGCCTCCCAGGCCACCGATGAGCTTGGCGACACCGTTGCGGAGCGTGCCGTCAGCGGCGGGGCTGCCGACACCACCCGCGACCGTCTGCTGCAGCTTCACGAGCCCGGCGTCGACCTGCTGGGCGCCCGCTTTCAGCTTCGCCACGCCGTCGAGGAGGGCCGGAGCGCCTCCGCTGGCCTCCGCGAGGCCGTCGGCGAGCTGGCCCGCGCCTGCGTCGAGCTTGTCAGCACCGGCCGAGAGCTTGCCCGTGCCGTCCTGGAGCTTGGACGCCCCGGCGTCGAGCTGGCTCGAGCCGTCAGCGAGCTTCTTGGCCCCTGGTACGGCCTCTCCGTTGAGACCCGAGCTGAGCTGGTCCGCGCCATCGCGAAGCTTGAGGATGCCGGCGAGCAGGTCGCTCGCGCCGTCGCGCAGCTTGAGGACGTTGGCGTTGATCTCCGTCGCTCCAGCCGTCAGGTCCTGACCGGTCTCGGCACCACCCTTGTACGCCTCGGCACCACCCTTGAACGAGACGTTCTCGAGCGGGTTGACCGGAAGTGCCGAGATGTCGGCCTTGGGGATCGTGGCGTCCTTGACCTGGGCCGTGTAGCCGATCTCGGCCGTGGCCTTCCCGATCGGCGGGATCAGGGTCATGGTGAACGACAGCATCGTGCCGCCACGACCGTCGCCGGCCGCGTTGGCGCCGTCCGGGACGACCTTGGTGAAGCTGGACGGCAGGGTCGTGTCGAGCGTGCCGACCATCGGGACGACGACCTCTTGCGGCGCCGTCTCGGTCTTGCCCTCACCGTTGGTGAACGGGACGTCCTCGGTCGTGCCGGTGACGTTGGTGACGACGTAGCGGACCTCGAGCTTGCCGGACTTCCCGACGATGTCCGACGGGTCCATCTTCTTGCCGTCGAGCGTGTAGGTGACCTTGATGTCGAGCGGCAGCTTCTTGGTGAAGTCCGACACCGAGCGGTACTTCTTGGTGCCGTCGACATCGGTCTTGATGTGAACAGCACCGTCCTTGACGTCGTAGCCGCGGAAGCCGTCGAGGTTGCGCAGGCCCTTGGTGGAGATCGGGTTGGCGAGGTCGACCTTGCCGTTGCCGGTCAGCACGAGCTGCTCGTAGACGCGCTTGGCGTCGATGTGACCGGACGCGTCCATCGCGACCTGGACCGTCTCGGTGTTGGACACCTTGACGTCGTCGTCGGAGCCGGCGGCGAAGGCTCCGGGAGCCATCGCGCCTGCTGACAGGCCGAAGACACCGATGGCCAGGACTGCGCTGCGCCGGCGAATGGGGCTCCTCATGCCGACACCTCCTCGCGGTGACGGGACGCCTCTTCGCGATGACGGGATTCGACGACCTCCTCACCGAGCAGGATCGAGCCCACGACACCCATCGCAGACGCCAGCAGCACGGTCGTGGCGGCGGTGGGGGCGTCGGTGAGGAACAGCGACGGCGACGCGGCATAGGTCTGCTCGTAGGCGCCGACCATGGCGGCGCAACCGACGAGCATCGCCCAGAGCGGGACGCGGCTGCCCGTGGCGACCGAGACCAGCATGGCGATGATGATCACGCCGAAGACCGCGACGGCCTGGGCGGTGTCGGTGTCGGGCAGCACGCCCGCGCGCAACGCGTAACCGACGTAGGCGATGACGAAGCCGGCCGCGAAGCCCAGCAGTCGCTCGACCAGCGAGCGGTCGGGCACGAGCCCGATGATGGCGCCGAGCGTGACGCCCAACAGCGCGACCTGATCGAGATCCAGGCCGAACATGTGGCCGAACGCGATCGTCAACGCACCGAAGACCGCGAGCACGGCTCCCTTGATGACACGTGAATTCATGATTGTGTGCAGCACTAGGTGGCGCCCCTCAGCGCACGTGAGTCCTAGCTGCTGACTCCCTCCAGGACGTATTTGACCATGTCGGCGGGTCACCCGCGAAATCTCCGCGTAACCTTGCGGCACTTTCGTCGTTGTCACGCCTGATGCGGCTGTGACCACAGGAGTTCCGTACGCTGTCGAGGTGACTTCGAGGACCACGCGCGCGACGATGACGGGCGGGACTCTCGTGGCGGCCGGCATGATGACGATGAACATCGCCGTCTACGGCTTCAACGTCATCGCAGCGCGCGCCCTGCTGCCCAAGGAGTTCGGCGCCCTCACGGCGTTGTTCGGCATCCTGCTCGTCGGCTCCGTGGCATCGCTGGGCCTGCAGGCCGTCACCGCCAGACGCCTCGCGGTGGACCCCGCCCGCCAGGACGCGATCATCGACGCGACGGTCCGGGTCACGGTCATCGTCGCGTCCGCCGTCGGCCTGATCGTCGCGGCGTCGACGGTCGTCCTCACCCCCGTGCTCAAGCTCGACAGCTACTGGGCCGTGCTGCTGTGCGGAGCGACTCTCGTACCGCTGACGGTCATGGGGGCCGAGTCCGGCATCGCACAGGGCACCGCGCGGTGGGGTTCGCTCACCGCGATCTACGTCGGCAACGGGCTGGGCCGTCTCTTCGGAGGAGCGCTCGCGCTGGTCATCTCGCCCAGCGTCAACTCCGCGATGATCGGCATCGCGATCGGCTCCTGGCTGCCGGCTCTCGCCGGCGCTCGTTTGATGATCGGCCACGGCAACGGCACCACGATCAGCCGGCGCCCGTTGCTCAGGGAGGCCCTGTTCTCGACGCACGCGCTGCTCGCGTACTTCGTGCTCAGCAACCTCGACTCACTGATCGCCCGCAACCGTTTCGACGAGCATGAGAGCGGCCTGTACGCCTCGGGGCTCATCCTCGCGAAGGCGGCGCTCTTCTTTCCGCAGTTCGTCAGCGTCGTGCTGTTCCCCGACCTGGCTCGCGCGACCACGCACCATGCTCGACTGCGCGCGGTCTCGCTCGTGGCCGGCTTCGGCACCCTTGCAGTGCTCGCCACCGCCGCACTCCCCCGGGTCGCCCTGATCCTCGTCGGCGGCCACCAGTACGACGACATCACCAACCGTCTCTGGCTGTTCGCGGTCGCGGGGTCGTGTCTCGCGATCGTGCACCTGCTCGTGTTCGACGCCCTGGCCCGCCACGCCCACGGCATCGTCGTGATGATCTGGGGTGCTGTGGTCGCGGTCCTCGCGGCGGCGTACGGCCTGGGTGTCGGCATCACCGGCCTCGTCCTCACGGTGGCGCTGGTCGCCGCGGGTCTTGCTGCCGTGGTGTTCGTGTTCACCCCGAGCCACGCCCAGGACCCGGCGCCGAGCTAGCCGGCCCGGTCAGAGGCTGCGTGGTCTGCCGAACGTCCCGTGGATGTCGACCGTCTTGTCGGCATCGGTCGTACGCACGTTGAACTCGAGCTCGAACCCGTCGGCGTTCCGCCTGGCCAACGCCGGATCCGTGAGCGCGGAGGCGAGCTTTCGTCCCTCGGCGAGCGTCATGTGGTTGACGTAGAGCTCCGGCGAGCGGCCGCTCGACTCGAGGGCGAGATCGGCGTGAGGATGGGCGACGCCCTCCCGGACTATCGCTTTCAGCTGCGCGATCGTCACTCGCTGCGGTACGTCCGAGAGCCGGATCCGGCCTGCTTCGGCGTCAAGGTTGCCGCCGTCCTTCCAGAGCGAGAGTCGTCGCAGGCTCGTGACGACGCCAGGGAGATCGCCCGCCTTCCCGACGCGCACGTCGGCGACACCACCGGCGATCGCCACACCGTCAACCCCGCGGAGGGCCTTCACCGCCATCGCCGCGCGGGCATCCGCTGCCGCCGAGACCCGGACCTTCGGATAGATCTCGACCTGCACGGCTGCCGGCTCCGTCCTGTCGTCGCCGGCGACCGGCTCGATCTCGCCGACCGTCACGTGAGCCGTCCATCGACCGGTGCCGACGTACTGCTTCGAGAACGCCCGGGTCGACCTGGCTGCTGAGGCGACCTGATCGGCGGTCGCCTGCTCGGTCATCACCACGTTGATGTCGACGGCCCAGTGATCTGCGTCGAGCGGATCAGCATCGGCGTCACCGTCGATCGGGGTCTGCGTCGCGTCGACTGACGCCACCCCGGCGCCGGTCGGGTGAAGCACGCTCTCGGCCTGCGTCTTGATCGACTCCGCGCCCGCGTCAGGGTCATCGGATCCACTGCAGGACGAGAGCAGCACCGCCGCCACGAGCACACCAGCGCCGGTGAAGACGCGAAAGACTGTCACCCGCACAGGCTAGTGGAAGTCGCGCTAGTGACCAGCCTCGTGCCACGTGCGGCCGACGCCGACCGACACGTCGAGCGGCACCGAGAGGTCGGCAGCTGAGGCCATCTGGTCGCGGACCAGCTGTTCGACCTGCTCCCGCTCCCCCGCGGCGACCTCGAGCACCAGCTCGTCGTGCACCTGCAGCAGCATCCGCGAGGTGAGCCCGGCTGCGTCGAGGGCACGCTCGACGCCCAGCATGGCGACCTTGATGATGTCGGCCGCCGAGCCCTGGATCGGCGCGTTGAGGGCCATGCGCTCGGCCATCTCACGGCGCTGCCGGTTGTCGCTCTGGAGGTCTGGCAGATAGCGCCGACGACCCATGATCGTCTCGGTGAAACCGGTCTGGCGCGCCTCGTCGACCAGACCGCGCAGGTAGTCGCGCACCCCGCCGAAACGCTCGAAGTAGTCGTCCATGAGGCCCTGGGCCTCGCCCGTCGAGATGTTGAGCTGCTGGCTGAGGCCGTAGGACGAGAGTCCATAGGCGAGCCCGTAGTTCATGGCCTTGATCCGGGCCCGCAGGCCGCCGTCGATCTCGCTCGGCTCCTTGGCGAACACCTTGGCCGCCATGACCGTGTGGAAGTCCTCGCCGGAGTTGAACGCCGCGATGAGGTCGGCGTCCTCCGACAGGTGCGCCATGATGCGCATCTCGATCTGGCTGTAGTCGGCCGTCACCAGCGTGTCGAAGCCCTCGCCGACGCAGAATGCCTCGCGGATGCGGCGACCTGACGCCGTGCGGATCGGGATGTTCTGCAGGTTGGGGTCGTTGGAGCTCAGGCGGCCGGTCGCGGCAATGGTCTGGGCGTACGTCGTGTGGATGCGACCGTCGTCGGAGATCGACTTGCGGAGCCCTTCGACGGTCTGGCGCAGCCGCGTGACGTCGCGGTGGTCGAGCAGGTGCTGCAGGAACGGGTGCTCGGTCTTGACGTAGAGCTGCTGCAACGCCTCGGCGTCGGTCGTGTAGCCGGTCTTGGTCTTCTTGGTCTTGGGCATGCCGAGCTCGTCGAACAGCACGACCTGCAGCTGCTTGGGCGAGCCGAGGTTGATCTCCTTGCCACCGATCGCCGCGAACGCCTCGGAGGCGGCGTTCTGCGCCCGCGCCGCGAACTCGGACTCGAGCTCGATCAGGTGGTCGTCGTCGATCGCGATGCCGGTGCGCTCCATCCGCGCCAGGGTCGCCACGAGAGGCAGCTCGACGTCCCGGATCAATGCGGTGCCGCTGGCCTGCTCCACCTCCTGGTCGAGCACCGCGGCGAGGTCGAGCGTCGCGCGGGCACGCAGCATGCCGGACTCGGACCCGACGGTGTCGGTGTCGAGCGTCAACTGGCCGGAGTTGTCGGACTCGTCGCGCAGCTCGCGCTTGAGGTAGCGCAGCGACAGGTCGCCGAGGTCGTAGGAACGCTGGTCAGGGCGCACGACGTAGGCCGACAGCGCCGTGTCGGCCGCGACACCCTTGATGGGCCAACCCTTGGCCTCGAGCGCCAGCGCCGGACCTTTGGCGTCGTGGAGCACCTTGGGACGCTCGGGATCGGCGAGCCAGGCCGCGATCGCGGCGTCGTCCTCGGCCGTGATGTCGTCGGTGTTGATCCACGCCGCGGACTCGTCGGAGGCGATCGCCAACCCGACGACGTCGCCGGTGCCGCGACCCCACGAGCCCTGCACGTGAAGCCCGAGGCGGGCGCCGGACTTGGAGTGGGTGTCGAGCCACGCCGGGACCTCGCCGGGCGCCAGCGTCACGCCCTCGAGGTCGAACCCCTCCTCAGCCTGCGGCTCGACCTCGCCGAACGCCTCGAACAGGCGGGTGCGCAACGCGTTGAACTCCAAGGCGTCGAACACCGTGTGGATCGCCTCGCGGTCCCAGACGGTGTCGAACGCCAGGTCGGCGGGACCGGCGGGCAGGTCGAGGTCGAGGATCAGGGCGTTGATGCTGCGGTTGCGCAGGACGCTGTCGAGGTGCTCGCGCAGCGACTCGCCCGCCTTGCCCGGAACGTTCTCGACATCGTTGACGAGCGCCTCGAGCGTGCCGTACTGGTTGATCCACTTGGCGGCGGTCTTGGGGCCGACGCCGGGGACGCCCGGAAGGTTGTCGCTCGTCTCGCCGACGAGAGCGGCGATGTCGGGATAGTGGTCGGGCGTGACCGAGTACTTCTCCTCGACCGCGGCCGGCGTCATGCGAGCCAGGTCGGAGACCCCCTTGCGGGGATAGAGGACCGTCGTCTTGTCGGAGACGAGCTGGAGAGCGTCGCGGTCACCCGTGCAGATCAGCACCTCCATGCCGGCGGACTCGGCGCGGGTCGTCAGCGTGCCGATGATGTCGTCGGCCTCGAAGCCGTCCTTCTCGAACGTCGTGATGTGCAACGCGTCGAGGATCTCCTTGATCAACGGGATCTGGCCGGTGAACTCCGGCGGCGACTTGGAGCGATTGCCCTTGTACTCGGCGTACTGGTCGAGCCGGAAGGTCTTGCGGGAGACGTCGAACGCGACCGCCACGTGGGTCGGCCTCTCGTCGCGCAGGACGTTGATCAGCATCGACGTGAACCCGAACACCGCATTGGTGCTCTGGCCCGTCGTGGTCGAGAAGTTCTCGACGGGGAGGGCGAAGAAGGCACGGTAGGCGACGGAATGGCCGTCGATCAGCAGGAGGCGGTCCACCCGGTCGACTCTAGTCGCCGGGTCTGACGAACTGCGAGGGGTCAGGTGCGGGAGTGGCCGCGGGCGTCGGTGCGCCGGCGAAGCGTCCGGCGTACGGCAATCAGCTTGCCGGTGTCGCGCGAGTTGGTGGCCTTCATCGTGAGGCGCGACCGCAGCTTGCTGGCCTGGATCGCCCGCAGCACCGCGATCTGGTTGAACCCGATCTTGGTGAGATAGCGATGCGGCTCGCGCGAGTGCACCGGCACGGCGGCGACGACGATCTCGCAGTTGTGCTCCTCGCCGTAGCTCGCAGCAGCCGACAGCAACGTCGACGCCACAGACTTGCGGCGGAACCGCGGCGACACCTGGATCTCGGTGATGATCAGCACGCGGGTCAGGTTGATCGGGGTCAGCGTGCCGATCGTGCACACCGTGGCGCCGACGATCTCGCCGTCGACAAGGGCCACGATGATGCGCTTGTCGTGGTGCCCGAGGTTGAGCTCGAGCGCCGCCGCGGCCTCGGCGACACCGGGCTCACGCCACAACGCCTGCTGCGTGAACGCCTCCGAGCCCTCGTCCTTGCTGGCGCCTGCGCACTCGGCCCAGAGGGTGACCAGGGCGTGTGCATCCTCGCGATCTGCGTCGCGGAGAACGATGTGCGGTCGGCCCGACATGCACTTCCCTTGTCTCGAGTCCGGAACTCCCGCGCACCAGTCGCGGGCGTAGAAATGACACACTACGCGCGGGGTGCTGCGGGCGTACCCAGTTGAAACCTCAATTGTCGAAGGAGACCTTACATGTTCGTCGGCTTCGGTACAGCCACCAACGTGGCGACCGTGGTCGCCGGCTCGGGGCTGGGTCTCCTGATCGGTCATCGCCTGAGCCTTCGCGTACGTTCGACCGTCACCTCCGCGCTCGGTCTCGTCACGTTGCTGATCGCCGCGGATGCCGCCATGGCGGTCAGCAGCGCGGACCTCGTCGACGCCGTCGACCGCGGCGCGCCGACGCTGATCGTCCTCGGCTCCCTGGTGTTCGGCGGCATCATCGGCTCGGTGCTGCGGCTGGAGGACCGGCTCGAGGACTTCGGCGGTTGGCTGCAGGGGCGTCTGACGCCCGGCGAGGCCGGTGAGGGCCGGCAGCGGTTCATCGAGGGATTCGTCATCAGCTCGCTGGTCTTCTGCATCGGTCCCTTGACGATCCTCGGGTCGATCAACGAAGGGCTCGGCAACGGCGCCGACCAGCTGCTGCTCAAGGCGTCGCTGGACGGCTTCGCCGCCCTGGCGTTCGCGGCGTCGTTCGGCATCGGCGTCATGGCGTCGGCGGTGTCGGTCGCCGTGATCCAGGGGACCCTCACGGTGCTGGGCGCGGCGCTCGGCTCGTTCCTGCCGGACGCGCACCTCGAGGCCCTCACCGCGACCGGCGGACTGATCCTGATCGGGGTCGCGTTCCGTCTGCTCGACCTCAAGTCGATCCACGTCGCCGACCTGTTGCCCGCGCTCGTGCTGGCGCCTGTGCTGTGCCAGATCGCCGTCGTGGTGCACTGACACACCGTCTCGAAACCCAACTGTTACCCACGGGCCCCCGTTGTGACGTGCATGACTCTTGCATGTGGCTATAGTCCGAGGATCACATTTGAACCAACCCGTGCATCAGCGGACAGGAGTCATGCGTGCGACTGCGAACAGCGGCACTGCTCTCGATCGTGATGGGGGTCCTCATGATGGGCCTGACGTCGCCTGCCCAGGCGGCAACCAACGACACGATCGACGTCAACGGACAGCTTTCCGACACCCGGACCGATCCAGCCAAACCAGTGCCAGGCGTCAAGATCTCCGTGGAGAAGGACGGCGCCGAGATCGCGTCGGGCACCAGCGGTGCCGACGGCTCGTTCTCGATCGCGCTGCCCGGCACCCCGATCGATCTGCTCGGCGAGAAGATCACCGTCAAGATCGACACCGACACCCTGCCCAAGGGTGCTGAGCTCCGAGATCCCAAGAAGACGACACTCAGCATCACCATCAAGACCGACTCCGACATCCGCATCGGCTACGCGATCGGCCCGGCGACCGACAACTCCGTCGGCACGTTCACCGAGATCGGGCAGAGCGGCATCAACGGCATCTTCCTCGGCCTGCTGCTCGCGCTCGCCGCCCTCGGCCTGTCCCTGGTGTTCGGCACCACCGGCCTCACCAACTTCGCCCACGGCGAGCTCATCACGTTCGGTGCGCTCGCCGCCTTCATGTTCCAGGACCAGTGGGGCTGGGCGTTCTTCCCGGCCGCCCTGGTCGCGGTCATCCTCTCCGGCGCCTTCGGCCTGGCCAATGACCGGTTGCTCTGGAAACCGCTGCGAGGACGGGGCACAGGCCTCATCGCCATGATGATCGTCAGCATCGGCCTGTCGATCTTCCTGCGGAACATCTACCAGTACTTCTTCGGCGCCGACAACCACCAGTACACCGGAGTACCAGCCGGCAAGCTGTGGAACATCGGCTCGATCGGCGTCTCGCCCAAGGCGTTCTACATCGCCGTGGTCTGCGTCATCATCCTCGTCGCGGTGTCCCTGGCGGTGCAGCGCACGCGCCTCGGCAAGGCGACGCGAGCCGTGTCGGACAACCCCGCACTCGCCGCATCCTCGGGCATCGACGTCGACCGCGTCATCACCACGATCTGGATCGTCGGCGGCGCGCTCGCCGGCCTCTCCGGCATCATGTGGGGCCTCACGAACGGCTTCGACTACCAGGTCGGCAACAAGATCCTCCTGCTCGTGTTCGCCGCCGTCACCTTGGGAGGCCTCGGCACCATCTGGGGCACGATGGCAGGAAGCATCATCGTCGGCCTCCTCGTGGAGATGTCGTCGCTGATCCTGCCGTCCGAGCTCAAGTACGTCACCGCACTGGTCGTGCTCGTGCTGATCCTGCTGGTCCGTCCCCAAGGTCTGCTCGGTCGAGCAGAGCGCGTCGGTTAGGAAGGGAGAACACCATGGAATGGTCAAGCGTCCTCTCCGGTGCGATCGAGCAGGGAATCGGCCCGAGCGCCATCATCTACTGCCTCGCCGCCATCGGACTCAACATCCACTTCGGCTACACCGGCCTGCTCAACTTCGGCCAGGCCGCGTTCATGATGGTCGGCGGCTACGCCCTCGGCTCACTCATCCAGACCTGGGGCTGGCCGCTCTTCCCCAGCCTCATCGTCGGCCTCCTCATGGCGGTCGTGCTGGCGCTCGTGCTCGGCGTGCCCACGCTGCGGCTCCGCGCGGACTACCTGGCCATCGCGACGATCGCGGCAGCCGAGGCGATCCGCCAGGTGCTCGGCTCGGCAGCCCTCAACGACCAGTTCGGCGGCCAGGACGGCCGTTACGGCTTCGTCGACGGCATGCGGTCGCTCAACTTCATCCCGTCAGGGGGTGTGCACTTCCTGGGCTTGGACTTCCGGTCGTACGACTTCTTCATCATGATCGTCGGCTGGACCCTTGCGCTCCTGTTGTGCGGGTTCGTCTACCTCCTCATGCGGAGCCCGTGGGGACGCGTCCTCAAGAGCATCCGTGAGGACGAGGACGCCGTGCGCAGCCTCGGCAAGAACGTCTACTCCTACAAGATGCAGGCGCTCGTGCTCGGTGGTGTCATCGGTGCGCTCGCCGGCATCATGTCCGGCTTGGCGACCAGCAACGTCGCGCCGTCGGACTTCGCGACCGACACGACGTTCTTCACCTACACCGTGCTGTTGATCGGTGGTGCCGCCCGCGTCTTCGGACCGGTCGCCGGTGCCCTGATCTTCTGGTTCTTCATCAGCGGCCTCGACCTGGTCTTCGACAAGCTGACCTCGGGCACCAACCCGACCATCCCGGCGTCGATCATGACCGACGACCAGGCCAGCCTGATGCGACTCATCTTCCTGGGGCTGATACTGATGCTGATCATGATCTACCGGCCACAAGGGATCTTCGGAGACAGAAGGGAGCTGGCGATCGATGCCCACTGAAACGCAGCCGTCCAGCGACACCCAGAGCCAGAAGTCCGACTCGATCCTCGTGGCCGACGGGGTGACCCGGAAGTTCGGTGGCCTCACTGCCGTCGACGTCGAGCACTTCGAGATCCAACGCGGCAAGATCACCGCGCTGATCGGACCCAACGGCGCCGGCAAGACGACGTTCTTCAACCTGCTGACCGGGTTCGACGAGCCCGACAGCGGCGAATGGACGTTCAACGGCGAGAGCCTCCACGGCGTACCGCCCTACAAGGTCGCCCGCAAGGGCATGGTCCGCACGTTCCAGCTCACCAAGGTGCTGTCGCGGCTCAAGGTCATCGAGAACATGCGCCTCGGCGCGACCGGCCAGCGCGGCGAGAAGTTCCTGCCAAGCCTGTTCAAGGGCTTGTGGAGCGCCCAGGAGAAGGAGAACACCAACCGGGCCATGGACCTGCTCGCGCGGTTCAAGCTCGACGCCAAGGCCGACGACTTCGCCGGCTCGCTCTCGGGCGGCCAGCGCAAGCTGCTGGAGATGGCGCGGGCCCTGATGGTCGACCCCGAGCTGATCATGCTCGACGAGCCGATGGCCGGCGTGAACCCCGCCCTCAAGCAGTCGCTCCTGGGCCACGTGAAGTCGCTGCGTGACGAGGGCCGTACGGTCCTGTTCGTCGAGCACGACATGGACATGGTCCGCGACATCTCCGACTGGGTCGTCGTGATGGCCCAGGGCAAGATCGTCGCGGAGGGCCCGCCTGACACCGTCATGGCCAACCAGGCGGTCATCGATGCCTATCTGGGCGCGCACCACGACGCCGCGCTCACCCACGAGACCGAGGAAGAGATCCTGGCCGCAGCCGAGGCCGAGCTCGAAGCGGAAGCAGAAGCCGAGGAGAACAGCTGATGGTCGACGACTACGCGGCACCCGAGGGCGCGATCCTGCGCGCCGACAACCTGATCGCCGGCTACCTGCCCGGCGTCAACATCCTCAACGACGCGAGCCTGCACTGCCACGACGGTGAGCTCGTCGGCATCATCGGCCCCAACGGCGCCGGCAAGTCGACGCTGCTCAAGGCCATGTTCGGCCTCGTCAAGATCCACGAGGGCACGGTCGTGCTCAACGGCAAGGACATCACCAACCTGCGGGCCGACCAGCTCGTCGCGTCGGGCGTGGGGTTCGTGCCGCAGACCAACAACGTGTTCCCGTCGCTGACGGTGTCCGAGAACCTCGAGATGGGGATGTACCTCGACCCCAAGAAGTTCAAGGAGCGCTTCGGCTACGTCACGGACATCTTCCCGCGGCTGTTCGAGCGCAAGGACCAGCGCGCCGGTTCGCTCTCCGGCGGCGAACGCCAGATGGTGGCGATGGGCCGAGCGCTCATGATGTCGCCGTCGGTGCTGCTGCTCGACGAGCCGTCGGCCGGCCTGTCCCCCGCTCTGCAGGACGAGGTGTTCGTCCAGACCAAGCGGATCAACAGCGCCGGTGTCTCGGTCGTCATGGTCGAGCAGAACGCCAGCCGCTGCCTCCAGATCTGCGACCGGGCGTACGTCCTCGACCAGGGCCGCAACGCCCACACGGGCTCCGGCCGCGACCTGATGAACGACCCGAAGGTCATCGAGCTCTACCTCGGCACACTCGCCAAGGCCCACTGACCCCTCACCCGCCTCCGCGGTTTACCAAGAGGTCAGGGCAAACTGCCACTCCGCACGGTGCGCGCACCCTGTGGAGTGGCAGTTTGCCGTGCGGAGCGTCAGCCAAGGGCGATGTACGTACGCCCGTGGCAGTAGAGGCTGCGGGAGCGATCGAGATCGAGCCTCAGGCGTTCGACGGTCTGCCGCATCGGCAGCTCCGGCCAGATCCACCGCGACATCCCTCGGCCCGTCCCCCGGACACCGTCCTCACGTGCCTTCTCGTCCGTGAGGATCCGCCCGGGGTCGGCGACGTGCACGTTGAGGCGGCCGTACTTGAAGAGCCCGTCGAACTCGCCGGTGTGGCGCCAGGCGTCCCAGTCGAAGTCAACACGCGCGACGACGCCGAACTCCCCTCGAATCGTGACCTGCTGCTCGGGTCTCGGGATTCCTCCGCGCCACATCATGAACAACGACCGCGACTCCCCCACAGATTCGCACCGGCCGTCCGACAGCCGCATGGCAAGGGCGGCGTGCCGAGCGCCGGGCCACCGAGTCAGGCGTTCCCCGATCTCGTCCAGGCCCTCCGCGGTCGCGAGGCCAAGGTGCAGCGCGGAGCTGGCTGTGACCATGGCCGACTCGGTCGAGCAGATCGTGGCGGCCTCGAACACCGCTCGCTCCGGCCGCATCACGAGCCGGCCGTCGACGAACATCACGTCTTCAGTGGGTACGGCGCCGACGTGGTGCACCACACCGGCTTCCCGCCGCCCCGCACGACCGTCGAGTCGCGTCACGTGTACGTCCTGGTCCGGCGAGGCGTACTGATCGATCCCATGGGCAGCGCATGCCGACTGGTGGCTGAGGACGAACCCGTCGCCGAGCCGGTCGACGACGGCGTACGAGACGAGGCGATGCCGCTCGACCTCTGTCATACTCGCGACGTCGTCCGCGTACGCGTATATGCCATGGCGCAGTCTCACGAGCAGACCAGCGCGTAACGCCGCCTTGATGTCCCGGTCGCGACAGCCGGCGTCGATGATCTGCGCGCGCGTCACGTAGCCACGGGTGAGCGCCTGGGTCCTGATGAGGTCATTCATCGGCTCATCACACCGATCTGCGGCCGATGGACCCAGCCCGAATGCCACCGCTGTGGATCATCGGCGTGACGCCAGACCTGTGGACCGCCGACTTCCCACGGCAAACCGCCACATCTCAGGGTGCGCGCGCCCTGTGAAGTGGCGGCTTGCCCTGACCTCTTGGTAAACCGCAGCCGGTGGGAGACGCAGGAGGGCCCCGGCCGAAGCCGGGGCCCTCCTGGTCGTGCTGTGCTGTGCCTACTTACTCGACGACGCCGGTGACGTACTCGAGGTTCTTGTAGGTGTTGTCCTCGCCGTACTGGAAGATGCCGATCGTGGCCTTCGACGGGGATCCGGTGTCGTTCATGTCCACCGGGCCGGAGACACCGTCATAGTCGATGTCCTTTCCGTCCTTGAGCAGCGCCAGGCAGTCCTTGTAGGTGGTGCACTTCTCGCCGCCTTCGGAGACTTCCTTGATCTTCTTGGACAGGGCGACACCGTTGTCGCTCTTGGCGGCCTCGGCGGCCAGAGCCGTCAGGACCGTCGCGTCGTACGACTCAGGACCGTAGGTGAAGTCCTTGAGCTTCGGGTTGATCCCGAGCAGACGAGTCTTGAAGTCGTCCTTCAGCTGCGCGCCGGGGTAGGTCGACTTGACGCCCTTCAGGGTTCCCTTGGGGAAGTCCTTGCTGTAGTCGGCGGTGTTGCCGTCCACGAAGTACGTCTTGACGTCCTTGGGTCCGATGCCAGCAGCCTCGAGACCGGGGATGATCTTGGTGGCCTCGTTGAACGAGATCACGACGATCGCGTCGGGCTTGGCGTCCTTGATCTTCTGGATCTCGGACGTGTAGGAGGTCGCGTCGACGCTGTAGAGCACCTTCGCGGCGACCGTTCCACCCTGGTCCTTGATGGTCTTCTCGACGTTGTCGGCGAGCGCCTCACCGTACGCCTCCTGGCGCGCGATGATCGCGACGTTCTTGGCGCCGTCCTTGAGGACGAGGTTGCCGAGCACGTTGCCCTGGAGCACGTCGGACGGGGCGGTACGGAAGTAGAGGCCCTTGTCGTCGTAGGTGTCGAAGGCGGTCGACGTGTTGGCCGGGGAGAACTCCACGACACCAGCGCCGACGATCTTGTCGATGACGCTCAGCGAGACGCTCGAGGAGGCCGCACCGATGATGACGTCGGACTTGGCTGCGAGGAGCTTGTCCACCGAGCCGGGCGCGATCTTCGGCGTACCGTCGCCGGAGTCCGCCTTGGACTGAGCGACAGGCTTGCCGAGGACTCCGCCAGCCTCGTTGATGTCCTTGACCGCGAGGTCGACACCCGCGAACTCCGGGGGGCCGAGGAACGCAAGGTCACCGGTCGACGGCAGGAGCGTGCCGACCGTGAGGACACCGTCGCCCTTGGCTGCGGGAGCGTCGGAAGCCTTGGGCTTGTCGCCGTCGCTGTCGCTGCCGCCGCCACATGCAGCGAGAACAAGCGCGCTCGCGGCCACGACGGCCGCGAGGCGGATCGTCTGGGTACTGCGTTTCATCAATCCTCCGGATATGTAGAAAGCCCATGGCCCGTGCCAGGGAGCGTGTACGTATGCATGAACTTAGTCTTTTCATGGGTCAATTGGGTCAACGAGCCGATTACGGCAAGTAACGTAGCCAATTTGTAACCCGGGCATGATCAGCCCTGAGGATCGACCGACCCGCCCAGCTCAGGACCGTGGTCGATGACCCCTTGTGCGACCTGCTGCATCGTCAGGCGGAGGTCCATCGCCGTGCGCTGGATCCAGCGGAACGCCTCGGGCTCGCTGATGCTCAGGGCCTCCTGCAGAAGCCCCTTGGCCCGCTCGATGGCCTTCCGCGTCGCGAGCTGGCCGGTGAGGTCGCCGACCTCGTGCTCGAGGGCCCGGATCTCGGCGAATCGGCTCATGGCCATCTCGATTGCCGGCACGAGATCGGACTTGGTGAAGGGCTTGACCAGGTACGCCATGGCGCCGGAGTCCCGGGCGCGCTCGACGAGCTCGCGCTGGCTGAACGCCGTGAGCATCACCACCGGGGCGATCCTGGCCTGGGCGATCTGGGAGGCCGCTGCGATGCCGTCGAGCTTGGGCATCTTGACGTCCATCACCACGAGGTCAGGACGGTGCTCCATCGCCAGCTCGATCGCCTGCTCACCGTCGCCGGCCTGGCCGACCACGACATAGCCCTCCTCGGCGAGCATCTCGGCGAGGTCGAGCCGGATCAGCGCCTCGTCCTCGGCAATCACGACGCGTGGCGCGGGCCGTCCCGACTCCGGGGCTTGGTCAGTCACATGAGAAGGTTATCCCGCACGTGAACTCGGGTTGAGCTCGACGGACGCAGTGCGGGCTCGCGGGTCCAGCTGCGCCGGATGTTGCGGCCGACGCGTGCATGCCGGGTTGGCGGAATGGTAGACGCGACGGTCTCAAAAACCGTTGTCCGCAAGGGCGTGCGGGTTCGACTCCCGCACCCGGCACCGGGATTGGACCCATTGAAGAGTGGGCGAAAGTTCTGAAGCCGGAAGCAACGACGGCCGCCCGCGGCCGGCGCGGTGCCGGCCTGCCGGCACGGGAACGTGAGCCGAGTCAGCCGTGGAAGACAACTTCAAGGACACCCATGCCTCGCAGCCAGACACGTACCTCGACCGGCAGTGGGTGCGTCTATGGCCTCGGCGGTGTCCTGGCCTTCTTCGCCGTCCTGCTCGAGGGCATCCCGCTCCTCCTGACGTGGCTCGTGCACGTCCTCGACCTCAACTCCTACTTCACCGAGCGGGAGTGGCACATTGCTCCTGAGTTCTGGACTGTGGTCGCAGTCTTCACGCTCCCGGCGATCGTCACCACGTACGTCGTGCTCCTCGAGGTTCGCCGCGGCAACCTCAACCCGGTCGGTCCAGCCGTCGCGTGGGGCATCGCGATGGCTTTCACCCTTGCGGCCGTCCTCAACCTGTTGGGCGGCCGCAACCACCCTGTCCTGCCGTCCGACCTGAGCGATCGCCTTCCAGACGTCAACATCTGGGCTGCGGATGTGCTGCAGGCGGCCGGATTGACCCTGCTGGTGGTCCTGGTGATGTCTCTCGCGATGTTCCAGTTCACGATGAAGTTCGCCGGCCTGCAAGCGAGCGCCGGCGATCTTCCTCGTGGTCACCGTCGTGGGTGTGCTGGCCGTCGGCTGGATGGCAGGCTCCGACTACTTCTGACGCCGAGCGTGAACACGTCGTCACCGTAGTGACGACAAAGCCCGCCCGCCCCAACGTCCGGGGCGAGCGGGCGAGCCGATGGAGAACTACTCCGCGGTGTCCTGGTAGGCCGGGACGACGCCGTTGATCGCATCGCCCATGTTGTGGATGCGCAGCGCGTTGGTCGACCCCGGGATGCCCGGAGGGCTCCCGGCGACGATGACGACCTGCTGTCCGTCGGCGCAGCGGCCGATCTCGAGCAGCGCCTTGTCGACCTGCAGCACCATCTCGTCGGTGTGCGTGACCTCAGGGACGAGGAACGTCTCGATGCCCCAGCTCAGGGCCAGCTGCGAGCGTACGAGCGGGTCGGGCGTGAACGCGATGACCGGGACCTTGGAGCGGTAGCGCGTCATGCGGCGAGCGGAGTCGCCGCTGGTCGTGAACGCGACGACGAACCGGGCGCTGACCGCCTCGGCGACGTCGGCAGCGGCGCGGCAGATGATGCCGCTCTTGGTCTTGGCCTTCCACGTGAACGCCGCCATGCGGGGCAGGCCGTGCTCCTCGGTGGACTCGATGATGCGAGCCATCGTGGTGACGGTGTGGATCGGGTACTCCCCCACGCTCGTCTCGCCGGACAGCATCACCGCGTCGGCGCCGTCGAGCACCGCGTTGGCGACGTCGGACGCCTCAGCGCGGGTCGGCCGCGGAGCCGAGATCATCGACTCGAGCATCTGCGTGGCGACGATGACGGGCTTGGCGTTGCGGCGAGCCTTCTCGACGATGAGCTTCTGGACGATCGGGACGTCCTCGAGCGGCAGCTCGACGCCGAGGTCACCGCGCGCGACCATGACGCCGTCGAAGGCGTCCATGATGCCGTCGAGGTTGTCGACAGCCTGGGGCTTCTCGATCTTGGCGATGACGGGGCGCATGATGCCCTCTTCGACCATGATCTTCTTGACGTCGTAGTAGTCGTCGGCGGAGCGTACGAACGACAGCGCGATGAAGTCCACGCCGAGACGCAGCGCGAAGCGCAGGTCGTCGATGTCCTTCTCACTCATCGCCGGGACGCTGACCATCACGCCGGGGAGGTTGATGCCCTTGTTGTTGCTGACCGGGCCGCTCGTCTCGACGGTGCAGGTGACGTCGGTGTCGGTGACGGCTGTCGCGCGCAGGCGCATGCGGCCGTCGTCGATCAGGATCTCGTCGCCCACCGAGACGTCGCCGGGCAGACCCTTGTAGGTCGTGGAGCACCGGTGCTCGTCACCGAGGATGTCGTCGGTCGTGATCGTGAACGTGCCACCGACCTCGAGCTGGACGGGTCCGTCGGCGAAGCGGCCGAGCCGGATCTTGGGGCCCTGGAGGTCGGCCAGCACGGCGATCGCCTTGCCGACCTTGTCACCGGCCTCGCGGACCCAGGCGTAGTTCTGCTCGTGGTCGGACTGGTCGCCGTGACTCATGTTGAGTCGCGCGACGTCCATCCCCGCCTCGGTCAGCTGCAGGATCTTGTGGGCGCTACCGACGGCCGGGCCGAGGGTGCATACGATCTTCGCTCTTCTCACTGCACGAGCCTATCCAGCGGTTCGCCTACCGGCGAGTCACTTAAGTGGTTTGGCGCAACAAATCAGGTTTCGGTCAGGTTCGAGAGCAAAAGACCAGTTGTCACACCGTCAACGGGCGGGCATTCGGCGGAATCGGGGCCGGCAGGTTGGTCGATCCCGACAGGTACGCGTCGACGCCCGCGGCGGCCGAGCGGCCCTCAGCGATGGCCCACACGATGAGCGACTGACCACGTCCGGCATCACCGGCGACGAACACGCCGTCGATGCTGGACATGTAGCTCTTGTCGCGCTTGATGTTGCCGCGTTCGTCGAGCTCGACGCCTAGCTGGTCGACGAGGCCCTCCTTCTCGGGACCCGTGAAGCCCATCGCGAAGAGCACGAGCTGTGCCGGGACGACCCGCTCGGACCCCTCGACCTCCTCGAACTTCCCGTCGACCATCTCGACCTCGACGAGCCGCAGGCCACTGACGTGACCGTTCTCGCCGAGGAACTCCTTGGTCGAGATCGAGTAGACCCGCTCCCCCGCCTCCTCGTGAGCAGAGGAGACGCGGTAGATCATCGGGTACGTCGGCCATGGCTGCGACTCGGGACGATCCGTGCCCGGGTTGGGCATGATCTCGAGCTGCGTGATCGACCGGGCGCCCTGACGTACGGACGTGCCGAGGCAGTCAGCACCCGTGTCGCCGCCACCGATGATGATGACGTCCTTGTCGGTCGCGACGATCTGGTCGTCGACCTCTTCGCCGAGCGCGACCCGGTTGGCCTGCGGGAGGAACTCCATGGCCTGGTGGATGCCGGCGAGCTCACGCCCGGGCACCGGCAGGTCACGTCGTACGGTCGAGCCCATCGCCAGCACGACGGCGTCGTAGCGGTCACGCAGCTGGTGGCCGGTCAGCGTGTCGCCGACCTGCACGCCCGTACGGAAGACCGTGCCCTCGCGCTGCATCTGGTCGATGCGGCGCTCGACCTGGATCTTCTCCATCTTGAACTCGGGGATGCCGTATCGGAGCAGCCCGCCGGGCTTGTCGTCACGCTCGTAGACGGCGACGGTGTGACCGGCGCGGGTCAGCTGCTGCGCAGCCGCGAGACCAGCCGGACCGGAGCCGACGACGGCGACGGTCTTGCCGGTCAACCACTCCGGCGGCTCGGGCTTGACCCGGCGGTCGTCCCAAGCCTTGTCGATGATCGAGACCTCGACGTTCTTGATCGTCACGGCGTCGCGGTTGATCGCCACGACGCACGCGGTCTCGCACGGGGCCGGGCACAGCCGCCCGGTGAACTCCGGGAAGTTGTTGGTCGCGTGCAGGCGGTCGAGTGCCTCGTCCCAGTCCTCGCGCCAGACCAGGTCGTTCCACTCGGGGATCAGGTTGCCGAGTGGGCAGCCCGAGTGGCAGAACGGGATGCCGCAGTCCATGCAGCGTCCGGCCTGTTCGGTGATGATCGGCAGCAGGGCGCGGCCGGGCCCACCGGGGTAGACCTCGTTCCAGTCGTTGACGCGTTCCTCGACAGGGCGCCGTTCGGCGACCTGTCGGGGAGTCGTGATGAATCCTCTGGGATCAGCCACGTGCGGCCACCTCCATCATGCGTGCGGTCGTGTCTTCCTCGGACAGTCCTTCGGACTCGGCGGCGTCGCGCGCCTCGAGCACCAGCCGGTAGTTGACCGGCATGATCTCGGTGAATCGCGCGAGCGACTGCTCCCAGTCGCCGAGCAGCTGCTCGGCGACGACCGAGCCGGTCTCCTCTTGGTGCTTCTGGATCAGGAGCTTGAGCTCTTCTGCGGCGGTGCCCGCGACAGGGCGCAGCTCTACCATGTCCATGTTGACCTTGGTCTCGTCGAGGTCCAGGACGTACGCCGCACCGCCACTCATGCCGGCGGCGACGTTGCGCCCGGTCTGGCCGAGGATCACGACCCGGCCACCCGTCATGTACTCGCAGGCGTGGTCGCCCACGCCCTCGACCACGGCGCTGACGCCGGAGTTGCGGACACAGAACCGTTCGCCGACCTTGCCGCGCAGGAAGATCTCGCCGCTGGTCGCGCCGAAGCCGATCACGTTGCCGGCGACGATCTGCGCCTCGGCGGTGAACTGCACCTCGCGGGGCGGACGGACGACGATGCGACCGCCCGACAGTCCCTTGCCGACGTAGTCGTTGCCGTCGCCCTCCAGGCGCAGCGTGACGCCCTTGGGCACGAACGCGCCGAACGACTGCCCGGCCGAGCCGAGGAACGTGATGTCGATCGTGTTCTCGGGAAGTCCCTCGCCGCGATAGCGCTTGGTGACCTCGTGGCCGAGCATCGTGCCGACCGTGCGGTTGACGTTGCGGATGTCGACCTGCGCGCGCACCGGCTCGCCGCGCTCGAGCGCGTCGGCGCTGAGCGCGATGAGCTCGTTGTCGAGAGCCTTGTCGAGGCTGTGGTCCTGGCCCGTCGTGTTGTGCCGGGCCGCGCCCTCGGGGAGCTCCGGGACGTACAGGATCGGGGTCAGGTCGAGCCCGTCGGCCTTCCAGTGGTCGACGGCCTTGCGGACGTCGATGACCTCGGCGTGACCGACGGCCTCCTCGATCGAGCGGAAGCCCAGACGCGCCAGGATCTCGCGCACCTCTTCGGCGATGAACTGGAAGAAGTTGACGATGTACTCGGCCTTGCCGGCGTACTTCTCGCGCAGCGCCTTGTTCTGGGTGGCGACGCCGACGGGGCACGTGTCGAGGTGACACACACGCATCATGATGCAGCCGCTCACGACGAGCGGAGCCGTGGCGAAGCCGAACTCCTCGGCCCCGAGCAGCGCGGCGATGACGACGTCACGGCCGGTCTTGAGCTGCCCGTCGGCCTGGACGACGATGCGGTCGCGCAGCCCGTTGAGCAGGAGGGTCTGCTGGGTCTCGGCGAGGCCGAGCTCCCACGGTCCGCCGGCATGCTTGAGCGAGGTCAGCGGAGAGGCACCGGTGCCGCCGTCGTGCCCGGAGATCAGGACGACGTCGGCCTTGGCCTTGGAGACGCCGGCCGCGACCGTGCCCACGCCGATCTCCGACACGAGCTTGACGTGCACGCGTGCCGCAGGGTTGGCGTTCTTGAGGTCGTGGATGAGCTGCTTGAGGTCCTCGATCGAGTAGATGTCGTGGTGCGGCGGCGGCGAGATGAGGCCGACGCCGGGCGTCGAGTGCCGGGTGCGGGCGACCCACGGATAGACCTTGGGGCCGGGCAGCTGGCCACCCTCGCCGGGCTTCGCGCCCTGCGCCATCTTGATCTGGATGTCGTCGGAGTTGGTGAGGTACTCCGACGTGACGCCGAAGCGGCCCGACGCGACCTGCTTGATCGCCGAACGGCGCTCCGGGTCGTACAGGCGCTCGGGGTCCTCGCCACCCTCACCGGTGTTGGACTTGCCGCCGAGACGGTTCATCGCGATCGCGAGGGTCTCGTGCGCCTCCTGGCTGATGGAGCCGTACGACATGGCGCCGGTCGAGAAGCGCTTGACGATCTCGGAGACCGGCTCGACCTCGTCGATCGGCACCGGTGGGCGCTCGCCGTCCTTGAAGCCGAACAGGCCGCGCAGCGTCATGAGTCGCTCCGACTGGTCGTCGACCCGGCTGGTGTACTGCTTGAAGATCTCGTAGCTGCCCGTACGCGTGGAGTGCTGCAGGCGGAACACCGTCTCGGGGTCGAACAGGTGCTCCGGTCCACCGCGACGCCACTGGTACTCGCCCCCGGTCTCGAGGTGACGGCGCGCCGCGGCGATGCCGCTCGTCGGGTACGCCTTGAGGTGCCGCGCCCGGACCTCCTCGGCGAGCACGTCGAGCCCGACGCCGCCGAGCTTGGACGACGTGCCGGTGAAGTAGGCCTCGATGACCTCAGGCGCCAGCCCGACAGCCTCGAAGATCTGGGCACCGGTGTAGGACGCAACGGTCGAGACGCCCATCTTGCTCATGACCTTGAGCACGCCCTTGCCGAGGCCGTAGGCGACGTTGCGCAGCGCCTGGCCGGGCTCGACGCCCTCGACGAAGACCTTCTCGCGCGCCAGGTCCTCGGCGGACTCGAGCACGAGGTAGGGGTTGACCGCGGTCGCGCCGTAGCCGATCAGGAGCGCGACGTGGTGCACCTCGCGGACGTCACCGGCCTCGATGATGAGGCCGGCCTGCGTGCGCAGCTTCTCGCGCACCATGTGGTGGTGCACCGCGCCGGTCAGCAGCAACGACGGGATCGGTGCGAGGTCGGCGTTGGAATGCCGGTCCGACAGCACGATGATCCGTGCGCCGTCGGCGATCGCGCGCGACACCTCGGCGCAGATCTCGTCGAGCTTGGCCTTGAGGGCCGCGCCGCCGCCGTGGACGTCGTAGAGGCCGCGGACGACGTGCACCGAGAAGCCCGGCATGTCGCCGTCCTTGTTCATGTGCCGGATCTTGGCGAGCTCGTCGTTGTCGAGCACGGGGAACGGCAGCTGCAGCATGCGGCACGACGCCGGGCTGGGTGCGAGCAGGTTGCGCTCGGGCCCGATCGTGCCCGCCAGCGAGGTGACGACCTCTTCGCGGATCGCGTCGAGCGGCGGGTTGGTGACCTGCGCGAACAGCTGCGAGAAGTAGTCGAACAGCTGCCGAGGACCGTCCGAGATCGCCGCCAGGGGCGTGTCGGTGCCCATCGACCCGATCGCCTCGGCGCCGGTGCGGGCGATCGGCGCGATGAGCAGCCGCAGCTCCTCCTCGGTGTAGCCGAACACCTGCTGGCGACGGGTCACCGACGCGTGGGTGTGCACGATGTGCTCGAGGTCGGGCAGGTCCTCGAAGCGGACGAGGCCCGAGTAGAGCCACTCGTCGTACGGGTGCTCCGAGGCGAGGGTGTTCTTGATCTCGTGGTCCTCGATGATGCGGTGCTGGTCGAGGTCGAGCAGGAACATCTTGCCGGGCTCGAGCCGGCCCTTGCGGGTGATGGTCTTCTGGTCGATGTCGAGGACACCGGCCTCGGAGGCGAGCACGACGAGGCCGTCCTCGGTCACCCAGTAGCGACCGGGGCGCAGGCCGTTGCGGTCGAGGACCGCGCCGATCTGGTTGCCGTCGGTGAACGCGATCGCGGCAGGTCCGTCCCACGGCTCCATGACGGAGGAGTGGAACTCGTAGAACGCCCGGCGCGCCGGGTCCATGTCGGCGTCGTTCTCCCACGCCTCGGGGATCATCATCATGACGGCGTGCGGCAGGCTGCGGCCACCGAGGTGCAGCAGCTCGAGCACCTCGTCGAACGATGCGGTGTCGCTGCCGAGCGGGTCGCAGACCGGGAAGAGCCGGTTCATGTCGCCGGGGATCAGGTCGCTCTCGAGCAGGGCCTCGCGGGCGCGCATCCAGTTGCGGTTGCCGCGCGCGGTGTTGATCTCACCGTTGTGCGCGATGAAGCGGAACGGGTGGGCCAGCGGCCAGCTGGGGAATGTGTTGGTCGAGAAGCGGCTGTGCACGATCGCCATCGCCGACTCCATGCGCGGGTCGGCGAGGTCGGGGAAGAAGCCCTCGAGCTGCTCGGGTGTGAGCATGCCCTTGTAGACGAGCGTGCGGCTCGACAGCGACGGGAAGTAGACCGCGAGCTCGTGCTCCGCGCGCTTGCGCAGGCAGTACGCCGTGCGGTCGAGCTCGATGCCGCTCTGCGGCTCCCCCGCGGCGGTGACGAACACCTGGACGAACGCCGGCATCGCGGCGCGCGACATGCCGTGGCCCAGGACCTCGGGCTCGACGGGGACCTCGCGCCAGCCGAGGACCGTCAGGCCCTCCTCGGTCGCGATCTCCTCGACGCGAGCGCGCGCCTCGGCGGCCTCAGCCTCGTCGATCGGCAGGAACGCCATGCCTGCGGCGTACGAACCCGCCTCGGGCAGCTCGACGCCGCTGACCCCGCGCAGGAACGCGTCGGGGACCTGGATCATGATGCCCGCACCGTCGCCCGTGTCCGGGTCGCCGCCGACGGCTCCACGGTGGTCGAGGTTGCGCAGGGCGGTGAGTCCCTGGAGGACGATCTCGTGGCTCGGCACGCCGGTCAGCGTCGCGACGAAGGCGACACCACAGGCGTCGTGCTCGTTCTGCGGGTCGTACAGACCTTGGGCAGGCGGCTGAGTCGAATAGAGGGGGGCGCGCATGGAGGGCCTCACTTCACGTCATCAGGATCACGAAAATTCTCGGACCGGGGACGACGTTGGCCTCGGACAGCATCACAAGATTACACGGCTGTCCCGTTCGGTGCCGCATCAGCCGATGGCGCTGCCCACCGCGTCGCCCACGAGATAGGTCAGGCCGGCCGCCGCGCCGCCCAGCACGAGCTGCCTGAAGCCGCCGAACCACCACGAACGAGCGGTGATGCGCGTGACGACGGCGCCGCATGCGAACAGTGCCACAAGCGACAACACGATCGCGAGCCACGGCGACTCGATGCCGACCAGGTAGGGGAACACCGGGATCATCGCGCCGAGGGCGAACGAGAAGAACGACGACACCGCGGCCAGCATCGGCGAGGCCAGGTCGTCGACGTCGACGCCGAACTCCTCGCGTGCGTGCACCTTGACCGCGTTCTCGGGGTTGCGGTGGATCTGCGCCGCCATCTCGCGGGCGACGTCCTCGTCGACCCCCTTCTCGACGAACATCACCGCCAGCTCGGCCTCCTCGGCCGTCTCGTTGTTGAGGATCTCGTCGCGCTCGATGTCGACCTGCGCCAGCGCGAACTCGCTCTGGCTCGCGACCGAGGTGTACTCCCCCGCTGCCATCGAGAACGAGCCTGCGGCAAGCCCCGCGAGACCAGCGAGGACGATCGGCTTGGTGTCGTTGGCGCTGCTGCCGCCGACGACGCCCATGATGAGCGCGAAGTTGGACACCAGCCCGTCCATCGCGCCGAACACGGCAGGCCGCAACCAGCCGCCCGTGACGTCCGGGTGCTCGTGCTCGACGTGCGCGGGGTCAGGCAGGGGCTCGGTGCTCTCGACAGCTTCGGTCATGGTGAAAACGTACGTCCGACCGTGGGCCGCCGTCACCGAAGGTCAGGCTTTCCTGACGCTCAGCGCGCGTCTTCCGTGTCCGTCGGCTCGTCGGCAGACTCCGCGGCGTCCGCCACCGGCTCCTCGGAGCGTGATCGCTTGCGGGTCGCGACGAAGTAGGTCGCGGCGACCGCGAAGACGATGATCGACGTCCACACGTTGAGCCGGAACGGGCCGATGTGGTTGGCCTCGTCGATGCGCAGCGCCTCGATCCACACGCGGCCGGAGGTGTAGAGCATCGCGTAGAGCGCGAACGCCCGCCCGCCGGTCAGCTTGAGCTTGCGATCGATCGCGATGATCAAGGCCGCCGCGGCGAGGTTCCACAGCAGCTCGTACAGGAACGTGGGGTGGAACGTGGCGAACTGCGTGTAGCCGTCGGGGCGCTTGTCGACCGCGATCTCGAGGCCCCAGGGCTTGGTGGTCGGCTTGCCGAACAACTCCTGGTTGAAGTAGTTGCCGATGCGGCCGATCGCCTGGGCGACCAGCAGCCCGGGCGCCAGGGCGTCGGCCACCGAGGAGAACGACACCCCGTAGCGACGGCACCCGATGTAGGCACCGAGCGCGCCGCCGGCGATGGCGCCCCAGATGCCGAGGCCGCCCTCCCAGATCTTGAACGCGTTGAGGGGATGCTTGCCGTCGCTGAAGTAGAGCTCCGGGTCGGTGGCCACGTGGTAGATGCGGGCGCCGACGATGCCGAACGGGATCGCCCAGATCGCCACGTCGCCGATCAGCCCCTGTCGGCCGCCCCTCGCCTGGAACCGGCGCTCGCCGATCATGATCGCCACGATGGCGCCGATGATGATGCCGAAGGCGTACGCCCGCAGCGGGATCGGGCCGATGTCCCAGACGCCGTGCGACGGGCTGGGGATGTATGACGCGACGCTCACGTGATCTAGGTCCTCTCGACGCCGGCGCGCAGGTCCTGGGCCAACCGGCGGATGGCCTCGAGCCCGGCGGACTCGTCCTCGGCATCCAGCAGACAGCGTACGAGGGCGGACCCCACGATCACCGCATCGGCGAACGCGGCGACCTCGCGGGCCTGCTGGCCGTTGCTCACGCCGAGGCCGACGCCGACCGGCTTGTCCGTCACCTTGCGCAGCCGGGCGACGAGCTCGGGGCCGAGCGCGCTGGTCTGCTCGCGGGCACCGGTGACGCCCATGACGGCGGTGGCGTAGACGAATCCGCTGGCCGCGTCAGCCGTCATCGCGAGGCGTTCATCGGTCGACGACGGCGCGACGAGGAAGATCCGGTCGAGGCCGTACTGCTCGGACGCGGCAACCCACTCGGACGCCTCGTCGGGGATCAGGTCCGGCGTGATGAGGCCCGCTCCCCCCGCCTCGGCCAGCGCCTCGGCGAACCGGTTGACGCCGAAGCGCTCGACGGGGTTCCAGTACGTCATGACGACCGTCGGAGCACCCGTCGCAGCGCTCGCGCGCACGACGTCGATCACGTCGGTCGTACGTGTGCCGGCCCGCAGAGCCTGGTCCGCGGCGGCCTGGATCGTCGGACCGTCCATGACCGGGTCGCTGTAGGGCAGCCCCACCTCGACGAGGTCGACCCCGCCCTCGACCATCGCCTCGATCGCCTTGATCGACAGCTCCTTGGACGGGAAACCCGCCGGCAGGTAGCCGACGAGCGCCGCACGGTCAGCCGCGCGCGTACGCACGAACAACTCGTCGATGGAGCTCATTCCTCGACCCCCTGCTCCAGCACCACCGGCTCCTCGATCAGCCCGAAGTACTCCGCAGCCGTGTGCACGTCCTTGTCGCCACGGCCCGAGAGGTTGACCAGGATCGTCGAGTCGGGTCCCAGCTCCTTGGCCAGCTCAAGCGCACCGGCGAGTGCGTGCGCCGACTCGATGGCCGGGATGATGCCCTCGGTCTTGCAGAGCAGGTCGAACGCCGACATCGCGGCAGCATCCGTCGCCGGTACGTACGACGCACGGCCCGTGTCGGCGAGGAACGAGTGCTCAGGGCCCACGCCGGGATAGTCGAGACCCGCCGAGATCGAGTGCGACTCGATCGTCTGGCCGTCCTCGTCCTGCAGCAGGAACGAGCGCGCGCCGTGCAGCACGCCGACGTCACCGCCGGTGATCGTCGCCGCGTGGCGACCGGTCTCGACCCCGTCGCCGCCGGCCTCGATGCCGACGAGCTTGACGTCGGCGTCGTCGATGAAGGCCGTGAACAGCCCGATCGCGTTGGAGCCGCCACCCACGCACGCCACGGCGGCGTCGGGCAGCGTGCCGGTGAGCTCGAGCACCTGGGCGCGTGCTTCGTCGCCGATGCCGCGGGTCAGGTCGCGCACCATGCTGGGGAACGGGTGCGGGCCGGCGGCGGTGCCGAACAGGTAGGACGTCGTGTCGACGCTCGCGACCCAGTCACGCAGGGCCTCGTTGATCGCGTCCTTCAACGTACGACTGCCGGTCGTGACCGGCACGACCTCGGCACCGAGCATCTTCATGCGCGCGACGTTGAGCGCCTGGCGCTGCGTGTCGAGCTCGCCCATGTAGACGACGCACTCGAGGTCGAGGTAGGCGCACGCCGTCGCCGACGCCACGCCGTGCTGTCCCGCTCCGGTCTCGGCGATGGCGCGCGGCTTGCCGATGCGCTTGGCGAGCAACGCCTGGCCGATCACGTTGCGGATCTTGTGCGCGCCGGTGTGGTTGAGGTCCTCGCGCTTGAGCAGAATGCGGGCGCCGGCGGCCTCGGAGAAGCGGTGTGCCTCGTAGAGCGGGCTCGGCACGTTGGCGTACTCCCGCAGCATGCGGTCGAGCTCGGCCATGAACGCCGGATCGGCCTTGGCCTCGGTCCAGGCCCGATCGAGCTCGTCGAGCGGAGCGATGAGTGCCTCGGGCATGAAGCGGCCGCCGAAGCGCCCGAAGTGCCCGGTCGAGTCAGGTTGTGCGTACATGGGTCCTCATGGGTGTGGAAGTGGCAGGGCGAAGGCGCGTCACCGTCGGAACGATGACGCCTCTACCAGCGGTGCTGCAGGGCGGGGTGAGCGCCCGCTGCGACGAGATCCGCCACGCTCGCGCGGGGATCGTCACCGCGTACGAGGGTCTCGCCGACCAGGACCACGTGAGCGCCGCACTTGGCGTACTCGATGACGTCGTGCGGACCACGTACGCCGGACTCGGCGACCTTGACGACGCCGTCAGGGATGCGTGGCGACAGGCGTTCGAACGTGCCACGGTCGATCTCGAGGGTCTTGAGGTTGCGGGCGTTGACGCCGATCAGGTCGGCACCGGCGTCGACTGCGCGGTCGACCTCGTCCTCGTCGTGCACCTCGACGAGTGGCGTGAGGCCGATCGACCGGGCCCGCTCGATGAGGCTCTCGAGGGCGAGCTGCTCCAGGGCGGCGACGATCAGCAGTGCCATGTCGGCGCCGGCGGCGCGCGCCTCCCACAGCTGGTAGGACGTCGTGATGAAGTCCTTGCGGAGCACCGGGACGTCGACGTTGGCGCGTACGGTCCGCAGGTCGTCGAGCGTGCCGCCGAACCGTCGCTGCTCGGTGAGGACGCTGATCGCGGCGGCACCACCGGCCGCATAGTCAGCAGCCAGCGCGGCGGGATCCTTGATCGCGGCGAGCTCACCCTTGCTGGGACTCGCGCGCTTGACCTCGGCAATGACCGAGACGCCGTCGCCCCGGAAGGCCGGCATCGGGTCGAGCGCTTCCTTCTGGCGAGCGGCCTGGGCCTTGAGCTCGTCGAGGGACGTCTTGTCCATGCGCTCGCGGAGGTCGTCGGCGGCGCCGGCCAGAATCTCGTCGAGCACGGACACGGAACCCCTCCTCCTCACTCGCAGTGGACTTCTCAAGAGTATCCCCGGCGCGGCGCGTGTCACGCAGGGGTTCCCCGGAGTCGCCTTGTCACTATGCTCTCGGCATGACGAACGAGCCGCCGTCCTACCCGGGCGACCCCAACCCGTCCGGCAACGACCCCACGAACCCACCGCCACCCGGATACGGGTCGGCGCCCCAGCCTCCCGGTGGCTACCCGCCACCGCCGCCGCCAGCCGGAGGCTACCCACCCGCTGGCGGCTATCCGCCTCCCGGCGGCTATCCCCCGGCACCGGGTGGCTATGGACCGCCGGCGCCCGAGCAGAACAAGAAGGCGCTGTGGTCGATGATCACCGGCATCTTCTCGCTGTTCTGCTGCGGCATCATCTTCGGCATCGTCGCGATCGTGCTGTCCAACCAGGCCAAGGCCGAGATCCAGCACTCCCGCGGCTGGCAGACCGGAGAGGGACAGGCCAAGGCAGGCTTGATCCTCGGCATCATCGGCGTCGTGGGCTGGCTCATCCTGATCGTCGTCCGGATCTCGCTGGCGAGTGCCTGAAGAAACGCCGCCGGACACACCCGACGGCGGACCATCGCTCCCGACCAACCGCAAGGCGGTCTACAGCGTGATCTTCGGGGCGGTGGCGTTCCCGTGCGCGTTCGTCAGCCCGCTCCTCGCGTTCGTGCTGGCGGTGCCGTCGTTGACCTGCGGCCTGCATGCCCGCCTCGAGATCCGCGACCCCAACAACGTCGAGGGTGGTGACATGACGGCGATCGTCGGGCTGACGATCGGGGCCACGACGGTTGCGCTCGTGGTGCTGTCGTGGCTGCTGGCGTCCGTCATGACACGCTGACGCTGTCCGGCTGCGAATCGTCGGCCATCCCTCTATGCTCGCGAGATGACGAACGAGACGCCCCCGAATCCGGGCGAACCCACTCCGTCCACCAGTGGCCTGCCGAGCTACGGCTCGACCCCACCGCCGCCCGAGGGCTCATATCCGCCACCCCCTGGCGGGCAGCCTCCGGCACCCGGGGGGTACGGCGGCTACGGAGGCCCACCGCAGCAGAACAAGAAGGCGATGTGGTCGATGATCCTCGGGATCATCGGGATCGTGTGTTGCGGATTCTTCACCGGCATCCCTGCGCTGATCCTGAGCAGCCAGGCCAAGAGCGAGATCCGCGCCTCTGGCGGTTCGCAGACGGGTCAGGGCATGGCCACGGCCGGATTCGTGCTCGGCATCATCTCGATCGTGTTCGGGGTCATCAACATCATCCTGCTCGCCACCGGCGTGATCGACTACAACTTCTCGACGTCGAGCAACTGACGGGCCGCTCGCGCTCTGACCCGTGAGACTCCGGTCAGGGCGCGAGCCAGGATCCCCATGGCGTGTTGCGGACGATCCCGAAGACGGCCACGACAGCCATCAGGGCGAACCCGGCCGGCAGGCTCAGCGTGATCATGGAGTCGACCCGGCCTCGCAGCCTGCGGGCGACCCAGAGCACCCACGCCACCGCCAGCGCAGCGACCAACGCGACCGCGAGGACGTTGCTGCTGATGGCCCCGACCAGGTCGCCCCGCGTCAGGTCGTTGACAGCCCGGAGGCCACCACAGCCCGGGCAGGGCTTGCCGGTGAGCGTCAGGAACGGGCAGTAGCCGTAGGAGCCCGAGTCGTGCGGGTCGTGGAAGTGCAGCAGCACGGCAGCGCCGAGGCCGGCCGCGCCGACCAGGGCCGGGGCGCGAAGGGCGGACGCCGACACGCGGCGCTCGACCTCGACCCTCGGCATCATGGTCACCAGTCGTTGATGATCGCGAGGACGAGGAGCACGTCGAGGGCGAGCCACAGCACGGTGCCCGCGATGGATGTGATCAAGCCGGCGATCGCCATGCCGTCACCGGTCTCGGCGCCGTTGCTCCGCTTGATGTCCTTGCGACCCATGACCGACAGGATGATCCCCGCGGGTCCGATGAGCACGCCGACGTAGCAGAACACGATCGACACGATGCCGACGATCATCCCCCACATGGCTTTCTGGTTGGTCCGTGGAGGCGGCGCGTAGCCGTAGCCGTAGGGCTGCTGGCCGTACGCGGGCTGGCCGTAGGCCTGCTGGCCGTACGCGGGCTGGCCTGAGGGCTGCTGCCCGTATCCCGGAGGAGGAGGCGGCTGCTGGCCGTACGCGGGCGGCGCCTGGCCGTAACCGGGCGGCGGAGGAGGCTGCTCGCCGGGCTGCTGGGGCTGCGACTCGTCCGGGCCGGGATATCCGGGGTACTGCGGGGGCTCGTTGCTCATGGGCGTACGACTCTCAGTGCTCGGAGTGCTCGGCGCGGTCGACGCCGAGGCCGGCGGCCGCCATGAACTTGCCCACGAGGCCGGAGCCGAGGGTCACGACGCACCCGACGATGAACCACGGCCAGTGCGGATCCGGAATCAGCGCAACGCCACCGATCGTGATGCCGGCGAGGCACAGCAGGACGGCGGTCCAGGCGGCGGGCGATGATCCGTGCATGGGTGAATTCTCCTCGTGGTCGTGAACTGCGCTCAGACTACTGGGTGGGATCGCGACCCTCGTCCAACGCCTTCCACATCTCGGCATCGGACTGCGGGGCGGTGACGGCCGGGCGCGCGGCCGGGGCGTCGTAGCGGCTGCTCATGGTGGGCCACGTCGCTCCGAGCTTCGCCGTGATCGCACCGAAAGCTGCCGCGAGGAGAAGGGCGAGCACCGTCACGTACTTCCATGCCGACGCCGTGAAGTCGTGGTCGCCGGCGCCGGTGAAGGCCGGTGACTCCTTGACGGCATGGTCGACGGCGTTGTCGAGTGCCGAGCCGTCGAGCAGCACGACGGCGGCTGCGGCGAGGGCGACCAGCACCGTGAACGCGCCGACCACCCGGCGTACGCGAGGCGACGACGCCAGGACGGCCAGGGCCGCCGCGATGACGACGAGCGCGAGCGCCGAGACGAGGGGCTGCGCGTCCGCGCCGGTGACGTCGACCGAGTCCGACGGCAGACCGTCGGTCGCGACCTTGACGTGTGCCCAGGTGCGGGAGGCGGCGAAGAACGCCAGGCCGCCGGCGGCAAGCGTGCCGAGCACGACGGGTGCGTAGAGGCGACGGGAGCTCACAACAGCTGGTCCGCGTCGAAGCACGTGCGCGCGCCGGTGTGGCACGCCGGGCCGGTCTGGTCGACCAGCACGAGCAGGGTGTCGCCGTCGCAGTCGAGCCGGACCTCGCGCACCGCCTGGGTGTTGCCCGACGTCTCGCCCTTGACCCAGTAGGTCTGCCGGCTGCGGCTCCAGAACGTCCCGCGCCGGGTCGTCAGGGTGCGGTGGAGCGCCTCGTCGTCCATCCAGCCGACCATGAGCACGTCACGGCTCTCGGCGTCCTGGATCACGGCGGTCACGAGGCCATGGGCGTCGCGCTTGAGGCGCGCCGCGATGGCGGGGTCGAGGGAACTCACGCCCACCAGTGTCTCAGGCGCACTCACACCGGGTCGACGACCGGGTGGTGGCTCGAGAGCGAGGCCTGCGCGACCCAGCTCGCGTGCAGCCGGGCGTAGACCCCGCCGAGGTCGACGAGCTCGGCGTGCGTGCCGTCCTCGACGAGCCGGCCGGCGTCGAAGACGAGGACGCGGTCGGCGTTCTCGGCCGTGGACAGCCGGTGCGCGATCGTCACGCTGGACCTGCCCTCGAGCAGCCGGTCGAGGGCGCGGGTCGCCCGTAGCTCGGTCTGCGGGTCGACTGCGCTGGTCGCCTCGTCGAGCACGATGAACTCCGGATCGGCGAGCGCGGAGCGTACGAGTGCCACGAGCTGCCGCTCCCCCGCCGACAGCGACTCGCCACGCTGACCGACCTGGGAGTCGAGCCCGCGAGGCAGCGCGGCGTACCAGTCGGAGAGGCCGAGCCGGTCGAAGACTTCGAGGAGCTCGGTCTCGGTCGCGTCCTTCTTGCCGTAGAGCAGGTTGTCGCGCAGGGTGGCGTCGAACAGGAAGCCCTCCTGCGGCACCATCAGGACGTGCCGGCGCAGGTCGTCGAAGGACACCTGGCTGATGTCGGTGTCGCCCAGGCGTACGACTCCCGCGGTCGGGTCCATGAGCCGGGTGAGCAGCTTGGCGAACGTGGTCTTGCCCGAGCCGGTCTCGCCCACGATCGCGACGCGTTGGCGCGGCGGGATCTCGACGTCGATGTCCTTGAGGACGTCCGGTCCACCGGGATAGGCGAACGTCACGCCTTCGAACCGTGCACCGAGCGTGCCTCCGGGCAACGTGGTGCCGGCCTCGCCGGGATCGACGACGTCGGCCGGGGTGTCGAGCAGCTCGATGACGCGGCGCCACGAGGCGATCGCGTTCTGGGCGTCGGTGAGCACCTGGGTGGCCATCTGCACGGGGCCGACGAACAGCCCGACGAGGAACGCGAACGCGATCACCGTGCCCATCGACAGCTGGCCGGACAGCCCGATCGCGACGCCGAACGCGATGACGGCGGCGTTGGCGAGACCGCCGGCGACGCCTGCCGACGCGAACGTGACGGCGACGAGCTTCTGGGCCCGGACGTTGGCGTCGAGGTTGCGACCGATGCCCGCGTCGACCCGCTCCTGCGTGCGACGCTCGATCGCGTAGGCCCGGACGACGGAGGCGCCCACGACGGGCTCGGCGATGACCGCGAGCATCTCGCCGACGGTCCCGCGCACGATGTCGTAGGCCCGGCTGAGCCGCTCGGCGAAGTACTTGAGGCTGATGGCCAGCGGCAGGAAGCAGACCCAGACGACGATCGTCAGCTGCCACGAGAACCAGGCCATGATCACCGTCGCCACGACGATCTGCCCGAGGCTGACGACCATCATGATCCCGGTGAACTGCAGGAACTGCGAGACCTGGTCGATGTCGGACGTGACCCGCGAGACCAGGACGCCACGACGTTCGGCGTTCTGGGTCAGCATCGACAGGTCGTGGACGTGCCGGAACGCGTCGACGCGCAGCTGGGCCAGGCCACGCTCGCTCGCCACGAACAGGCGTACGCGCATCCAGTAGGCCAGCAGGCTCGAGGCCACGATGATGCCGAGGGCGGCGAGCAGGTAGCCGGCGACATCGCTCAGCTCGGTGCTGTGGCCCTTGCCGAGACCGGAGTCGACCGTCTGCTTGATGACGATCGGGATGACCGATCCGCCGATCGTGCTGAGGATCGCCAGCAGCAGGGTGAGGCCGAGGCCCTCCTTGATCGCCGGCGAGAGGGCCAGACCGCGCCGCAGGATCGCGATGCCGGTCAGCCGTCCCTCTTCGGAAGCTTCAGTGCTCATGACTCCACCTCCCGGGCGTGGTCGTAGGCGTTGACGAGGTTGCGGTAGTCGGCCGAACGGGCGACCAGCTCGTCGTGGCTGCCACGGTCGGCGATGACGCCGTTGTCGAGGAACACGACCTCGTCGGCGAGCGCGATCGTGGCCTTGCGGTAGGCGACGACGAGCACGGTCGGCCCGTCATCGTCGGCGGTGTGGGCAGCCAGGGCCTTGAGGATGCGCTGCTCGACCTCAGGGTCGACGGCGCTCGTGGCGTCGTCCATCACCAGCAGGCGCGGCCGGCGTACGAGCGCGCGGGCCAGCGACAGTCGCTGGCGCTGCCCGCCGGACAACGTCGTGCCGCGCTCACCGAGCTCCGCGTCGAGCCCCTCGGGGAGCCGGGCGACGAACCCGTCCGCCTGGACCGTGCGCAGAGCGGCCCAGACGTCCTCGTCGGAGAAGTCGCCGCCGAGGGTGACGTTCTCGCGCACACTGTCGTCGAACAGGAACGTGGCCTGCGGAACGACCGCGATCGCCTTGGCGAGCTCGGCGTGGCTCAGCTCGCGGATGTCGTGCCCGTCGACCCGGATCGCACCGTGCTGCGGGTCGACGAGGCGGGTCAGGAGCGACGTCAGGGTGCTCTTGCCGCTGCCCGTCGCACCCACGACCGCCACGACCTTGCCGGGTTCGACCTCGACGTCGATGCCCCGCAGGACGTCCTTCACCGCGGTTCCTGAGCCTGTCGAAGGGTCAGCGAAGCCGAACGTCAGCCCGTCGATGTCGAGCGCCACCGGTCCGCTGCCGGGCAGCGTGCGTGAGCCGTAAGCCATCGAGCCCTCGGCGTCCAGCACCGACGACACCCGCTCCCAGCCGACCACGCTTCGCGGCAGCTCACCGAGGACCCAGCCGATCGCGCGTACGGGGAAGGCCACGACCGTGAAGAGGTAGGCCACCTGGACGACGTCGCCCGGGTCGGCGGCACCGCTGGCGACCCGCCCCACACCGAGCACGATGACCAGCAGGATGCCGAGGTTGGGCAGCGCCTCGAGCAACGGGTCGAACATGCTGCGAATGCGGCCCACGGCGATGTTGGCGTCGCGCAGCTCGTGCGTGACCTTGGTGAACCGCTCCGTCTCGTCGGCCTCGCGACCGAGCGACTTGACCACCAGCGCCCCGTCGAACGACTCGTGGGCGACCGAGCTCACGTCACCACGGAGCGACTGGGCGTACGAGACCTTGGGCGAGAGCCAACGCTGGTAGAACACGTTGATGGCGAACAGCGCCGGGAAGACGATCAGCCCGACGATCGTCAGCACCACGTCGGCCGCCAGCATCGCGACGATCGCGGCGACCAGCATCGCGATGACGCCGACGGCCATCGGCAGCGGCATGAAGACCGACCAGGTCGCCTCGACGTCGGCGTTGGCGTTGGAGAGCAGCTGCCCCGTCGGATGGCGGTGGTGCCACGCCATCGGCAGCGAGAGGTACTTGCGGGTGACCCGGCGGCGGTAGTCGGCGATGAGGCGGTAGAACACGACGCCGCCGATGAGCCGGCGTCCGATGACACCGAGGCCACGCAGGATGGCCACGGCGAGGAACAGCGCGATCGCGCCGGCCAGCGCGCCCTTGGCGATCTCGCCGCGGGCGAACGACGGGCGGATCACGTGGTCGGTGGCCCAGCCGAGCACCCAGGCGTCGGCGACCGTCATGGCGCCGTAGAGGATGCTGCCGATCACCGAGAGGGTGAACAGGAACCGCTGCTCGCGGATGCCCTGGCCGAGCAGCGCGAAACCACGACCGGTCACATGGGTGTGGTCGGTCGTTCCGAGGTCACGCTCGTCCGGCTCGGGCTGGGCCGCCGTCGTGGGGCCGGCCGTCGTCCTATCGGACACAGTGTCCTGCAGCTCGCAACGTCTCTTTCACCTGTCCGATGGTCATGTCGCCGAAGTGGAACACGCTCGCGGCGAGCACTGCGTCGGCGCCGGCATCGACGGCCGCTGGGAAGTGCTCGAGCCGTCCGGCGCCACCACTCGCGATGAGTGGCACTTGTGTAACGCCACGGACCGCCCGAATCATTTCCAGGTCGAAGCCGTCCTTGGTGCCGTCGGCGTCCATCGAGTTGAGCAGGATCTCTCCGGCACCCAGCTCGGTGGCGGTGCGCGCCCACTCGACGGCGTCGAGACCCGCCGACGTACGACCCCCGTGCGTCGTCACCTCGAACCCGCTCGGCTGATCCGGGCTGCGGCGCGCGTCGACGCTCAGGACCAGGACCTGGTTGCCGAACCGGTGGGCGATCTCGGCGATGACCTCGGGCCGCGCGATGGCTGCGGTGTTGATTCCGACCTTGTCCGCTCCCGCCCGCAGGAGCCGGTCGACGTCCTCGGGCGTACGGACTCCGCCGCCGACGGTCAGGGGGATGAACACCTGGTCGGCGGTGCGGCCCACGACGTCGAACGTCGTGTCACGGCTGTCGGACGACGCCGTGATGTCGAGGAACGTGAGCTCGTCGGCGCCCTCGGCGTCATAGACCTTGGCCATCTCGACCGGGTCGCCGGCATCGCGCAGGTTGACGAAGTTGACGCCCTTGACGACCCTGCCGTTGTCGACGTCCAGGCACGGGATGACACGTACGGCGAGGCTCACCGGACGAGCCTATCCCTCGGCACGGACGTCTCATCCCTCGGGGAAATCCCGCCAACCGGCGACCGTACCCACTACGGTCGAGACAACCTGGCCGGTCGGAGGACCTCCATGAAACGCATGCTCGGCACCGTCGCGGTGCTCGTCCTGTTCACGTCTGCCTGCGGCAGCGAACCCCCGAACGGCGACACGGACTTCACCGTCGAGCAGACCACGGCAACCCCGACACCCACACAGGCGACGCCGGAGGCGCCCGGCAGCTCCAGCGACCTGGTCATCAAGCCCGGAGCGATCGGCCCCGTGAATGCCGGCATCACGAAGGACGAGGCCGTCGCCACCGGACTCTTCGACGCGGACGTCAAGGGCGTCGAGGGCTGCACGTTCGAGCTGCAGTGGAAGAAGGAGTTCGCGGGCGTCGACGTGCTGACCCGAGAGGACGGCAGCATCGGGTCGCTCGGCGTCACGGCCGTCGGACCCAAGACCGAGGAAGGCATCGGCGTCGGCAGCACGCTCGCGGACGTCAAGGCGGCATACCCCGAGCTGTCGGCCGTCTCCAAGGCAGGCTTCGACCAGGCCGGCGCGTTCCTGTCGGCGGGCGACGACTACATCGGCTTCCTGTTCGGTGACGCGACACCGTCGACCATCAAGGACTCGTCGAAGGTGTCGTTCATCGAGGTCACGCACGGCAAGCGTCCGGAGCTCATGCGCAGCGGTTGCTGACTCCGCCTCGTGGACCTCAGGCGTGGGCGACCGCGGCGAGCGCCTCGGGCAGGGTGAACGCGCCGGCGTACAGGGCCTTGCCGACGATGGCGCCCTCGACGCCGACACCGGTCAGCGACGCGATCGCGCGGAGGTCGTCGAGGCTCGACACGCCGCCGGAGGCGACCACGGGCTTGTCGGTGATCTCGCACACCTGGCGCAGCAGGTCGAGGTTGGGCCCGGTGAGGGTGCCGTCCTTGGTGACGTCGGTGAGGACGTAGCGGGCGCAGCCGTCGCGCTCGAGCCGTTCCAGCACCTCGAACAGGTCTCCACCCTCCTGCGTCCAGCCACGCGCCGCCAGCGTCGTGCCGCGCACGTCGAGGCCCACCGCGATCTGGTCGCCGTACTGGCCGACGACCTTGCGGCACCACTCCGGGTTCTCGAGCGCGGCCGTGCCGAGGTTGACGCGGGTGCAGCCGGTGGCCAGTGCCGCCTCGAGCGAGGCGTCGTCGCGGATGCCACCCGACAGCTCGACCTTGACGTCGAGCCGGTCGACGACGTCGGCGAGGAGCTCACGGTTGGAACCCTTGCCGAACGCGGCGTCGAGATCGACGAGGTGGATCCACTCCGCACCGTCGGACTGCCACTGCAGGGCTGCGTCGAGCGGGGATCCGTAGGTCGTCTCGCTGCCGAGCTCGCCCTGGACGAGGCGCACGGCCTGTCCATCGGCGACGTCGACGGCGGGGAGGAGTTCGAGGGTCACGCAGGCGATCGTATCTGTCGCCGTCGGCCCCTACGGTGGTCGGTATGAAGCTTCTCCTCGTTCCCGGATTCTGGCTCGGTGCATGGTCGTGGGACCGCATCTCCCCCGCACTCGAAGCCGCCGGCCATGACGTCACCGCGCTCACGCTCCCCGGCCTCGAGTCGGTCGACACCGATCGCGCCGGCATCGGCCTCGCCGAGCACGTCGCGGCGGTCGTCGCCGAGATCGACCGGGCAGACGGGCCTGTCGTGCTCGTCGGGCACAGCGGCGGCGGCACGGTCATCCACGCTGCGGTCGACCAGCGCCCCGATCGGGTCGCACGAGCGGTCTACGTCGACAGTGGGCCGCTCCCCCACGGCACGCCCACCAATCCCCACCTGCCCTCCGACGGTGCGGACCTCCCGCTGCCGGAGTGGGACGTCTTCCGCGCCGACGGATCGCACGACCTCGACGACTTCACCGAGGCGCAGCTCGCCGACTTCCGCGAGCGCGCCGTGCCGCATCCCGCGGCCGCCGCCCAGGATCCCCAGGTGCTGTCCGACGACGCGCGCTACGGCGTGCCGATCACTCTCATCACGACGACGTTCACGCAGGAGCAGATCGACACCTACACCGAGGCGGGCGAGGACTACTTCGCCGAGCTGCCCAAGATGAAGGACGTCACGATCATCGAGCTGCCGACCAGTCACTGGCCGCAGTTCACCAAGCCCGAGCAGCTCGCCGAGGTGCTGCGCGACGCGATCTGAGCGCTGGATGCCGGGGATCGTCCCTTCGGCCACCGGCGCGCTCCGCTTTTGTGACAAACAGTCCCGAAATGGCTGATCGATGGGTTAGAGTCCCCCTACCCATCAACCAGGACAGGATCTCCATGCGCATCATCAGCCAGCTTCTCGGCACCGGCATCGTGGCCACCGCACTCGTATCCGCGGTCGCCACGTCGGCTGTCGCCCAGGAGACCACGGTCAAGGACCTGCGAGCCGATGTCGTCCAGTACAGCGTCGACGACGACCTTGACCCCGGCACGATCCTCGACGGCCCGACCAGCATCGCCACCGGGATCGACGCGACGAGCGCCCGTGTCAAGCACACCAAGAAATCCGTGGCGATCCAGATGCGATTCGCAGACCTCACCACGGACAAGACCTTCACGTATGCGGGCATCCGCGTGCGGGGCGCCAAGACCTGGCCAAGCTACTGGGTCCAGAGCAACGGCTCAAAGACCAAGGGCGCGGTGTACGACCGCAACTTCAAGCGACTCTGCTCCGCAACATTCACCACCAGGTCAGGCGAGAGCGGATGGATCAACGTCGTCGTACCGCGCAGCTGCATCAACAAGCCCAAGGAGATCAAGGTCAAGGTCTGGGTGGTTCGCGAGCCTCAGCAGGACCCCGACGACGTCCAGACGTTTCTCGAAGAGAGCGTCTCGCCGACGACCTACAAGTCAGCGAGCTGGACGACGTGGCTCAAGTCCAGCTGACCTGACCTGGGCTCGCGTCGCTAGAGCGTCGCGAGCCAGTTCTTCAACAGCTGGGACCCGGCGTCACCGGACTTCTCCGGGTGGAACTGCGTCGCCCACAACGGCCCGTGCTCGGCGGCCGCGACGAAGCGGTCCCCCGCGTAGTCGGTCCACGTCACGGCCGGCGCCGGCATCGCCGGTGGCTGGGTGAGCACCCAGTCACGGACGCCGTAGGAGTGCACGAAGTAGAACCGCTCGTCCTCGATGCCGGCGAACATCCGTGAACCCTCACCGGGCTCGACCGTGTTCCAGCCCATGTGCGGCACGATCGGCGCCTGGAGCCGCTCGACGACGCCGGGCAGCTCGCCGCAGCCCTCCGTGCGTACGCCGTGCTCGATGCCCTCGGCGAACAGGATCTGCATGCCGACGCAGATGCCGAGCACCGGTCGGTTGGCGATCAGGCGGCGCTCCACGATGCGTACGCCGTCGACCGCCACGAGCCCACGCATGCAGGCCTCGAAGGCGCCGACGCCGGGCACGAGCAGCCCGTCGGCCTCGATCGCGGTGGCCGCGTCGCTGGTGAGGATGGCCTCGGCCCCGGCGCGCTCGACGGCACGTACTGCCGAGCGGAGGTTCCCAGAGCCGTAGTCCAGCACCGCAACGCGGGGCCGACCCGTCACAGCCGGTGCCCTCCCCCTGCTCGCAGAGCTCGCGGGGGGACCCCCAGCTGGCGCTCGGTCACAGAGCACCCTTCGTGCTCGGGATCCCCGATTCGCGGGGGTCGATCGCGACGGCGTCACGCAGCGCACGCGCGACCGCCTTGAACTGCGCCTCCGCGATGTGGTGCGGATCGCGGCCGTCCAGCAGGCGTACGTGCATCGTGATGCCGGCGTGGTGGGCGATCGACTCGAGGACGTGGGCGGTCAGGGCGCCGGTGTACTGCCCGCCGATGATCGCGGTGATCTGCCGGTCCGGCTCGCCGGAGTGCACGAAGTAGGGCCGGCCCGACACGTCGACGACGGCTTGCGCGATCGACTCGTCGAGCGGCACGAGCGCGTCGCCGTAGCGCCGGATGCCGACCTTGTCGCCGAGCGCCTCGCGGATCGCCTCACCGAGGCAGATCGCGGTGTCCTCGACGGTGTGGTGCGCGTCGATGTGCAGATCGCCTTCGGACTTGACCGTCAGGTCGATCAGCGAGTGGCGCGAGAACGCCGTCAGCATGTGGTCGTAGAAGCCGACACCCGTCGAGATGTCGTTGATGCCTGATCCGTCGAGGTCGATCTCGACCACGACGTGCGACTCCGAGGTCTTTCGCTCGATGCGCGCAGTGCGGGTCATCGGGTCACCTCCAGGAGTGCGTCTCGGAACGCGGTCATCTCGTCCGGCGTGCCGATCGACACGCGCAGCCATTCTAGGGGTCCGACCTCGCGGATCAGGACGCCGTGGTCGAGCAGGCCCTGCCAGACCGCGTGCCGGTCGTCGAACCGCCCGAACAGGATGAAGTTGGCGTCGGACTCCGCGACCTCGAATCCCTGCTCGCGCAACCAGGTCGCAGTCTCGTCGCGGGTGACCCGGAGGGCGTCGACCTGCGCCAGCAGCTCGTCCTCGTGCCGCAGTGCAGCGGTCGCAGCGGCCTGGCTCACCGCTGAGAGGTGATAGGGCAGGCGCACGATGCGCAGCGCGTCGATGATCGCGGCGTCCGCCGCGACGTAGCCGAGCCGGCCACCGGCCAGTGCGAACGCCTTGCTCATCGTGCGGGTCACCAGCAGCCGGGGGAACTCGTCGAGCAGCTCGAGGGCGCTCGGGGTGCCGTCGCGCCGGAACTCCGCGTAGGCCTCGTCCACCACGACGATGCCGGGCGCCGCCTCGACGATCGCGCGCGTGTGTGCCGGGTCCAGCGCGGTGCCGGTCGGGTTGTTGGGCGAGGTGAGGATCACGACGTCGGGACGTTCGGACGCGATGAGCTCGAGCGCCGCGTCCACGTCGAGGCCGAAGTCGTCTCGCCTTCGCCCGGCGACCCAGCGGGTGTGGGTGTTGCGGGCGTACTCCGGATACATCGAGTACGTGGGGGCGAACGACACCGCGGTGCGGCCCGGGCCGCCGAACGCCTGCAGCACCTGCTGCATGATCTCGTTGGAGCCGTTGGCTGCCCACACCCGGTCCGCGGTCAGTCCGTGGCCCAGGTAGGCCGCCAGGGCCGTGCGCAGTGCGGTCGCCTCGCGGTCGGGATAGCGGTTGAGCGACAGGGCGGCATCACGCACCGAGTCACCGATGTCCTTGGCGACGAGCTCGCTGGGACCGTAGGGGTTCTCGTTCGTGTTGAGCTGCACCGGGACGTCGAGCTGAGGTGCGCCGTACGGTTCGTCGTCGCGGAGCTCGTCGCGGATGGGCACCCACGCGGGCAGCGGCATCAGCGGGACATCCGGATCGACACCGCCGCGCCGTGCGACGGCAGGTTCTCCGCCTCGGCGAGCGTCACGACGTGATCGCCGACCTCGCGAAGCGCCGCCTCGTCGTACGTGACGACGTGCATGTTCTTGCAGAACGCCCGCACCGAGAGTCCCGAGGAGTGGCAGGCGCAGCCCGCGGTGGGCAGGACGTGGTTGGAGCCGGCGGCGTAGTCACCCAGTGACACCGGCGTGTGCGAGCCGACGAACACCGCACCGGCGTTGACGATCCGGGTGGCGACGTCCGCGGCGGCGACGGTCTGGATCTCGAGGTGCTCGGCCGCGTAGCCGTTGGCAACCTGGACGGCCTGGTCGACGTCGCGCACGAGCACGGTGGCCGACTGCTGGCCCTCGAGCGCCGTGCGGATGCGGTCGGCGTGCTTTGCCGAGCCGATCTGGTCGAGCAACGCCGAGTCGACGGCGTCGGCGAGCCGCTCGCTGTCGGTGATCAGCACGCTCGCCGCCATGGGATCGTGCTCGGCCTGGCTGATCAGGTCGGCCGCGACGAACGCCGCGTCGGCCGTGTCATCGGCGATGATCGCGATCTCGGTGGGGCCGGCCTCGGCGTCGATGCTGACCGTGCCCTGCAGGTAGCGCTTGGCGGCGGCGACGTAGATGTTGCCCGGCCCTGTGATGAGGTTGACCGGACGGCACTCCCCTGCACCGTAGGCGAACATGGCCAGTGCCTGGGCTCCTCCGGCGGAGTAGACCTCGTCGATCCCCAGCAGGCCGCACGCCGCCAGGATCGTCGGGTGGGGCAAACCGCCGAACTCGGCGTTGGGCGGGCTCGCGAGTGCGATGCCGGGCACTCCGGCGACCTGGGCGGGAACGGCGTTCATGATCACGGTGCTGACCAGCGGCGCCAGGCCCCCGGGGACGTAGAGGCCGACGCGCTGCATCGGGACGATCCGGCGCTCGACCGTCGCGCCCGGTGCGACATCGGTGACGAGCGTGCGCTCGAGCTCTGCCTGGCAGGTCTGTCGCAGCCGGCGGATCGACTCCTCGAGGCCCGCCCGGATGTCGGGGGCGAGCGACTCGAGGGCTTGGCTGATCGCGGCGGCCGGGACCCGGAGCTGCGCAGGGCGTACGCCATCGAAGCGCTCCCCCGCGTCGAGCACCGCATCGGCACCGCGCGACTTCACGTCCTCACAGATCGGCCGCACCGCGGCCATCGCGTGCTCGACGTCCATCTCGGCGCGCGGCACAGCAGCGCTGTAGACCCATTGCCACTCGTCGGCATCGGGCTCCAGATTTCGCAGGTCGAGACGTCGCATCACGACGCCAAGTCTACGGACGGGCTACCGTGGGTTGGTGGCCGCCAACAAGAAGCCCACCGACGCAACGCCTGCGTTCGTCGCGCTCCATCGCGCCAACATCCCGTTCACTCCCCACACGTACGTCCACGATCCACGTGCCGACTCGTTCGGCATGGAAGCCGCAGCAGCACTCGGGGTCGAGCCGGGACGGGTGTTCAAGACGTTGATGGCCGAGATCGACGGCGAGCTGTGCGTCGGCATCGTGCCCGTCATGGGTTCGCTCGACCTCAAGGCGCTCGCCGATGCCCTGGGAGGCAAGCGCGCCCAGATGGCTGATGCGGCACAGGCGCAGCGGGCGACGGGCTACGTCATCGGCGGGATCTCACCGCTGGGCCAGAAGCGCAAGCACCGGACCGTGATCGACAAGACCGCAGCGCAGTGGCCGACGATCTTCGTGTCGGGCGGCCGCCGGGGCCTCGAGGCCGAGCTGCAGCCGAGCGACCTGATCCTGCTGACCGAGGCTGTCGTCGCCCGCATCGCCCGCTGAGGCAGCGCGGTCAGTAGGTCCGGGCGAGCTCGTCGCGCGTCGTGACGATCAGTGTCGTGCCGATCAGACCGACCAGACCGAAGACCGGCCACGCCAGGAACGGGGCGAGACCGTCGATCGCCAGCCGCGCCGGGACGTGGTCACCGACCGCGACGTCCTTGACCGACGAGGGGTCCGGCGGACCGAGGTGGACGCCGACGCGCCAGGCGATCACCGAGGCGCCGGCCGTGGCCAGGACCACGAGCGGTGTGGTCACCCAGCCCATGTCGCGCAGCGACCAAGCCAGGACACCGCCGAGCAGCAGTGACGCCACGATCCCGACCACGACGAACACGACGATGACCGCGAACTGGCCCTCGGACGCGGCCTCGCCCATCGACAGGGACGTCCGAGTGACCTCCCACTCGGCCGGGCTGGCCAACCGCTCCCACACGCAACCTGCCGCGACACCCACAAGGAGCATCGCGGCGGCAGAGAGCAGAAGTCTTCTCAGGAGAGGCAATGGGGGCCCAGCAGCTCTTTCAGGTCGGCGATCAACGAGGACGACTGTGCCACACGCAGGCTGTCGTCGAGTCGCATGACCTTGGTCGAGCCGTTGCCGATCAGGCGCAGGTGCACCTCGGAGACGCCCGGGTGTGCCGCCAGCACCTGCTTGAAGGTGCTGATCGTGTCGGTCGTGCAGCGGGCCACGGGCAGGCTGACGACCAGCGGACGGTCGGGCCCGCCGGTGTTCATCGCCGGGAGGGTGACCTCGAGCGCGTTGAGCTCGACCCCCTCGTCCTTGCGGCGGACCCGGCCCTTGACGACGACGATCGTGTCGGGGATCAGCACCGGCATGGCGAGCTGGTAGGCGCCCGGGAACACCATGACCTCGATCCCACCCTCGAGGTCCTCGATCGTGACCGAGGCCCACGAGTCGCCCTTCTTGCTCATGCGTCGTTGGACCCCGGTGATGAGGCCGCAGATGCGCACGGTGCTGCCGTCGGGCCGATCGAGGTCGGTGAGCAGCTCGCCGACCGTGCAGTCGCTGCTGGCGCGGAGCACGTGCTCGAGCCCTTGCAGCGGGTGGTCGGAGACGTAGAGGCCGAGCATGTCGCGCTCGAACGCCAGGAGCTGGGTCTTCTCCCACTCCGGCATCGTGTCGGGCACGTCGACGGTGCCACCGGCGAAGGCGTCGTCCTCGCCGCCGAACAGCGAGTCCTGGCCGATCGCCGCCTGGCGCTTGAGGTCGATGTAGAGATCGACGCCTTCCTCGGCGACCGTCGTCAGGGCGCGGCGACGGTGACCGAGCGAGTCGAACGCCCCGGCCTTGATCAGGGAGTCGAGCACGCGCTTGTTGCAGACGAGCGTCGGCACCTTGCTGAGGAAGTCGTTGAAGTCGGTGTAGGGACCGCTCTCGGTGCGTCCTTCGACGATGCCGGCGACGACGTTCTCGCCGATGTTGCGGATCGCCCCGAGGCCGAAGCGGATGTCGGCGCCGACCGACGCGAAGTTGGAGACCGACTCGTTGACGTCCGGCGGCAGCACCTTGATGCCCATGCGGCGGCACTCGTTGAGGTAGATCGCCGACTTGTCCTTGTCGCCGCGCGTGCTGGTGAGCAGCGCGGCCATGTACTCGGCCGGGTAGTTGGCCTTGAGGTAGGCGGTCCAGTAGGAGATGACGCCGTAGGCCGCGGAGTGCGCCTTGTTGAACGCGTAGTCCGAGAACGGCAGCAGGATGTCCCACAGCGTCGTGATCGCCTTCTGGGAATAGCCGCGCTCGAGCATGCCGGCCTGGAAGCCGGCGTACTGCTTGTCGAGCTCGGACTTCTTCTTCTTGCCCATCGCGCGGCGCAGGTTGTCGGCTTGTCCGAGCGAGAACCCCGCCAGGACCTGCGCGATCTCCATGACCTGCTCTTGGTAGACGATCAGGCCGTAGGTCTCGCCGAGCACCTTGGCGAGCGGTTCCTCGAGCTCGGGGTGGATCGGGTCGATCGGCTCGCGCCCGTTCTTGCGGCGGGCGTACTTGTTGTGCGAGTCCGCGCCCATGGGCCCGGGCCGGTAGAGCGCACCGACGGCCGAGATGTCCTCGAACTTGTCGGGCTTCATGCTGCGTAGGAGCGCTCGCATGGGACCGCCGTCGAGCTGGAACACGCCCAGCGTGTCGCCCCGGGCCAGCAGGTCGTACGTCGCCGGGTCGTCGAACGTCAGGTCCTCGAGGACCAGGTCGATGTCGCGGTTGCGTTTGATGTTCTCCAGGGCGTCGTCGAGCACCGTGAGGTTGCGCAGGCCCAGGAAGTCCATCTTGACCAGCCCGAGCGCCTCGCACATCGGGTAGTCGAACTGGGTGATGATCGCGCCATCCTGCTCGCGCTTCATGATCGGGACGATGTCGATCAGCGGGTCGCTGGACATGATGACGCCCGCGGCGTGGACGCCCCACTGGCGGACCTGGCCCTCGAGCCCCAGCGCCGTGTCGTAGATCTTGCGGACGTCGGCGTCGTCCTCGTACATGCGGCGGAAGTCGGCACCGTCGCCGTAGCGCTTGTGGTCCTTGTCGAAGATGTCCCGCAGGGCGACGCCCTTGCCCATGACGTCGGGCGGCAACGCCTTGGTGATGCGCTCGCCGTGGCCGAACGGGTAGTCCATGACGCGGGCGGCGTCCTTGATGGCGGCCTTGGACTTGAGCCGGCCGAACGTCGCGATCATCGCGACGCGCTCCTCGCCGTACTTGTTGCTGACGTAGCGGATGACCTCGCCCCGCCGGCGCTCGTCGAAGTCGATGTCGAAGTCGGGCATCGAGGGACGCTCGGGGTTGAGGAAGCGCTCGAAGATCAGGCCGTGGGTCAGCGGGCAGAGGTCGGTGATCCGCAAGGCGTAGGCGGCGATCGAGCCGGCACCCGAGCCGCGACCAGGACCGACGCGGATGTTGTTGTCCTTGGCCCAGTTGATGAAGTCGGCGACCACGAGGTAGTAGCCGCAGTAGCCCTTCTCGCGGACGACGTCGAGCTCCATCTCGGTGCGCGCGCGGACCTCGTCGGTCAGCTTGTCGCCGGGATAGCGCGACTCGATGCCCCGCCACACCTCCTTGACGAACCAGCTCTCCTCGGTCTCGCCGGCGGGGATGTCGGCCCGCGCCATGTAGCCGCCGTTGGACTCGGTGAACTCGACCTCGCACCGCTCGGCGATCAGCAGCGTGTTGTCGCACGCCTCCTTGAGGTCGAACCGGTCCTCCCAGAGGTCGCGCATCTCCTTGGCCGACTTGATGTAGTAGCCGCCGCCGTCGAGCCGGAAGCGCTTGGGGTCGGCCAGCGTCGTGCCGGTGCCGATGCACAGCAACGCGTCGTGCGCCTCGGCGTCCTCGGGCGCGACGTAGTGGGAGTCGTTGGTGGCGATGACCGGCAGGCCGAGGTCGGCCTTGAGCCGCAGGAGCCCCTCACGTACGCGGGCCTCGATCTCGAGCCCGTGCTCCATCAGCTCGAGGAAGAAGTTCTCCTTGCCGAAGATGTCCTGGAACTCCGCGGCCGATGCACGCGCCTTCTCGTAGTTGCCGATGCGCAGCCACGTCTGGATCTCGCCCGACGGGCAGCCCGTGGTCGCGATGAGGCCCTTGCCGTAGCGCTGCAGCAGGTCGCGGTCGGCGCGCGGCTTGCGGTACTGCCCCTCGAGGCTCGCGTAGGACCCGATGCGGAACAGGTTGTGCATGCCCTCTGTCGTCTCGGAGAGCAGCGTCATGTGCGTGTAGGCGCCGCGTCCGGAGACGTCGTCGTCGCCGCCCTTGTTCCACTGCACGGCCTTCTTCTCGGTGCGCGGGATGTTGGGCGTGAGGTAGGCCTCCATGCCGATGATCGGCTTGATCCCGTGCGCCTTCGCCTTGCTGTAGAAGTCGTAGGCGCCGTGCAGGTTGCCGTGATCGGTCATCGCGATCGCCGGCATCTCGAGCTCGGCGGTGCGTTCGAACAACGGGTCGAGCAGGGCGTGGCCATCGAGCATCGAGTACTCCGTGTGCACGTGCAGGTGCACGAATGGCGAGTCGCTCGACATCGAAAAATGGCCTCCTCGGCGCGATCGTGGGGGAAGGGCTCCAGCCTAGTCGAGGGGCCTGACGCTCCGGACCAACACGGACCGTGTCGTCCCGCCACCACGCTCAAATTGTCCTTCCGGGCGCATGTCGACTACACCTGAGTGGTGACCGACGACAAGCAGAAGTTCACGACCGTCGACGAGTACGTCGAGGCAGCGACGTACGACGTCGAGCCGCGGCTCGCCGAGACCCGGCGCATCATCCGCGCCGCGCTGCCCGACGCCGAGGAGACGATCAGCTACAACATCCCGGCCTACAAGCAGGACGGCGTCGTCGTGATCCAGTTCGCGGGCCACACCGAGCACACGTCGCTCAACCTGTTCCCCACCGCGGCGACGTACGCCCGGTTCGCCGACGAGCTGGCGCCCTACCGGACCAGCAAGTCCGCGATCCAGCTGCCGCTCGACCAGCCGCTGCCGGTCGACCTCATCGACGCCATCGCACGGTTCCGTGGCGAGGAGGTCGCAGCGTTCGTGTCCCGCAAGCAGGCCGGGCGGTGATCGGCGTGTAGGTGGCGGAACGGCGTACCTGTCGGCCATAATCAGGCAGCACTCGTCGGACTTCAGGGGGAATCATGACGCTGCACGCCGAGCTCGTGGCCGGGCCGATCGGACCCGACACGATCCGCATCCCGGGCCAGCCCGCACAGCTTCGCAGCGCCGTGCAGGGGCTTCGCGGCCTCTGCCGACAGGTCGACCAGGCGAGTGACCAGCTCAAGCAGGCCAACCCGCCGGACGGTGAGCGCGGCAGGATCGTCCTTGCGCTCTCCCACGCGGCGCAGCGCACCGGTCGTACGCTCGACGCCGACTCGCAGCAGCTCGAGACGCTGGCCGATGCGATCGATCACGCCGCCGACGTGCTCACGCACTCGCAGGACGGTGTCGGCGACCTCAGCCGGCGGTGGCGCCAGGCCCGGGACGCGTTCCGCGACGCCCTGCACGGCCACAAGAACGCGCCGGCCAACGTGGAGGCGCTCATCCATCACATCGACTCCGACGCCGCGGGCGCCCACCTGACGCAGCTGAAGCGACAGGCCGGCGTCACGTTCGCCGACGGCTCCGGTGGTGCGCACGCCCAGGCGATGCTGCTCGAGGACGGCAGCGCGGTCGAGCAGGCCATCACGGCCTACCGCCACACGGTCCGGGGGCTCGTCGACGAGTACGCCGACCTGGTCCAGAAGGCCAAGACCGCTGACAACCAGGTCGACGAGAAGCTCCCGCGCCACCAGAACGTGGCGTTCGAGGAGTCCGGCGACCACGACGACGGTGGGGCCCACCACACCATCTCGGGCCCGGCGGCCGTACGCGCTGTCGGCGACGTGATCCACGAGGCCGCCCGCGCGCTCGACCAGGCCGAGCACCGGCTCGAGGACATCCGGCTCGCGATCCGGGCCGGTCGGATGCTGCCGGACGACGAACGGGTCGGCAGCAACGACGGCTTCAAGCGTGACTGGACGAACCACTTCGACCAGGTGCGGCACATGCTCAACGCGGCACGCCGGGCCGGTGACCTCGCGGCCGATCGGCTCAGGGACGCCGACGACCACGGAGCTGCCGACGTACACCAGGCCCTCCGCGCCGCCGACTGACTCCGCGCCTTCGGGTCAGACCTGCCGGTAGGTGCTCAGGAAGTTGCCGAGCCGCTGGATGGCCTCGGCGAGGTCGCGAGCCCACGGCAGCGTGACGATGCGCAGGTGGTCGGTGTCCGGCCAGTTGAAGCCGGTGCCCTGGGTCAGCAGGATCTTCTCCTGCAGCAACAGATCGAGCACGAGCTGCTGGTCGTCCTTGATCGGGTAGACGTCAGGATCCAGGCGCGGGAAGGTGTACAGGGCACCCTTGGGGGTGACGACGCTGACGCCGGGGATCTTGCGCAGCTCGTTGACGGCGGTGTCGCGCTGCTCCAGCAACCGCCCGCCGGGCAGGATGAGCTCCTTGATCGACTGGTAGCCGCCGAGCGCGACCTGGATCGCGTTCTGGGCCGGGACGTTGGGGCACAACCGCATCGAGGCGAGCAGCGTGATGCCCTCGAGGTAGTCACCGGCCCGCTCCAGGGGCCCGGTCACGACGAGCCAGCCGGCGCGGTAGCCGCACACCCGGTACGCCTTGGACAGGCCGTTGAACGTCAGCGTCAGCACGTCGGGCGCGACGCTCGCCAGCGGGATGTGGACCGCGTCGTCGTAGAGGATCTTGTCGTAGATCTCGTCGGCCATCAGGACCAGGTCGTGCTTGCGGGCCAGGTCGGCGATCGCGTCGAGCGTCTCGCGGGAGTAGACCGCGCCGGTCGGGTTGTTGGGGTTGATCACGACGATGACGCGGGTGCGGTCGGTGATCTTGGACTCGAGGTCCTCGAGGTCGGGGTTCCAGTCGTTGTCCTCGTCGCACCGGTAGTGCACCGGCACCCCGCCGGCGAGGTTGGTGACGGCGGTCCACAGCGGATAGTCCGGCACCGGCACGAGGACCTCGTCGCCGTTGTCGAGCAACGCCTGCAGCGCCATCTGGATCAGCTCGGAGACGCCGTTGCCGATCCAGACGTCGTCGATGTCGATCGTCGGGAAGCCCTCTTGCAGCTGGTAGTGGTGCACCACGGCGCGCCTGGCCGACTGGATGCCACGCGAGTCGGAGTAGCCGGCTGAGCTGGGCAGCGCCGCGATGACGTCCTGCAGGATCTCCGCCGGCGCGTCGAACCCGAACGGCTGGGGGTTGCCGATGTTGAGCTTCATGATCCGGTGGCCCTCGGCCTCCAGGGCGGCGGCTCGTGACGCGACGGGTCCACGGATGTCGTAGAGGACATCCCTCAGCTTCTCGGACTGGCGCACGATGCTCATGGACTCATTGTCCACGACCGCGGCAGCTGCCCGAGCAGGTGTCGTCCTCATGACACCCGCCCCGACGGCCGGACTTGTGCCGGAGGCGGACCGTGCCGTACGTTCTTGAAACGAAACCGTACCGTTTCATCCGTACAGGAGAGTCCCCATGTCCCCCGCAGCCCAGCAGGCATCTGCCGGCACCTCGACGCGCCCACGTGTCGAAGGCGGGCGCGAGCAGGAGATCTTCGACGCCACGCTCCAGGTGCTGGCCGAGGTGGGTTACGACCGCCTGACGCTGGACGCAGTCGCCGCCGAGGCCAAGGCATCCAAGGCGACGCTCTACCGTCGTTGGAACGGCAAGGCCCAGCTCGTCATCGACGCCCTGATCGCCCACATGGGCGAGCCGGTCGTCACCGACACGGGCACCCTGCGCGGGGACCTCATCGCGACCTACTGCGGGATGGGCGGCGTCACCGACCGTCAGCAGATGGCGCTCGTCGGAAGTCTGATCACCGCGGTCAGCCGGGACCCGGAGTTCGCGGAGGTCTACCGCCGCGACGTCGTCGCCCCCAAGATCGCGGTGAACGACGCGATCTTCGAGCGCGCGAAGGCACGCGGCGAGATCGCCGCCGACGTCGACCTCGCGCTGGTCAGCCCGTGCCTGCCGGGCATCGTCCTGCACCGCCTGTTCTTCCTCGGCGAGACACCCACCGAGGACCTGATCACCCGGGTCATCGACCAGGTCATCATGCCGGCCGTCACTCGCGGCTGAGCGCACTGCCACCACCACACAGAAGGAATCCCATGACCGACGTCGAATCACTCGATCCTGCGGAGTCGAGCGCTCCCGAGACCGCCCCTGCCCCGCACGCGGGGCTCGCCCTGGTGCTGATCCTCATGGCGCAGCTGATGGTGGTGCTCGACGGCACCATCGCCAACATCGCCCTGCCCTACATCGGGACCGACCTGGACATCTCGCAGGCCAACCTGACGTGGATCGTCACCGGGTACGCCTTGGCATTCGGCGGCCTGCTCCTCCTGGGCGGCCGTCTCGGTGACCTCTACGGGCGCCGCCTGCTCTTCATGAGCGGCCTGACCCTCTTCGCGGTCGCCTCGCTGCTGGGCGGCCTCGCCCAGAACGAGGGCCTGCTGCTCGGCTCGCGGGCACTGCAGGGCGTGGGTGCGGCCATGGCTGCCCCCGCCGCTCTCGCACTGATCACCACGACGTTCCCGGCGGGCCCGCAGCGCAACCGTGCCATGGCGGCGTACGCCACGATGTCCGGCATCGGTGCGGCGATCGGGCTGATCCTCGGCGGCTGGCTCACCGGCCTCGACCAGCCCCTGGGCGTCGACGGCTGGCGCCTCACGTTCCTCATCAACGTCCCGATCGGCCTGCTGGCCGCCCTCGCCGCCCCGCGCGTCCTGCGGGAGTCGGAGAAGCACACCGGCTGGCTCGACATCCCGGGTGCCGTCACCGGAACCCTGGGCCTGCTCGGGATCGTCTTCGGGCTGTCCCGCGCCGGTCAGCAGGCGTACGGCTGGGACCACGTCCAGACCATCGCCTCCCTGGCGGCCGGCATCATCCTGCTGGTCAGCTTCGTGGTCATCGAGTCGCGCGTCGAGCACCCGCTGCTGCCGACCCGCATCTTCGCCAACCGCACGCGGGCGACCAGCTTCGTCGCGATGATGATCGCGCCCGCGGCGATGTTCGCCATGTTCTTCTACCTGAGCCTGTTCATCCAGCAGGTCATGGGCTACTCGTCGCTCAAGGCGGGCTTCGCCTTCCTGCCGTTCTCGTTCGGCATCGTGATCGGCGCCGGCGTCGTCTCCAACCTGGTCAGCAAGGTGGCTCCGCGGTTCCTCGCCGGCATCGGCACGCTGCTGGCCGCGGTCAGCCTGTTCATGTTCTCGCGCATCCCGATCGACGACTCCCCTGCTGGCGCGCTGGCATCCGCTGCCCGCGGGTCGGCCGACGTCTCCTACTGGGGCCACGTCTTCCCGTACGTGCTCGTGATGGCGATCGGCATGGGCATGGTGTTCGTGCCGCTCACGCTGACCGCGGTGCACCACGTGCAGGCCGAGGACTCGGGCATCGGGTCCGGAGTGCTCAACACGATGCAGCAGGTCGGCGGCGCGCTCGGGCTCGCCGTGCTCAGCACCGTCGCGTTGCACTTCTCCGGCAACTCGCTGGACCAGGCCACCGGACCCGTGTCGAAGGCCGCGAGCGATCCCGGCCTGGCCGAGCGGGCCCTGTTCTTCATCTCCTTCCACGACGGCGCGACCCATGCCTTCCTGGTCGCGGCGGGGCTGATGCTCGCCGCCTCGGCGATCATCTGGGTGTTCCTCGACGTCAAGCACACGGAGCTGGCCACCGATGGTCCCGAGGCCATCCACGTCGGCTGACTTCGCCTCACATGACGACGGCCCGGCTCGTGGATCGAGCCGGGCCGTCGTGCGTGCGGTTCAGTCGAGGTCGCGCACGACCGCGAGTGCCGCGTTGAGGTCGTCGGGGTAGTCCGAGTCGAACTCGACGTAGTCCCCCGTGCGCGGGTGCAGGAAGCCGAGCTTCTTGGCGTGCAGCCACTGGCGGTCGAGCCCGACCTTCTTGGCCAGCGTCGGATCGGCGCCGTACATCAGGTCGCCGACGCAGGGATGGTGCAGCGCGCTCATGTGGACGCGGATCTGGTGCGTGCGGCCGGTCTCGAGCTTGATCGTCAGCAGGCTGGCGTAGCGGTGCGCCTCGAGCGTGTCGTAGTGCGTGACGCTCTCGCGTCCGCCGTCCTTGACCGTGAACTTGAAGTCGTGCTTGGGGTGCCGGGCGATCGGCGCGTCGATCGTGCCCATGTGCGGGTCGGGGTGGCCCTGCACGAGCGCGTGATAGGTCTTGTCGACCGTACGATCGCGGAACGCCTGCTTGAGCACGGTGTAGGCGTGCTCGGACTTCGCGACGGCCATCAGGCCGCTCGTGCCGACGTCGAGACGATGCACGATGCCCTGGCGCTCCGGCGCTCCGGACGTCGAGATCCGGATGCCCGCTCCGGCGAGGTGGTCGAGGACCGTGGGGCCGTACCAGCCGACGCTGGGGTGCGCGGCGACGCCGACGGGCTTGTCGACGACCACGAAGTCGTCGTCCTGGAACACCAGTCGCATGCCCTCGACCTCGGCGGCCACCACGGCGATGCGGCGCGGCGCCGGGATCGATGCCTCGAGGATCGAGCCGGGGGTGACCCGGTCGGACTTGGCCGGCGCGAAGCCGTCGAGGGTCACGTGACCGTCGGCGACGAGCTCGCTGGCGCGCGTACGGGACAGGCCGAGCAGGCGGGCGAGGGCGCTGTCGACGCGTTCGCCGGCGAGCCCTTCGGGCACCTGGATGACCTTGTGCTCGAGGTCCTCGGACGTCATGCCTTCACCTGACGGCTGCCGTCGAGGCCGATGCCGCGCCACGTGCGCCAGACGATGATGACTGCGGCAAGCGTCAGCGCGATGTCCGCGACGTTGCCGACGAAGACCCCGTAGTCGATGAAGTCGACGACGTGGCCCTTGAGCGGCGCGGGCTCACGGAAGATCCGGTCGCAGAGGTTGCCGACAGCGCCGGCGAACAGCAGGCCGAGCCCGACGGCCCACCAGCGATCGCGCAGGCGGGTGGCCATGCGAGCGACGGCGATCGACACCGCGACCGCGACGACGCTGAGCACGAGCGTGAAACCGGCACCGGTGCCGAGTGCGGCTCCACCGTTGCGGAGGAAAGACAACGACAGGACGTGCGGGATGAGCTCGATCGACTCACGGCCCTGCAGCTTCTCGACCGCGAGCACCTTGGTCACCTGGTCCACGACGAGCGTCAGGGCAGCAACCACCACGAAAAGGCGTACGTACGTGTGTGTGGCGGTCGGGCCGTGGTCGTCGCCAGGGCTCAGCGACGCTCCTCGCGCTGCTTGCATGTCATGCACAGTGTCGCACGCGGGAACGCCATCAAACGATTCTTGCCGATCGGCTCCCCGCACATCTCGCACTGGCCGTAGGTGCCCTTCTCGAGCCGGTCGAGCGCCTTCTCGGTCTGCAGCAAGAGCTCGCGCTGGTTGGCGGCAAGGGACATCTCGGCGTCTCGCTCGAGTCCCTTGGAGCCGACATCGGCCTGGTCGTTGCCGGCACCGTCGACGCCGTCACGCAGCAGGTCCTGCAGCTCGCGAGCCGACTGGTCGAGCTCACCGCGCAACCTCACGAGGTCGGCCTCGAGCTCGGCACGGACGGCCTTGGTCTCGGCGGCGGTCCAGGGCTTCTCGTCGGCTCGAACGGCGAGCTTGGTGTTTGGCATGCACGAAGATTAGACCCCCGCTGGGGCAAAGCCAACTCGCACCGCCGCCGTGTCGCCGCTGGTCACCCGTAGAATTGAAGGTGTGACCCAGCACGCGTCCTATCGCCCCGTCCCCGCCCACGTCGATCTGCCGGCGCTGGAGCGCGACATCCTCCAGCTGTGGGCCGACCAGGGCACGTTCGCAGCGAGCCTCGACACCCCTGACGACGCCCCTCGCTGGACGTTCTACGAGGGTCCCCCGACCGCCAACGGCACGCCCGGCACGCACCATGTCGAGGCCCGCGTCTTCAAGGACGTCTTCCCACGGTTCAAGACCATGCAGGGCTATCACGTCGATCGCAAGGCCGGCTGGGACTGCCACGGCCTGCCCGTCGAGATCGCGGTCGAGAAGGAGCTGGGCTTCAACGGCAAGCCCGACATCGAGGCCTACGGCATCGCCGAGTTCAACGCCAAGTGCCGTGAGGCCGTGGTGCGCAACGTCGATCTCTTCGAGGAGATGACGGACCGCATGGGCTACTGGGTCGACATGGCCAACCCCTATCGCACGATGGAGTCGTCGTACGTGGAGAGCGTCTGGTGGGCGCTGTCGACGATCTTCGACAAGGGCCTGCTGACCGAGGACTTCCGGGTCGCGCCCTACTGCCCCCGCTGCGGCACGACACTGTCCGACCACGAGCTCGCGCAGGGCTACGAGACCATCACGGACCCGTCGGTCTACGTACGGTTCCCGCTGACCTCAGGTCCGTTGGCCGGCAAGGCCTCGATGCTCGTCTGGACCACGACCCCCTGGACACTGGTGTCCAACACGGCCGTCGCGGTCAACCCCGACGTCACCTACGTCACGGCGACCGACGGCAAGGAGACACTCGTCGTCGCCGAGCCGCTGCTGGCCAAGGCACTCGGCGAAGGCTGGGAAGCCACCGGCGAGTCGTTCAACGGCAAGGACATGGAGCGCTGGACGTACCAGCGGCCCTTCGAGCTCGTCGAGTTCCCCTCGCCGGCGCACTTCGTCGTGCTGGGTGACTACGTCACGACCGAGGACGGCACCGGCCTGGTGCACCAGTCCCCCGCGTTCGGCGCCGACGACATGGCGGTCTGCAAGGCGTACGACCTGCCGGTCGTCAACCCGATCACGCCCGACGGCCACTTCGAGGCCGACGTGCCGCTGGTCGGCGGACAGTTCTTCAAGACCGCCGACCGCGTGCTGGCCGACGACCTCGCCTCGCGCGGCCTGATGTTCAACGAGCTGGCCTACGAGCACTCCTACCCGCACTGCTGGCGGTGCCACACGCCGCTGATGTACTACGCGCTCCCCGCCTGGTACATCCGCACCACGACGATCAAGGACAAGCTCCTCGCAGAGAACGCCGGCACCAACTGGTTCCCCGAGACGATCAAGAACGGCCGCTACGGCGACTGGCTCACCAACAACATCGACTGGTCGCTGTCACGCAGCCGCTTCTGGGGAACTCCCCTGCCGATCTGGCGCAACGACGAGTACCCCAGCAAGCTGGTCTGCGTCGACTCGTTGCGGGAGCTGTCGGAGCTGACCGGGCGCGACCTGACCGACCTCGACCCGCACCGCCCGTTCATCGACGAGGTGACGTTCGAGATCGAGGGCCAGTCCGGCACCTATCGCCGCGTCCCCGACGTCATCGACGCGTGGTTCGACTCCGGGTCGATGCCGTTCGCCCAGTGGGGCTACCCGCACGTCGAGGGCTCCAAGGAGAAGTTCGAGCAGGCCTACCCGGCGCAATACATCTGCGAGGCGATCGACCAGACCCGCGGCTGGTTCTACTCCCTCATGGCGGTCGGCACGCTCGTGTTCGACCAGAGCTCGTACGAGAACGTCGTGTGCCTCGGCCACATCCTTGCCGAGGACGGCAAGAAGATGAGCAAGCACCTCGGCAACATCCTGCTGCCGATGCCCCTCATGGACGAGCACGGCGCCGACGCGCTGCGCTGGTTCATGGCGTGCTCGGGCTCGCCGTGGTCGCCGCGCCGCATCGGCCACACCGCGCTGTCGGAGATCGTCCGCAAGGTTCTCCTGACCTACTGGAACACCGCCGCGTTCCACGTGCTCTACGCCCGCACCGAGGGCTGGACGCCGGCCGACGGTGAGGTGCCGCCCGTCGCCGAGCGCGAGGTGCTCGACCAGTGGCTGCTGTCCGAGCTGCACACCCTCACCCGCGACGTCACGGCGTCGCTCGAGACATTCGACACGCAGGCCGCCGGCGCACGCATCGCGACGTTCGTGGACGACATGTCCAACTGGTACGTCCGCCGGTCGCGCCGCCGGTTCTGGCGCGGCGACGCCGCCGCGTTCGCCACGCTGCACGAGACGCTCGACGTGCTGACCCGCCTCATGGCACCGCTGACCCCGTTCATCGCCGAGCGGGTCTGGCAGGACGTCATCCTGCCGGTCACGCCGGACGCCCCGCCGTCGGTGCACCTGGCCACCTGGCCGGTCGCCGACGAGTCGCTGATCGTCGAGGGCCTCGGTGCCCGCGTCGACCTCGCCCGGCGAGTCACCGAGCTCGGCCGCGCCGCACGTGCGGAGGCGAAGGTTCGTACGCGCCAGCCGCTGCGCCGCGCCCTCGTCGCGTCAGGCGCCTGGCAGCAGCTCGGCGAAGACCTGCGCGGCCAGGTCTGCGAGGAGCTCAACGTCGGCTCGCTGGAGTCGCTGGCGGATGCCGGCGGCGACCTCGTCGACCACTCGGCCAAGGGCAACTTCCGCAACCTCGGCAAGCGGTTCGGCAAGCAGACGCCGCAGGTCGCGGCTGCGATCGCCGACGCCGACGCGGCCGGGCTCGCCGCGTCGCTGAGCGCCACCGGCACCGCGACGATCGACCTCGACGGATCGCCGGTCGAGGTCGGGCCCGACGACGTGATCATCTCCGAGCGGCCCCGCGAGGGCTGGTCGGTCGTCAACGACCAGGGCGAGACCGTCGCGCTCGACCTCGAGCTCGACGACCAGCTGCGGCTCGCCGGCTTCGCCCGCGAGGCGATCCGGGTCATCCAGGAGGCACGCAAGACGTCGGGCCTCGACATCAGCGACCGCATCACGCTGTCCTGGACGGCGTCGGGGCAGATGGCTGACGCGCTACGGGCCCACGACGCACTGATCGCCGACGAGGTGCTGGCCACCTCGATCACCGAGGCCGCCGGTGCCTCGGACTTCACCGACGAGGAGCTCGGCTTCGGCTTCACCCTCGCCAAGGCCTGACGCGCGCACAACCGTCCAGCCATGACGAAGGGCCCGTCACCTCGCGGTGACGGGCCCTTCGTGGGATCAGGTGCTGCTCAGAAGCTCTCGTCGTCGCCCAGCAGGGACCGGAGCCGGCGGGGACCCGCCTCTGCCGGAGCCTGGACGGGCTGCGAGCTGTTGGAGCTCTCGTTGGCCGCAAGCTGGTCGAGCTGGCTCTGGAAGTAGTTCTTGAGCCGGGCCCGGTACTCACGCTCGTAGGCCCGCAGGTGCTCGACCTCTCGCTGGATCTCGTAGCGATCCCGCTCGATCGTCGCGACGGCCTGCTGGCGGCGCTCGTTGGTCTCGTCGTCGAGTTTCTGCGCGCGGATGCGGGCATCGGTCTCGAGTCGGTCAGCCTTGCCACGTGCCTCGTTGACCAGACGCTCAGCCTTGGCGCGAGCCTCACCGACGATGCGGTCAGCCTCTTCCTTGGCAGCCTCCATGAGCTGGTCGGCGTTGGACGACGCGATCTCCAGCAGACGGGCGGCAGCGGACGACGCGTCACCCATCGACGGGGCGCTGCGAGTCGGCTCCGGCGTCGGCGCGGGCGCCTGCTGGACCGGCTCGGGCGGCGGCGGCGGCGCGTACTGCTGGACGGGCTCTTGGACGGCCGGTGTCGGCGCAGGCTGCGGAGCCGGGGTCGCCGGCTGCACTGCGGGGATGAGACCGGTCGGTTCGCCGGTTGATGCGGCGGCTACCTTGGCGCGAAGTTCTTCGTTCTCGACCGTGAGTCGCTCGAGCTCGGCCTCGACCTCGTCGAGAAACTGATCCACTTCGCCCATGTCATAGCCCTCGCGAAGACGGACAGGCGTAAAACGCTTGTTACGCACGTCCTCTGGCGTCAATGGCATGAGTACACCTCGGGGTTGGGGTTAGTCCTGGGGACTCTGAGCCTCCACCGTACTCTGCCGACGTTCACTTCCTCCACAGGAGTCCCAAACTCAGCGGGTCGCGAACGGGACTCTTGGGAACCTCTCAGCGAGTCAGCCGAGGAAGACCGCTGCGACGATCTTCTGAAGGATGTAGATGCCGACGATCAGCACCATCGGCGACAGGTCGAGCATCACGGCACCGAGCCGCAACGGCGGGATCAGGCGTCGCACAGCGCGCAGCGGGGGGTCCGTGATCGAGTAGAGACCCTCGCAGAAGACCAGCACCAGGCCCCGCGGCCGCCAGTGCCGAGCCAGCATCTGCACCCAGTCCAGGACGAAACGCGCGATCAGCACGATGAAGGCGATCCACAGGAGAAGACTGAGGATCTCGCCAACAGGTCTCATACGTCAGCTCTGGTTGTAGAAGCCGCCGGCAGCGATGCGCTGCTTGTCCTCGTCCGTCACCGTGATGTTCTCGGGCGACAGGAGGAAGACCTTGGCGGTGACACGGTTGATCGAGCCGTGCACGGCGAACACCAGGCCGGCGGCGAAGTCGACGAGGCGCTTGGCATCGTCGTCGTCGATCTCGGAGAGGTTCATGATGACCGGCACGCCAGAGCGGTAGTGCTCGCCGACCGTGCGGGCGTCGTTGTACGTCCGCGGGGTCACGGTCTCGATGCGTGCGAGATCGGAGGCCTGCGACGCGCGGCGCTCCGGGCGACGCTCGGGACGGCGGTGGTCGTCGATGCTCGAGACCGGCGCCGGGCGCACGACAGCAGGCTGCCGGCTCACGGGTGCGGGGTCGTCGATGTCATCCTCGAACTCGTCGTCGAAGTCAGCTTGTTCCACGAGGCCGAGATACTCGCCGACCTTCCGCATTGCGCCAGCCATGAGAACTCCGTGTGTGCGATCGGAAATGACATCACTGAGATTACCCCGCAGGTGGACGCTCACCGAGCACCGAACGCCCGATGCGCAGGTGTGTCGCGCCGGCGGCGATCGCCGCCTCGAAGTCACCACTCATCCCCGCGGACACGATGGCGGCGTCCGGGTGGTCGTTGCGGAGCTCCTGCGACAGGCGCTGGAGGTGGTCGAAGTGGGGTGCCGGGTCCTCGCCGAGGGGCGCGACCGTCATGAGTCCCCCGAGGGTCAGGTGGTCGGAGGCGGCGATCGCGTCGGCCAGCTCAGGTATGCCCGACGGCACGACTCCCGACCGCCCCGGGTTGGTCGCGTCGAAGTCGACCTGCACGAGACACGGGAGCGTACGCCCGGCAGCCTCCGCGCCACGCGACAGCGCGTTGACGAGCTTGACCCGGTCGACGCTGTGCACCATGGCGGCGTAGCGCGCGACGGCTCCCGCCTTGTTGGTCTGCAACCCGCCGAGAAAGTGCCAACGCACGGCGGCCTCGACCTCGGCTGCCTTGTCGCCGGCCTCGGGGTGACGGTTCTCCCCCACGTCCTGCACGCCGAGCTCGGCCAGCAGCTCGACGTCGGAGGCCGGATAGGTCTTGGTGACGACGATCAGTGTGATCTCGTCACGGTCACGGCCGGCTGTTGCGCAGGCATCGACGATGCGCTGCTCGGTGCCGGCAAGACCGTCGCGCAGCTCATCGAATCTGCTCATGCCTTGATCATTGCAACCGCTCCGAACCGGCCGGAGTCCTGCCCCTGCCGACGGTAGGAGTACCACCGCTCGTCCTCGATCGTGCACTCCTGTGCTCCGAGGTCGGTGACCGCGACGTCGAGCGCCTCCAGCTGTGCGACGACGCCGGCGCCGACATCCACTGCCGGGGTGCCCCAGGAGGTCGTCGAACGCGCCTCGGGCACGACGGCGGCGACCGCGTCGGCCATCTCCTCCGGGAGCTCGTAGCAGCGCCCACACGCCCGGGGCCCGACCCACGCCTCGATCGCCGTGGCGCCCCGGGCTCGCAGCGCCCCGACCGCCGCCTCGACGACACCCTTGACGAGCCCCTCGCGCCCGCTGTGCACGACACCGGCCAGCGACTCGTGAGGAGCGGCCAGGACGATCGGTGTGCAGTCGGCGACCCGGACGAGCACACCCACGCCCGGGGCACCGGTCAGCAGGGCGTCGGCGACAGGCACCTCGCTGTCGCCGACGTCATCGACCCACACCGCGTCGGCACCGTGGACCTGGGTCATCCGGGCGAGCCGGTCGACGCCGAGCTCGACCCTCAGCCGTTCGAGGTTGTCGGCCACCCGCTCGGGATCATCGCCGTTGGACGTCCCGAGGTTGAGCGCGGCCCACGGGCCGTCACTCGAACCGCCGAGGCGGTCGGTGAAGGCGAACGCGACCGGCCCGAGCTCTCCGGCGTACCAGAGCAACTCAGCGGAGGAAGTCGGGCACGTCGAGGTCGTCGCCGTAGTCGGTGGGTACGGGGTCCGGCGGGACCGTGACATTGCCGGCACCGTCCTCGGGAGCCTTGGGCCCGTCGAGGTAGGGGTCGGGGTCGAGGAAGCTCTGCGCGGTCGGCGGCGTCGCGACGGTGCTGGCCGGCTCAGGCTTGGTCTCCTTGAGCAGCGCCGGCTTGGTGGCGTCGCGCAGCATCGGCTCGCCACCGTCGAAGCCTGCAGCGATGACCGTCACGCGTACCTCGTCACCGAGGGCGTCGTCGATCACGGCGCCGAAGATGATGTTGGCATCGGGGTGCACCGCGTCGGCGACGAGACCGGCAGCCTCGTTGATCTCGAACAGACCGAGGTCGGAGCCGCCGGCGATCGACAGCAGCACGCCGCGAGCGCCCTCGATCGACGCCTCGAGCAACGGGCTCGAGACGGCGCTCTCGGCGGCGACCGCTGCACGGTGCTCGCCACGGGCCGACCCGATGCCCATGAGCGCCGAGCCGGCATCTGACATGACCGACTTGACGTCGGCGAAGTCGAGGTTGATCAGGCCGGGCGTCGTGATGAGGTCGGTGATGCCGGAGACGCCCTGGTGCAGGACCTGGTCGGCCTGGCGGAACGAGTCGAGCAGGCTGACGTTGGGGTCGCTGATCGACAGCAGGCGGTCGTTGGGGATCACGATGAGGGTGTCGACCTCGTCGCGCAGCGCCTGGATGCCGGCATCGGCCTGGCCCGAACGGTTGCGGCCCTCGAACTTGAACGGCCGCGTCACGACGCCGATCGTGAGTGCGCCGAGCGATCGGGCGATGCGTGCCACGACCGGGGCGCCGCCCGTGCCGGTGCCGCCACCCTCGCCGGCGGTCACGAAGACCATGTCGGCGCCCTTGATGGCCGCCTCGATCTCCTCGGCGTGGTCCTCGGCTGCGCGCTTGCCGATCTCGGGGTTGGCGCCAGCGCCGAGCCCGCGGGTCGAGTCGCGTCCGACGTCGAGCTTGACGTCCGCGTCGCTCATCAGCAGCGCCTGGGCGTCGGTGTTGATCGCGATGAACTCGACTCCCTTGAGTCCCACCTCGATCATGCGGTTGACGGCGTTGACGCCGCCTCCGCCGATGCCGACGACCTTGATCACGGCGAGATAGTTCTGTACCGCCATCGTGTGTCCTTCCGGAATGTGTGGAACTCTAACCCTGAGGTGGAGGTTTATAGTTATGTCAACCTCTGACTCATGTGAAACGGTACGCGCGCGCACCCGACATGCCGGGCCGACACGCCGGGCCTACTGGCGCGTCGTCGGTTGATCCGGCGCGCTGACGTCGTAGCGCTTCGCGTCGATGCGCAGCAGTGCCCGCAGGACGGTCAGCTTGTGGGTCGAGTCGGCCTTGCTCCCCCACAGCACCGTGCGCCCGTGCGTGAGGTTGAGCTCGATCGAGTCCTTGGTCGCGGCGCTGATCGCCTGCACCTGCTTGCGCAGCCCAGGGTCCTCGTCCTCGATGAGCTGCACCACGAACGCGACGGCCGCGAGGGTCTGCTGGCGGCGCCGCGGGTCGGTCTCGCTCACGTCCGCCTCGAGCAGCTTCTTCGGCGGCTTGTCGTACGAGCGGAAGTCGATCCCGTAGCGGTCGAGGCCGCGGATCGCCCCGCCCACCGTCAACCACGCCACGGGGGTCCGCTCGACCACCTCGATGCGAATCGTGTGGAGCCAGGAACGTGACACCGTCACGCTCTGGATGCGGTCCATCCGGGCGACGCGAGCCTCGATCGCCGACGTGTCGACGCGAGCGAGCGGCTGTCCGATGCGAACGTCGGCGACGCGGCGGATCTGCGCCTCGCTCAGGGTCGTCTCGCCGTCCACCGCAACCCGCCGCACCGCCACGACGCTCGAGAACATCACGAGCCACACGAGAGTCGCCGCGACGACGACCACCAGAACACCGACCGCGACCCGCCTGAGCCGACGACGGCGCTCGTACGCCGCCCGGGCCTCGAACCGCTCGTCCGTCGTGAGGGTCATCGGCCGAGTGCCGCCAGGACGGCCGGACCCACTGTCGTGATGTCACCCGCCCCCAGGGTCAGGAGCAAGTCACCGGGGCGCAGCTCGGGCAGCACGACCTCGGCGAGCCCGGCGACGGGTCCGCCGAGGGACGCCTCGGTGCCTCGGACCGCGTCGACGATGACTGCCGAGGTGACGGCCGGATCAGGGTCCTCGCGGGCGAGATAGATGTCGGCGACGAACACCCGGTCGGCAGCCGACAGCGCCTCGCCCATCTCGGCACCATAGAGCCGGGTACGGCTCACGAGGTGCGGTTGGTAGGCGACGACGAGCCGGTCGCCACCAGCGATCGATCGAGCCGCCGCAAGGTCGGCGCGGATCTCGGTCGGGTGGTGCGCGTACGAGTCGTAGACCCGGACGCCGCCTGCGGTGCCGAGGAGCTGCATGCGGCGGTTGGCTCCGGTGTAGGCCGTCAGCCCCGCCGCGAGCAGGTCGACGTGCTCGCCGAGCAGCAGCCCTGCACCGAGCGCGAGCAGGGCGTCCTGGGCGTAGTGCGCACCCGGCACCGATAGGCGCACGGGCCCGAGGTCGACGCCGTGGAGCGAGGCCGCGAACGTCGAGGACGCGCCTTCGACGACGAGGTCGCGGCCGCGCAGGTCGGCGTCTTCGGCGAACCCGGCGAGCAGCACCTCGAGCCCACGGCCCCGCGCCGGCTCGACCAGCGCCCGCGCGCCCGGGTCGTCGGCATTGAGCACGACGAACCCGCCCACGGAGTCGATGAACTCGCCGAACGCCGCGGCGTAGGCCTCGACGGTGCCGTAGTTGTCGAGGTGGTCGGCGTCGACGTTGGTGACGATGGCACCCTCGGGCGCGTAGTGCAGGAAGGCGCCGTCGCTCTCGTCGGCCTCCGCCACGAACAGGTCACTGCGGCCGAGCCGGGCGTTGGCGCCGAGACTCGCGACCTCGGCACCGATCGCGAACGACGGCTCGGCGCCGGCGGCGATCAGGGCGCACGTCAGCATGCCGGTCGTGGTCGTCTTGCCGTGCGTGCCGGCGACCGCCACCGTACGACGGCCCTCCATGAGCGAACGCATGCCGGCCGACCTCGGCCACAGCCGGAGTCCGCGACGCTGCGCCTCGACGATCTCCGGGTTGTCCTCACGTACGGCGGTCGACGCGATGACCGTGTCGACCCCTTCGAGGTGTGCTGCGTCGTGACCGACGAAGCACGTGATGCCCTCCTCACGCAGGGCGGAGACGATCGCCGAGTCGTTGGCGTCGCTGCCGCTGACCCGGATGCCCTGCTGCACCATGAGGCGCGCGATGGCGGACAGGCCCGCTCCGCCGATCCCGACGAAGTGGACCGCGCCAAGGTCCCGCGCTCCGGGGATGGTCTCGGGTACGGGGATCTTCACTGTCCCGCTACTTCCTGCACGAGGGCGGCGAGCTTCTGGTCGGCGTCGCGCGGCACGATGCCCGAAGCAGCGGCCGACATCGCCGCGAGCCGGCCGGGGTGCGAGACCAGCGGGATGACGACGTTGTCGATCCAGGCCGCGGTCAGTGCCCCGTCGTCGATGAGCAGGGCTCCCCCGGCCTGGACGACCGGATGCGCGTTGTGCGCCTGCTCGCCGTTGCCGATCGGCAACGGCACGAAGGCAGCGGGCAGCCCCACGGCGGCGACCTCGGTCACGGTGTTGGCCCCGGCGCGGCAGACGATGAGGTCCGCCGCGGCGTAGGCGAGGTCGATGCGGTCGATGTAGGGCAGCACGACGTACGGCGGGTCGTCTGGGCGCCTGTCTATGCGAACTTCATCTGGACGGCCAGCGCTGTGGAGCACCTGGACTCCGGCATCGGCCAGGTCGCGCGCGGCGGCGGCGATCGTCTGGTTGATGCGCCGGGCACCCTGCGAACCTCCGGTGACCAGGAGCGTCGGCCGATCCGGGTCGAGGCCGAAGTGGGCCCGCGCCTCAGCACGTACGGCCGCGCGGTCGAGACGCGAGATCTCGCGCCGGATCGGCAGGCCGATGTAGTGCGCGTGGGGCAGGTCGGTGTCGGGGAAGCTCGTGGCGACGTGCTCGGTGAACCGTGCGCCCAGCTTGTTGGCGATGCCGGGGATCGCGTTGCCCTCGTGCACGACCAGAGGGATGTGCCGCCGGCGGGCGATGAGGTAGGCCGGGACCGACACATAGCCGCCGAACCCGACGATGACGTCGGGGCGTACGCGGTCGATGACCTCTCCGGTCGCCTTGACGGCGGCGCGCAGCTTGCCCGGCACCTGGACCATCGCCTTGCCGGGCCTGCGCGGCAACGGCACCGGCGGGACGAGCTCCAACGGATAGCCGGCCTCAGGGATCAAGGTGACCTCGAGGCCTCGCGGCGTGCCGAGGCAGGTGATGTCGACGCCGGCCTCGCTCAGGACCGCAGCGGTGGCCAGGAGCGGCGACGTGTGACCGGCGGTCCCTCCGCCGGCGAGCAACGCACGCACTGGTTCAGCTCCTCCGTGAGACGCGGCCCCGTGCACGATTGGCACGGCCTGCGGCGAGGGCTCGCCGGGCTCCGGGTTCGGTCTTGGCACAGTTAAGCAGAACGCCCATGGCGACCAACGTCACCAGGAGGCTCGAGCCACCGTAGGAGATCAACGGCAGCGGGATCCCGATCACCGGGAGCAGGCCCAGCACCATGCCGATGTTGATGACGGCCTGGGCCATGATCCAGATCGTGATGCCCGCGGCGGTGTAGCGGACGAACGGGTCGGGCGTACGGCTGGCGATGCGGATGCCGGCGAAGGCCAGGACGATCAGCAGGATCAGGACGACGAACGTGCCGAGCAGCCCGAGCTCCTCGCCGATGACCGCGAGGATGAAGTCGGTGTGCGCCTCAGGCAGCGAGCCCCACTTCTGCCGGCTGCCGCCGAGCCCGACGCCCCAGAACCCGCCTCGGGCCAGCGCCATCATGCCGTGGATGGCCTGGAACCCGGCGCTGTCGGGGTCGGACTGGGGATCGGTGAAGTTGAAGAGTCGAGCCACGCGGTGCGGCGCCGTGGCCACGAAGAACACGAGGATCACGACGATGCCCGCGATGACGGCGCTCATCTGCTTGGCCGGCAGCCCGGCGACCCACAGCATGCCGCCGATCAGCGCGAACAGCACCAGCGCGGTGCCGAGGTCGTGCTGCCCGACCACGAGGGCGGCGACGGCGCCGGCGATCGGCACCATGGGGGTCAGGACGTAGCGCGGTGTGGCGAGGTACTTCTGCCGGCGCGCGTAGAGGTCGGCGATCCACAGGACGAGCGCCAGCTTGGCGAACTCCGACGGCTGGAGCTGGAACCCGCCCGGGAGCGCGAGCCAGTTGCGGTTGCCGTTGACGTCGACGCCGATGACGAACGTGGCCGCGATGAGCGCGACCGTGGCGAGCAGGAACGGCAGGACCAGCTTGCGCAGGAACGTGAGCGGGACCCGGGCCGCGATGACGGCGCCGACCACTCCGAGCACCGCGAAGATCAGCTGGCGCTCGACGATCGCGAACGAGTTGCCGTAGTTGCGCAGCGCGTAGACCGAGCTCGCGCTCAGCACCATGATCAGGCCGAGCCCGAGCAGCAGCGCGGTCGAGCCGAGGACGAGCTGGTAGGACGCGAGCGGGCGCTCGAGCGTACGACGGGCGGCCTCGACGATCGCCGGCGAACGGCGCTCAGCGGTCGCGGTCATCGGCCACAGCTCCGCGTCATGTCGCTCGTCCTCTGCCTCGGGGAAGGAAGGTCAGGGCCTGTCACGCAACCGGTGCACCGCCGCGGCGAAGCTGTCGCCTCGTGCGGAGTAGTTGCGGAACTGGTCCATGGAGGCGGCGCCAGGGGCCAGCAGCACGGTGTCGCCCTCTCGGGCGAGCGATGCCGCGACCTCGACGACGCGATCCATGGGATCAGTCTCCCCGGTGTCGACCTCGACGACGGGCACATCAGGCGCGTGTCGCGCGAGCGCCTCGGCGACCAGTGCACGGTCGCGACCGACCAGGATCGCCGCTCGGAGCCGGTCACGGGTCGCGATGACGAGCTCGTCGAAGCTCGCCCCCTTGGCCAGTCCCCCGGCCACCCAGACCACGTGCTCGAAGCTCTGCAACGAGGCCTGGGCCGCGTGCGTGTTGGTGGCCTTGGAGTCGTCGACCCAGCGGACCCCGTCGATGCGGGCGACCTCGGCGATGCGGTGGGCGTCGGGCTTGAACGAGCGGAGACCGTCGCGTACGGCACGGGGGGCCACACCGTGAGCCCTCGCGAGCGCTGCCGCAGCCAGCGCGTTCGCCACGTTGTGGGGTGCCGGCACCTCGCCGTCGGCCGGCGCCAGGTCGTGGATGCTGCCGAGCTCGGCGGCGCTCGAGAGCCGACCGGCGAAGAAGGCGCGGTCGGCGATGGCGTCGTCGACGAGCCCGATCATGCCCGGCGCGGGGATGCCGAGGGTGAAGCCGATCGCCCGGCACCCCTCGACGACGTCGGCCTCCTCGACCAGCCTCTCGGTCTCCGCGTCCTGCACGTTGTAGACGCAGGCGAGCTGCGTACGGTCGTAGATGCGCCCCTTGTCGGCGGCGTACGCGTCGAGGCCGCCGTGCCAGTCGAGGTGGTCGGGCGCGAGGTTGAGCACGACGCTGGCCTCGGCGGAGAGTGACGAGCTCCAGTGGAGCTGATAGCTGGACAGCTCGACGGCGAGCACGTCGAACGGCTCGGGGTTCATGACGGCCTCGAGGACAGGGGTGCCGACGTTGCCGACCGCGAGCGCGTTGAGCCCTTCGGCCCGCAGGATCGACTCGAGCATCTGGACCGTAGTGGTCTTGCCGTTGGTGCCGGTCACCGCCAGCCATGGCGCCGCGCCCTCGCCGCGCAGGCGCCACGCGAGCTCGACCTCACCCCATACGGGGATGCCGCGTCGCGCCGCCTCGACCAGGATCGCGGTCGTCGGGTTCCAGCCCGGCGAGGTGACGACCAGGTCGATATCACCCTCGGGGAGGCTCGATGTGGATCCGGGCCCGAGGCGTACGTCGACGCCCAGGATCTCCAGCAGCGTCGCCTTCTCGCGCAGCGCGTCGTCGTCGCCGTCATCGAGGGCCACGACACTCGCGCCGAGGTGCTGGAGCGTGTCGGCCGCGGCGAACCCGCTCACGCCGAGACCACCGACTACCGCTCGTACGCCCTCCCACGACGACTCCCGGCCCAGGGTGTCGACGGTCGTCATGCTCCGGTGACCCACTCGGCGTAGAAGATGCCCAGCCCAGCCGCGACGCACAGGCCGCTGATGATCCAGAAGCGGACCACGATCGTGATCTCGGCCCACCCCAGCAGCTCGAAGTGGTGCTGCAGGGGCGCCATGCGGAAGATGCGTCTGCCACCGCTGAGCTTGAAGAACCCGACCTGCAGGATCACCGAGGCCGTGATGGCGACGAACAGGCCGCCGATGACGACCAGCAGGAGCTCCGTGCGGGTCATGAGGGCGAAGCCGGCCATCGCGCCACCGAGGGACAGCGAACCGGTGTCGCCCATGAAGATCTTGGCCGGCGACGCGTTCCACCACAGGAAGCCGAAACACGCACCGGTGAGGGCCGAGGCGACGACGGCCAGGTCGAGCGGGTCGCGCACCTCGTAGCACTTCGGACCGGCGTTGAGGGCCGAGCAGCTCTGGTTGAACTGCCAGATGTTGATGATGACGAAGGCGCCGAACACCATGACCGACGCGCCCGTGGCCAGGCCGTCGAGGCCGTCGGTGAGGTTCACGCCGTTGCTCGTGCCGGCGATCATCAACAGGACCCAGATCACCAGCAGGATCGTGGGGAGCTCGGGGCCGTTGAAGTCACGGGTGAACGAGATCGCGTGGGTGATCGGCGTCTCGCCGGTGTCGTCCTCCCAGCCGATCGCAGCCCAGGCGAAGACCAGGCCGATGACGACCTGGCCGATGAACTTGGCCTTGCTGCGGAGCCCGAGGTTGCGTTGCTTGAAGACCTTGATGAAGTCGTCGAGGAAGCCGATCGCGCCGAGGCCCGTGAACAGGAACAGCAGCAGCAGTGCGGAGGCGCTGGGCTCGGTCTGTGTCGCAAGCTTGGCGACGAAGTAGGCGATCAGCACCGAGGCGATGATGACGAGTCCGCCCATGGTCGGCGTGCCGCGCTTGGTGTGGTGCGACGTGGGACCGTCGTCGCGGATCAGCTGGCCGTAACCCTTCTTGACCAGGACCGAGATCGCGAAGCGGGTGCCGATGAGGGTCCCGAGGAGGGACAGTGCTCCTGCGATCAGGATGGCCTTCATCGGGTGGCTGGTCCTTTCCCCGGGCGGTTGGGCATGCTCGGTCGAGTATGCCGTCAGCCCTGCAGCAGGGCGTCCGCGACCCGCTCGAGCCGGCCGCCCCTCGATGCTTTCACAAGAACCACCTCGTGCCCTGACAGGCTCGCGGACAGTGTGCGAACGGCCACATCGACGTCGTCCACGGCGACGGCGATGTCACCGGCACCTTCGGCGATCCCGCGGGCACCCTCGCCCACGACGACCACGCGCGAATAGCCGAGCTCGGCGGCGAGCCGGCCGACCTCGACGTGCGCCTCGTGACTCCCGTCGCCGAGCTCGAGCATCTCGCCGAGCACGGCGACAGCCCGGTCCCCGCCGACTGCGGCGATGGCCCGCAGCGCGGCGGCCATCGACTCCGGGTTGGCGTTGTAGGCGTCGTTGACCACGACGACGCCGTCGGCGCGTACGTGGCGCTCCATCCGCATCGCCGACCGCGGGCTGACCCGCGCGAGTCGGTCGACGGCGGTCGCGAGGTCGACACCGAGCACGAGCGCCGTCGCCACGGCGGCCGCGGCGTTCCACGCGTGGTACTCGCCGATCAGCGGGACGTACGCCTGCGCGCTCCGGCCGTCGTTGGTCAGAGTGAAGCGAGGGCTGCCCTGCTCGTCGGTCACGAGGTCGCTGACGCGTACGTCACCGGTCTGCCCGAACGTCACGACGGCTGCCTCGGTGCGTGCCGCCATGGCCGACACGAGCGCGTCGTCGGCGTTGAGCACGACGACGCCGTCGGGCTGCACCGCTTCGGCGAGCTCCCCCTTGGTCTGCGCGATCACCTCGGCGGAGCCGAACTCGCCGATGTGCGCGTGCCCGACGTTGAGCACGACGCCCACGTCCGGCGGGGCGATCTGGCACAGGTCGGCGATGTTGCCGAGTGCCCGGGCACCCATCTCGACGACCAGGAAACGGGTCAGCTCGTCGGCACGGAGCACCGTCAGCGGAACGCCGAGCTCGTTGTTGAAGTTGCCGGCCGTCGCGACGGTCGACCCGTCGGGCTCGAGCAGCTGGGCGATGAGGTCCTTGGCGCTGGTCTTGCCGCTCGACCCGGTGATCGCCACCACGGTGACGTCCTCGAGCTCGTCGAGCACGTGGCGGGCGAGCCTGGCGAGTGCCGCGACGACGTCGTCGACGATCACGGCTGGGGCGTCGACCTCGCGCGAGGCCAGCACCGCTGCTGCGCCGGCGCCGACGGCCTGCGCCGCGAACTCGTGGCCGTCGGTGTGCTCGCCGGCGATCGCGACGAAGAGTCCGCCGGCCTCAGCGGCTCTGGAGTCGAGGGTGGCCGGCGCGTCGACGACGACGTCGGGGTTGCCGTGCACCCGTCCCCCGGCGATCTCGGCGATCTGGCGCAGGGTCAGCGGGATCACGTCTGCTCCCCGATCAGCTCCAGCAGGACCTCGCGGTCGTCGAACGGGTGGACGACGCCCTTGATCTCCTGGCCGCGCTCGTGGCCCTTGCCAGCCACGACGACGGTGTCGCCGAGGTGCGCCATCTGGACCGCGTGCGCGATGGCCTCACGGCGGCCGGCGACCTCGACAGCGAGCCCCGGCCCGGCAGCGGCGCCCTCCATGACCGCAGCCCGGATGGATGCGGCGCTCTCCGTGCGCGGGTTGTCATCGGTGACGACGACCACGTCGGCGTAGCGTGCCGCGGCCTCCCCCATCAGCGGGCGCTTGCCGTGGTCGCGGTCGCCGCCGGCGCCGAGCACCATGATCAGCCGGCCCGCCGTGACCGGCCGAAGGGCGGTCAGGACGGCGGTGACCGCATCGGGCTTGTGGGCGTAGTCGACGATCGCGGTGAACGGCTGCCCGGCGTCGACGCGCTCCATGCGGCCGGGGACTCCGGTGCTCGCGGCGATGCCCTCGGCGAGCTCCTTGGGGTCGTAACCCGCCTGCGCGAGTGCGGCGATGACGGACAGGGCGTTGGAGACGTTGAAGACGCCCGGCAGTGGCACCGTCAGGTCGATCGCCAGCTCGTCGGGCCCCAGCACCTCCAGGTCGGTGCCGAGGCGGTGGGGCCGGATGTTGACCGCTCGCCAGTCGGCCGGGTTGCCGTCGGTCGAGAACGTCGTCACGGGCAGCGGCGTCAGCTCACGCAGCCTGCGGCCGTGGGGGTCGTCGATGTTGATGACCGCGTGGCGGGCGTGGTCCGGGGTGAACAGGGCGGCCTTGGCGAGGAAGTAGTCCTCGAGGTCCTTGTGGAAGTCGAGGTGGTCACGACCGAGGTTGAGGAACACCCCGACGTCGAACGTGAAGCCGTCGACCCGGCCCTGCACCAGGGCATGGCTCGAGACCTCCATGGCGCACAGCTCGACGGCCTCCTCGCGCATCACGGCGAAGAGTGCCTGCAGCTGAGGCGCCTCCGGAGTCGTCAGCGTCGACGCCGCCGGGACCCGGCCGATCCGGGTGCCGATCGTGCCGACGACGGCAGAGACGCGGTCGCCCAGCGCCGCCTCGGCGAGGTAGGTCGTCGTGGTCTTGCCCTGCGTGCCGGTGATGCCGACCGTCGTGAAGGCAGCGCTCGGGTTCTCGTAGAAGGTGCTGCTGAGCCTGGCCAGGACCTTGCGTGGATCGTCGACGACGATCATCGGCAGGTCCGTCACGATGGCAGCGCCCTCGGGATCGGTGAGCACGGCGGTGGCGCCACGGTCGCGGGCGATGCCGGCGTACGCCGCACCGTGGGAGTTGGCTCCCTGCAGCGCCGCGTAGAGGTCGCCGGGTTCGAGGTGCTTGGTGTTGAGCGAGATGCCGCTGACGATCGCCTCCGCGGTGGCCACGGCGTCGAGCTCGGCCGCCAGCTCGGTGAGTGTCCATCGCGGCGTCTCCCGCGGCCGTACGCGCATCTCCTCAGTCACCATCCCAACCTATCTACTGGCGATCTCAGACCTACGCTGGCCACGTCCCGACCGCGAGTCCAGGCCAACCCAGCGATCACGTGAGATGAAGGTCGGGCGAAGCCCGACAAGGCGGCAGCGGCGAAGCCGCTCAGAAGGGCGACGAAGGAGCCCTCCGACTTACCAGGTCTGCGCCACCTTCGGGCTCTTCGAGCCGGTCGGTGCGACGCCGAAGCGCTCCAGGGCCATCGACATGATGTCGTGGAACACCGGTCCGGCGGTCGAGCCGCCACCGGCGTTGCTGTACGGCTTGTCGAGCACGATGTAGGTCAGGAAGCGCGGGTTGTCGGCCGGGGCGAAGCCCATGAACGACACCGTGTTCTGCCCGCGGATGTAGCGGCCGGTCGCGGGGTCGACCCGCCAGGCCGTACCCGTCTTGCCGGCGACGCGGTAGCCCTTGATCGCGGCGGCCGGCGCCGTCCCGTCGGGAGCCGTGACGGCCTCCATCATCCGGGTGACCGTAGCTGCGGCGTCCTTCGAGACGATCCGCTTGCTGGGCTGGGCCGGCACCTTGACCTGCTTGCCGTCGGGGCCAGTCGTGGAGCTGACGACGGACGGCTCGCACATCTTGCCCGCGTTGGCGATCGCGCCGACCGCGCGCACCATCTGCAGCGCGGTGACCGAGACGCCCTGACCGAACGCGATCGTCGCGTGGTTGGCCTTGGTCCACTTCTTGCCGTTCGTCAGGAGTCCCTCGGACTCGCCCGGCAGGTTGACGCCGGTCTTCTGCCCGAAGCCGAACTTGCGGAAGTAGTTGTACATCGTCGTGTTGTTCATCTGCTGCGACGCGACGATCGTGCCGAGGTTGGACGACTTCGCGATGACGCCGGCGGCGGTGAGGTGCAGCGTGCCGTGCTCCCAGTAGTCGCCGATGTGGAAGTTGTCGACGTTCATGCCCGACGGGACGACGATCGGCGTGTCAGCCGCGATCTTGCCCTGGTCGGCGAGCGCCGCCATCGTGACGGTCTTCATGACGCTGCCGGGCTCGTAGACGTTCTGCACGGCCCGCGACACCGTGTTGGAGTCGACCATGCCCTTGCCGTCGTCGGCGTTGAAGGTCGGCGCCTGCGACATCTGCACGATCTGGCACGTCTTGGTGTCCATCGTGATCGCGAGGCCCCAGTCCGAGCTGGACTCGCGCACGGCGTCGGCGAGACGCTGGTCGGCGTACCACTGCAGGTCGCGGTCGATCGTCGTCGTGACGTCGCGGCCGGGCACCATCTTGGTCACGGTGCTGTCGGCCATCGGGATGCGGACGCCGGTGTTGGGGTCGACCTCGTACGTGCTGGCGCCGTCGGTGCCGGTCAGGGTCTTGTCGTACTCCTGCTCGAGGCCCGCGACGCCCTTGCCGGTGCCGTTCGTGTAGCCGAGGAGGTTCGCCGCCAGCTTGCCGCCGGGGTACGTCCGCAGGGTCTCCTTCTCGCTGAAGACGCCCGTCAGGTTGGCCTTCGCGATGGCTGTGAGGGCCTTCTTGGCGGTCCAGGCCGGCACGTCGCGGACCAGGTACACGAACTTGGAGTCCGGCGTGCGCAGCTTGTCGATCGTGTCGAAGTAGTCGATGCGGTCACCGAGCTTCTCGCGCAGGATCCGTGCGATCTGCGGAGCGTTCGCCTTCGTCATCGACGGGTCCGCGGTCAGCGTCAGGCCGTCGACGCTGGTGGCCAGCTGTGCGCCGTTGCGGTCGAGGATCGCGCCGCGGGGTGCCGGGACGGTGCTCTTGGCGGTGCCGTCCTCGATGGCCTTGGAGGCGTACGCGCTGGCGTCGAGGCCCTGGATCTGGAACAGCCGCACGCCGAAGACGCTGAAGACCCCGACGACCGCCGCGAGGCAGACACGCAGGCGACGACGGGACACGGTCTTGCTGGCGCTCATGGCGTCACGCTCCGGATGTTGGTGTTGCCGGGCTTGGCCGCCTCCGGCTTGCCCAGGACCTTGCCGTCCGACAGCCGCAGGAACGCCGGGTTGGTGTTCGGCACCATGCCGTACGCGATGGCGCGGCGTGCGACGTTGGCCGGGCTCTGCAGCTTGTCGACCTCACGGGAGAGCAGCTGCTGCTGGGTCTCGAGCTCCGCCGCCTGACGGTTGAGCCGTTGCGCCTCGAACGACTGCGCCTGCAGGACCGTGCTCATGACGATCAGGCCGACCAGGCCGACGGACAGCACCGTCAGCACCACGACGACGAACGGGGCCTTGCGGGCCCGGCTGCGTACGGGCCGGACGAGACGCAGGCCGGCTGCCTTGGCGGCCTCGGGCGAGAACCGCGGAGCGGCTGCTCCACCCAGGTTCACGGCGCGCGCCGTCTGCGGGCTCACGCGGCGATCCGCTCGACGACACGAAGGCGTACGGACCGGGCACGCGAGTTCTCCTCGATCTCCGCGTCGGTCGCCATCTCGGCGCCACGCGTGACCAGGCGGAAGCGGGCCTCGTGCCCCTCAGGCACGAACGGCAGGTCGCGGGGCACGTCGGTCGTGGTGACCTCGGTGAACGCGCGCTTGGTGATCCGGTCCTCGAGCGAGTGGTAGGCCAGCACGACGACCCGGCCGCCGGGTGCCAGCACCTCGAGCGAGGCCGGCAACGCGCGGCGGTAGACGCCCAGCTCGTCGTTGACCTCGATGCGCAGGGCCTGGAACGTCCGCTTGGCGGGGTTGCCGCCGGTACGCCGGGCGGCCGCCGGGATCGATGTGCGGATCAGGTCGACCAGTCGGGCGCTGTCGGTGAACGGCTCACGGGCCCGCTCCGCGACGACGGCGTCGGCGATGCGCTTGGCGAACTTCTCCTCGCCGTACTCCCGCAGCACGCGGGCCAGGTCACGTGAGGTGTACGTGTTGAGGATGTCGGCAGCCGTGAGCTCGTCCTCAGGGTTCATCCGCATGTCCAGGGGAGCGTCCTGGGCGTACGCGAAGCCGCGCTCGGCGAGGTCGAGCTGCATCGAGGAGACACCGAGGTCGAACAGCACCCCGGACACCGTGCGGAAGCCGGCGTCGGCGACGACATCGGCGATCTCGTCGTAGACCGCGTGCGCGAACGTCACGCGGTCGCCGAAGGACTCGAGCCGCGCCTTGGCCCGGGCGAGCGCCTCGGGGTCGCGGTCGATGCCGATGACGTGCAGGTCGGGGAAGCGGTTGAGCATCGCCTCGGTGTGGCCGCCGAGTCCCAAGGTCGCGTCGATGACGACAGGGCGATCGACGGCGACTGACGGAGCCAACAGGTCGAGGACGCGTTCGAGCAGGACCGGAACGTGGCTCGCCTCGGTCATAGCGACCCCAGGACGAGCGCGATCACGGCGGCGAGGGCGACCGACGAGCCGAGGGAAAAGGCCATGAGCCGCACGCCGTCGGCAACCTCGTGCCGTACGCGTCGTGTGCTCGTGTCGATCCTCATGCCACCTCGTCCTCTCCGCTCGTCGTGCTGCCCGGCTGCTTTCGTGTGGCCAGATCTGCGTCCGCTGGGTCTGACACCGGGGAAGTGATGTCAGAACCACGCGGGCGCAGATCTCGCCACGCGACCGTCAGAAGATGCCGGGCATCACTTCCTCTGACATGTCCGCGAACGGACCTTCCTGGGCGTTCGAGAACTCGGTCCATCGGCCCGAGTCCCAGATCTCGATGCGGTCCATCGCCCCGACGACCGTGCAGTCGCGGTCCAGATGGGCCCACTCGCGGAGAACAGTCGGCACGGAGATCCGGCCCTGCTTGTCCGGGACCTCCGACGAGGCGCCGGAGAAGAACATGCGGGTGAAGTTGCGGGCCGCCTGGTTGGTGAACGGCGTGTCGCGGACCCGGTCGGTGAAGGCGTTGAACGCCTCGGTCGTCCATCCGTAGATGCAGTTCTCCTGGCCGCGGGTGAGCACGATGCCGTGCTCGAGCCGGGGGCGGAACTTGGCCGGGAGGAAGAGCCGGCCCTTGTCGTCGAGACGAGGGGTGTAGGTGCCGAAGAAGTTTGCGACATCCGGGTTCACCTCTCTCCTCCTCGCTACCGGCCAGTTCCTCCATTTCGCTCCACCATACCCCACGATCCCCCACCCAGCACCCATTTCGGGCATGTTCGAGTGGATTTCTGGGTGGGTGCTCCCAGACGTGGGGCAGCGTCAAAACGCCGTCAGGGCAAAGAAAAACCGCCCCCGAGGGGGCGGCTGTGGTGAATGTGGAGTGAAGTGGGGCGGATCTAGCGTTCGTCGCCGTCCCGGCGGCGCTGCCAGCGCTCCTCCATGCGGTCGACGAACGTGCCCGTGGGCTTGGACGGCTTGCCCGGGGTGCGGGCCGGCTCCTCGTTGCTGCGGCCGATCCCCCGCTTCCAGGCGTTCATGAACAGATAGGCCGTGCCGAGCATCGCGACGAATCCGAGGACCCCGAGCCAGGTCATCGCCGACACCGCGCCGGCGAACAACAGGACCAATCCACCGAGGAATCCCAGGACAGCAAGGATCGCCACGCGACGGTTGTGGGCCATGAACTTCGAGCCACGAAGGGTGGAGGCGAAGTCAGGGTCTTCGGCGGCCAATGACTGCTCGAGCTGGTGGAGCAGCCGGGCCTCTTCATCAGAGAGCGGCACTTTTGCCTCCTGGATCGGGTGTTGCTACTGACAAGTCTAGGCGTGCGATCGTGTGCAGACCAGCCGAAAGGGCTGTGAAGTCCTCAGAAGTGCTCAACAGGCGCTCCAACGCATACAGCGCATCGCGCGCGCCAGGCTCGGTGTCGACGATCGCGCTGGGCACGAGGTCGGCGAAGACCCGCACGCCAGTCGTCGCGATCGGCACGAATCCGTGGGTCGTCAACAGGTCCTCGACCTCTCCCACGACGAAGCGGCGCGGTCCCATCGAGCGGACGTCCCAGCTGCCGGCAGAACGCCCGACCAAGGACTGCGCCGTGACGAAGTCACCGGCGAGGGCACGCGCGGCCACCGCGGCATTGCGGCCCGCGACAACGACGCTGACGTGTCCGCCGGGACGCAGCACCGTGGCGATCGTCGCGAGCGCCTGTCCTGGGTCGTCGACGTGCTCGATGACGTCGTGGCAGATGACGAGGTCGAACGACGACGGGGCCACGTGGTCGAGCAGGTCGGCCGCATCGCCCTGGACCGCGTTGACCCCTTGGGTGAGGCCGGCCTCGACGCCGCGGCGGTGCAACGAGGCAAGTGCGTCGGGGCTGGGGTCGACGACCGTGACCCGGTGCCCGAGGGCCGCCAGACGTACGGCATCGCTGCCCGTGCCGCCACCGAGGTCGAGCACGTCGAGCATGTCACCGGCTCCCGCCACGTCGACGGCGTCCACGACGGACTGCCACATCAACTCGGTGCGGACCGGACCCATGACGGACACTGTGCCACAGCGCCGGTCCCGGATTCCGACAGCGTCCGGGGGCGTCGCGCCGCCGCGCGGCCGCTAGTCTGCGCGCATGGCGAACGTCGTGGTCGTGGGTGGCGGCTTCGCAGGCATGTCCGCCGCCGCACGCCTGGCCAAGCTGCGTCATCACGTGACCCTCCTGGAGAGCACCCAGACGCTGGGCGGACGACTCAACGGCATGACGGTCGGCGGCCGGACCTGGCCCCTCGAGCTCGACACGGTGACGCTGCCCGGTGTCTTTCGCGACCTCTTCCGCAAGTCGGGCCGTCCCCTCGAGCAGGTGCTCGACCTCACCAAGACGGAGGGGCGCCGGCACGTCTTCAAGGACAAGTCGGTGCTCGACCTTCCGCTCGGCAACAGGGGCGACCAGCACAACGCGCTGATGGCGGCGTTCGGCGAGGACGAGTGGTCGCCGTGGGTCGACACGCTCGCCGACTCGTGGGACGTCATCCGGCGCATGGCGCTCGACCAGGTGTTCCCCGGCAAGCCGGCGGTCGACCGTACGGTGCGCAAGGCCCTGCAGCCACGACGCAGCCTCGCGGCGCTCGCCGACAAGGACCTCGACGACGACCGCCTCCGCAAGCTCGTGCTCAACCCCCCGCGGCTGGCGGGTCAGGACCGCTTGGCGACGCCGGGGTTCGTCGCGGTCAGCCACTACGTCGAGCGTTCCTTCGGGCGTTGGCGGTTCGCCGGTGGGCTGCCGGCGCTCGCGACGGCCCTGGAGAAGCGGCTCGGCGAGCGCGGCGTGACCGTCGAGCTCGGCGAGTCGGCGCACGAGCTGGTCCTCGAGGAGGGGCAGGTCCGCGGCGTCGTCACCTCACTGCGTACCGTGCCGGCGGACATCGTCGTGTGGTGCGCGCCCAACCGCCCCGCTCCCTTGCCGCCCGTCGACCTCATGCCGGTCATCCCGGCGTCGCGCAGCCTCGTCGTGCTGTCGGCCGAGGCGCCGGAGCTGCCCGACGAGATCTTCGTGCACGCCAACCCGCCGATCCGCATGTGGTCGGGCGGAGACGGGCTCTGGACGATCGAGCATCGCAGCGGCGAGGATCCGCTTCGCGCGCTCGTACGCTTCGGGATCGACGTAAGGCCGTACGTCGAGGAGCAGATCGACCTCAGCCCGTCCGACCTCGTGGGGATCGGTCACTGGGGCTGGGCCCTGCGCAGCTGGACCAGCATCTTCGACGTGCCCGGCGTGGCGCCCACCGGCGGCTTGTTCTTCGCCGGTGCGCACGCGCACCCGGGCCCGACGCTCGAGGCGATCGGCATGGCCACGGCCTCGATCGCCGAGGCGATCGGTCCCGTGCCCCGTTAGATCAGGCCGTCGGAGCGCAGGGCCTCGAAGATCTCGCGTGTCGCCTTGGAGCGGTTGAGCGTGATGAAGTGCAGGCCCGGGGCACCGCCCGCCAGCAGGTCGCGGCACAGCTGGGTCGCCAGCTCGATGCCCTTGGCACGCACGGCCGCCTTGTCGTCCTGGATCGGCTCGACCTGGTCGAGGACCTCGCGAGGCAGCTCGGCGCCGGACAGCTCGGCCATGCGGGCCACCTGGGCGAAGTTGAGGATCGGCATGATGCCCGGCACGATCGGGATGTCGCAGCCCTTGGCACGCACGCGCTCGACGAGGGCGAAGTAGTCGGACGCACGGAAGAACAGCTGCGTGATGGCGTAGTCCGCGCCGGCGTTGGCCTTGTCGACCAGCACCTGGGCGTCGTGCTCGATGCTCGCCGCGTCGGGGTGGCCCTCGGGGAACGCCGCGACACCGATGCAGAATCCGCCGAGGTCCTTGGCGAGCTCGACGAGGTCGATCGCGTGGTCCATGCCGTCGGGGTGCGGCTCCCAGGGAGCACGAGGGCCGCCCTTGGGATCGCCGCGCAGCGCCAGCACGTCGTCGACACCGGCTGCGGCGTACTGCTTGAGCACCGACTCGATCTCGCCGCGGGTCTGCGCGACTAGCGTCAGGTGGCCGACGGGGCGCATCCGGGTCTGCTCCGCGATCCGTGCGGTGATGCGGACCGTGCGCTCCTGGCTCGTGCCGCCCGCGCCGTAGGTCACTGAGACGAACGTCGGCTCGAGCTCCTCCAGGTCGGCGATGGTCTGCCACAGCACGGCTTCGCCGTCGTCGTCCTTGGGCGGGAAGAACTCGAACGAGTAGCTCGGCGACGGCCCGCGGATGGCGTCGACGAGGGACTGGTCTTGGGAAGGCATGGTCCAACGGTATCGTCCGGGCTGTGAATGCACGTGCCGTTGATCCCGAATTCCGGACGCGTATTGATCACACTCTCGAATCCTTCGTCGACGGCCAGCGGGCGCTTCTCGCCGACCTGGGCCCGGACCTCGACGGTCTCGCCGACGCGGCGATCGCGTTCGTCGGCGGCGGCAAGCGCCTGCGGCCGCAGTTCTGCTACGCCGGGTGGCTCGTCGCCGAGGGCGCGCCCGACGAGCCGGGAATCGTCACGGCCGCGGCTGCGCTCGAGTGGCTGCAGGCCAGCGCCCTCGTGCACGACGACCTCATGGATGGCTCCGACACCCGCCGCGGTCGGCCCAGTGTGCACCGCGCCTTCGAGGCGAAGCACCGCGAGGAGAAGCGCCACGGTGACCCCGTGGGCTTCGGCACCTCCGCCGCCGTGCTGCTCGGCGACTTGCTGCTGTCGTGGTGCGACGAGATGTTTCGTAGCAACGGGCTGCCGCACACCGACGACGCATTCCGCTTCCTCGACCTCTGCAAGACCGAGGTGGTGGCCGGCCAGTTCCTCGATGTCGCAGGGCAGACCCGCGAGTCGCTGTCGGTCGCCGAGGCCATGAAGGTCGTCCGCTACAAGTCGGCCAAGTACACCGTCGAACGACCGCTGCACATCGGCGCTGCGCTCGCCGGCGCCGGCCCCGACCTGATCACCGCCCTGACCGACGTCGCGCTCCCCCTCGGCGAGGCGTTCCAGCTCCGTGACGACGTGCTGGGCGTGTTCGGCGACCCGGAGCTGACCGGCAAGCCGGCCGGTGACGATCTCCGTGAGGGCAAGCGCACCGTGCTCGTCGCGCGGGCCGCCGAGCTCACCGACGACGCGGGACGTGCCCTGCTGCGTACGTCGCTGGGCACCCTCGAAGGTGTCGACGCCGTACGCGACCTCATCGAGACCTCGGGCGCGCTCGCCGCTGTCGAGGACGACATCGCGAGGCTCGAGGCTGCGGCCGACGAGGGCATCGACCGTCTCGGGCCGGCCGCGCGCGACGTCCTCGGGCCGCTCGCGCTCACAGCAACCCGTCGAACTCGCTGACCTCCAGCTCGTCGCGCACCACCACGACGAGCGCCGGCGCCTGACCAGTCGCATCGCGCAGCACCTCGACGACCGCGCTGGTCTGCACGGGGTCGACGTCGGCCAGCTCCCGCAGCCCGTCCCACACGATCACCGTCGGCTGAGCGGTGAGGTCGGCCAGGGCGTCGAACAACGCGTCGAGGTTGCGGCCGAACCACTCCGGCAGCGACCAGGAGGCCGCCACCCTGTCGTAGAACTCGTCGTACGACGTCACGCCGCGCGTGTCGAGGCCGAGCGCCTGCCACCCGGCGGCCGTCGCCTCGCCCACCAGGTCGCGGTCGCGTCGGCCACGCCAGGCGTACACGCCCGGCGAGACCCGCCCGGCCAGCACCGAGTCGAAGGTCGCGGTCATCGTGGCTCCTTCACGCGTACGAACGAGCGGTAGTGGTCGGCCGTGTAGTAGAGCTCGCCACCCCGCCCGGCAATGATCCGGCGGGCGCCGCGGTCCGACTCGCCCGGGGTCGGCACCGTGTATTCGTGCCAGTAGCCGCGCTCATGCTCCGGCAGCAGACCCTCGCGGTTCATGAACACGACACCGTCCCTGCTGTAGGGGAAGGGACCGCCGGCCCTGATCAGGGCGATCGTCTCGAACGCCTCCGCCGGCAGCCCCTGACGGTCCGGAACGGCCTGCGTCTGCGTCGTCGACGTCGGCGCAGGATCGTCATCGGCCGACCTGTCGCGTGCGCCGAGGACGATCACCAGGACGCCCACGATCGTCAACAGGAGGATCCAGCCACCGCGGCGCATGCCGTCCATCGTCCCTCATGAGCGACGTGGCGAACGTCACGGCAACACCGTGACACGCCCACCGTCACGTTCTGGATGTGGAAGAGTCTCTAGAATCAGTGGACGGGTTCGGGGGGATCCAGATGTCGAGGGAGGGTGGCGTGACAGTGACGGGCGACGAAGCCCTGGTCGGGCGCGTCCTCAACGACCGCTACCTGATCGGCACCCGCATCGCGCGTGGCGGGATGGCGAGCGTGTTCCGGGCCGTCGACCAGCGGCTCGACCGCGAGGTCGCGATCAAGGTCATGCACCACGGCCTCGGCGACGACCAGCAGTTCACCGACCGGTTCGTCCGCGAGGCCAAGTCCGCCGCCAAGCTCAACCACCGCAACGTCGTCTCCGTGTTCGACCAGGGGCGCGACGGCGACGTCACCTATCTCGTCATGGAGTACGTCCCCGGCCGCACGTTGCGCGACCTCATGCGCGACGAGGCGCCGATGCCGCCCTACCGCGCACTCGAGCTGCTGGAGCAGGTGCTCGTCGCCCTCTCGGCCGCCCACGCCGCCAAGATCATCCACCGCGACGTCAAGCCCGAGAACGTCCTGATCACCCCCGACGGTGACGTCAAGGTCGCCGACTTCGGTCTCGCGCGTGCCGTCAGCGCCGCGACGACCGCCACGGGCGGCACGCTGATCGGCACGGTCTCCTACCTCGCTCCCGAGATCGTCACGAACGACGGCGCCGACGCCCGCTCCGACATCTACGCGTGCGGCGCGATGCTCTACGAGATGCTCACGGGGATCAAGCCGCACGCCGGCGAGTCCCCCATCCAGGTGGCCTACAAGCACGTGCACGAGGACATCGGCGCCCCCTCGGCGATCCAGCCCGGCATCCCCCCGTACGTCGACGCGCTGGTGGCGCGGGCGACGGTGCGCGACCGCGACCAGCGATCCACCGACGCGCGAGTCATGCTGCAGCAGGTCCGGTCCGTGCAGCGCGCACTCGATGCCGGGCTCGCCGACGACCCCGACCTCGTCGCTGACCTCCTGCCGGGCGTACGCCACGTCGATCCCGACGAGGCGCGCACCGTCCCGGTGACCCAGTCCGCCCCGCTGGCCTCCCGCTCCCTGGCGTCCGACTCCGAGGCCACCGAGGCCGTCGACGTCAACGAGGCCACGGTCCAGTGGTCCGCCGGACTGGCGCCGATGCCGGTCGACCCCGCCACCCGCGCCGGCCTCGACACCCCGCCGGAGCTGCCCGAGACGGCGGAGCGCCCGGTCGGACTCCACCCGCCGATCTCGCCGGAGGCCTACAAGGAGGCCCGCGGTGCCGAGGCGAAGTCGCATCGCGGCCGCAACCTGCTGATCCTCGTCGTCCTGCTGGCGCTCCTCGTCTTCGCGGTCAGCTATTGGTTCAGCGTCGGCCGCTACGACAAGACGCCGTCCCTCGAGGGCAATGCGGTGACGATCGCCAAGGAGGCAGCCCAGAGGAACGGCTTCTCCTTCAAGGTGATCAAGGAGGAGTACTCCGAGAAGGCACCCGCCGGCACGGTCATCGACACCAACCCCGAGCCCGGCGCCAAGATCCTGCCGGGCAAGACGATCGACGCGGTCGTCTCCCTGGGTCCCGAGCGCTTCTTCATCCCCACGACCATCAAGGGGCAGACGGTCGCCGCCGCCACGGCCGCGCTCGACAAGGTCCACCTCAAGGTCGGCGAGCTCAAGCAGGTCTACGACGAGAAGGTCCGCGAGGGCCGTGTGGTCGGCCCGACCAACCACACCTACAAGGACGAGCTCAAGCGCGGACAGACGGTCGACCTCGCGATCAGCAAGGGTCCCAAGCCCATCGACGTCGTCGACTACCGCGGCCGATCGTTCCAGGACGCCAAGGCCGGGCTGGAGAAGGCCGGGTTCAAGGTCAAGGCCAGTGAGGTCTTCAGCGACGACGTCGCCAAGGGCATCGTCGTGAGCCAGGACCCGTTCGAGGGCACCCAGATCAAGGGCGACACGATCACGCTCACCGTCTCCAAGGGACCCGAGCTCATCGAGGTGCCCAACGTGGTCGGCCGGCCCAAGGTCTCGGCCATGGTGATCCTCAAGCGCGCCGGCTTCAAGGTGACCCCGTTCGGCGCTGGCAACTTCACCGTGCGGGCACAGACACCGTCCAGCGGATCCCGTCCCAAGGGCAGCACCGTCACCATCGTCGGCTTCTGACCCGTGCGCACCAGGCTCGCCGCCGCGGCGCTGCTCGGCGTCACCGCCGTATGGGGCTCGACGTTCTTCCTGATCAAGGACCTGCTCGACCGCGTGCCGGCGCCGGACTTCCTCGCCGTACGCTTCACGATCGCGTTCCTCACGCTCCTGCTGATCGCGCCCCGCGCGATCGGTCGCCTCTCCCCCGAGGTGCGCCGCCGCAGCGTGTACGCCGGTGGCATCTATGGCGTCGCGCAGATCATGCAGACCGTCGGCCTGGGCCACACCGACGCGAGCGTGTCGGGCTTCATCACCGGCCTCTACGTCGTGGCCACTCCTGTGCTCGCTTCCTTGGCCTTCCGCCAGCGCGTGTCCAGGATCGTCTGGGTGGCCGTCGCCCTGTCGACCATCGGCTTGGCGATCCTCTCGCTGCGCGGCTTCGCCGTGGGATTCGGCGAGTCGATCACGTTCGTCTGCGCGATCCTCTACGCGGTGCACATCGTGGTGCTGTCGCGGTGGTCCACGGCCGAGGACGCGTACGCCATGGCCACGATCCAGATGGGCGTCATCGCCGCACTGTGCTTCGTCGCCGCCGCGCCCGGAGGGCTGACACTGCCCGAGCGGTCAGGCGACTGGGTCGCCACGGTCTACATGGCGCTGGCGGCCGGCGCCCTCGCGATGCTGGCGCAGACGTGGGCCCAGAGCCAGCTCGACGCATCCCGCGCCGCGCTCCTCATGACGATGGAGCCGGTGTTCGCCGCGACCTTCGCCATCACGTTCGGCGACGAAGGCGTCGGCTGGCGCCTGCTCGTCGGGGGTGCCCTCGTGCTCGCCGCCATGATCCTCGCGGAGACGTCCGGGCGTAGTGAGACGTCCGTACAGGTTCCCCTAGACTGACGCGATGGACCAACCCCGTATCGCGCCCGGCGGGCTCAAGGAGCTCGGACTCGTCAACTACGGAGTGAGCGCGGTCGCCGGTCGGGTCATCGGCGGCACGAAGCCCAACATCTTCACGACGCTCGGTCGGCAGCGCAAGCTCTTCCGCGGCTGGCTCTACTACAGCGGCAAGCTGATGCCCGGTGGCCGGCTCCCCCGCCGCGAGAGCGAGCTCGTCATCCTGCGCATCGCCACGATCCGCGAGTGCGAGTACGAACGTCGGCACCACGTCCGCATCGGCCGCAAGGCCGGCGTGACCCCCGCGCAGATCGACCACCTCGCCGACGAGACCTGGCCGGGCTGGACCGAGCGGGAGCGGGCGTTCTTCGCGGCGGTCGACCAGTTCGTCGACGACAAGTTCATCGACGATGCCACGTGGGCCGCGCTGAGCCGGCACCTCACGGAGCCCGAGCTCATCGAGTTCCTGCTGCTGTGCGGCCAGTACGACTCGTTGGCCACCGTCCTGCTGACGCTGAAGGTCCAGCCGGAGGACTAGGGATCCATCGCGTCGAGGTAGCGACGGGTCATCACTCGCTGCACGAGCCGACCCACGGGACCACCGAGCCGGGTCACCCAGGTGGCCGGGTTGGAGAAGGCACAGATCGTCGCCGTCACCTCGCCGGTCGCCGGGTCACGCTCGACGACGAAGCGCTCCTCCCCCGTCTCGGGATGTCCGGGCAGCGTGCCGTACGCGAAGCCGCGGCGATCAGGCTCGTCCACGACCTCGACGACGCGGCACGGGATCGTCTGGAGCAACGAACGGAACGTCACGTCAACGCCGAGCGCCACCCGTTCGGGGCCGGCGACCCGGCGCACACCGGCCCGCTCCTGAACCTTCCAGCTGAACAGGATCTCGCCGACCGCGTCGAGGTCGACGACACCGAGCGAGCGTGTGGCTCGTACGTGGTGATAGCCGTCAGGCAGCGGCTCGGAGGCCGTCGCCCCGACCTCGGCGTAGGTGAGCTCAGCCATGGACCCAGCCGACACGTGGCTCCGTCACGACGCGACGCCTGGACCGGGGCGCGACGGCAGCAGAAAGCACCTCGGAGCGACGGCTCGAGCCCCTGCAAGGTCGAGTCATGGTGAGACGACGACCAGAAGACGTCGTCGACCCCGACCCCAACGCGAACCGAGAGAACTCAAGACCGACCGGACAACATCTCGGCGACGAGGAACGCGAGCTCCAGGCTTTGGGCACGGTTGAGGCGCGGGTCGCACAGCGTCTCGTAACGGTGCGACAGGTCCTCGGCCGACAGCTTGGCGCCGCCGCCCACGCACTCCGTGACGTCGTCGCCGGTGAGCTCGACGTGCACGCCGCCGGGCCACGTGCCGAGCGAGCGGTGCACCTCGAAGAAGCCGCGGACCTCGTCGATGACGTCGTCGAACTCGCGAGTCTTGTAGCCGTTGGAGGTCTCGAACGTGTTGCCGTGCATCGGGTCGCACACCCACGCGACCTCGATGCCCGCGGCGGTGACCTTCTCGACGAGGTTGGGCAGCCCGTCGCGGATCTTGCCGGCACCGAAGCGGGTGATGAACGTGATCTTGCCGGGCGTGCGCTCGGGGTTGAGCTTCTCGTAGAGCGCGATCGCGTCGTCGGCGGTGCTCGTGGGGCCGAGCTTGACGCCGATCGGGTTGGCGATCTTGCTCATCAGCTCCACGTGGGCGCCGTCGAGCTGACGCGTCCTCTCGCCGATCCACACGAAGTGGCTCGACACGTCGTAGGGCCGCTCGGTGCGCGAGTCGATGCGCGTCAGCGAGTGCTCGTACTCGAGGATCAGGGCCTCGTGCGAGGAGAAGAAGTCGACCGTGTGGAACTCGTCGGGATCGACACCGATCGCGTCCATGAACGCGAGGGCGCGGTCGATCTCGGCGCCGACGCGCTCGTAGCGCTCGCCGACCGGGCTGTTCTTGACGAAGTCGGTGTTCCACGCGTGCATCTGGCGCAGGTCGGCGTAACCACCGGTCGTGAACGCGCGTGCAAGGTTCAGCGTGGACGCCGAGGCGTGGTAGACGTCGACGAGCCGCTGCGGGTCGTGCGCCCGCGACTCGGCGTTGAAGTCGAAGCCGTTGACCGCGTCGCCGCGGTAGGCCGGCAGCGTGACACCGTCGCGGGTCTCGGAGTCGCTCGAGCGGGGCTTGGCGTACTGACCGGCGAGCCGGCCGACCTTGACGACAGGGACGCTCGCGGCGTAGGTCAGCACGACCGCCATCGAGAGCAGGACACGGAGCTTGTTGCGGACGTTCTCAGCGGTGACACCCTCGAACGTCTCGGCGCAGTCGCCGCCCTGCAGCAGGAACGCCTCACCGCGCGCGACCTCGGCGAGCCGGTCACGCAACGCGTCGCACTCGCCGGCAAACACCAGGGGTGGCATCTTCCGCAGCGTCTGCACCGCGGCGTCGCGGGCAGAGGGATCGACATACGTGGGCTGCTGGGCAGCACCCATCGCATGGAGGTCGTCAAGGCTGGGAATACTCACCCGCCAAGGATACCTGCGTGGCGACACCGCCCGTTCCACGCGTTCTTGCGTGGACGCGACCTCAGCCGAACAGGACCTCGGCCTCTTCGTAGAGCTCCGGGCGTACGACCTTGAGCTCCTTGGTGCCCTCCGACAGCGGCACGCGCTCGATCTCGGTGCCGTGCAGGGCGACCATCTTGCCGAAGTCGCCCTCGTGGACCGCCTGGATCGCGTGGAGGCCGAACCGCGTGGCGAGCCAACGGTCGAACGCCGTGGGCGTGCCTCCGCGCTGGATGTGGCCCAGGACGACAGCGCGGGCCTCCTGGCCCGTGCGCTGCTCGATCTCGGACGCGAGCCGGTCGCCGATGCCGCCGAGGCGTACGTGGCCGAAGGCGTCCTTCTGGCCGCTCACGAGCGACATGGACCCGCCGTCGGCGGGGACGGCGCCCTCCGAGACCACGATGATCGGCGAGTAGTGCGTCGCGAAGCGGCTCTCGACCTGCGCGCAGACCTTGTCGATGTCGAACGGGCGCTCGGGGATCAGGATGATGTTGGCGCCACCGGCGAGTCCGGCGTGCAGCGCGATCCAGCCGGCGTGCCGGCCCATGACCTCGACGACGAGCACGCGGTGGTGCGACTCCGCCGTCGTGTGGAGCCGGTCGATCGCCTCCATCGCGATGTTGACCGCGGTGTCGAAGCCGAACGTGAAGTCGGTGCCGGACAGGTCGTTGTCGATGGTCTTGGGCACGCCGACGACGTTGACGCCGAGGTCGGCGAGCTTGGTGGCGACGCCGAGGGTGTCCTCGCCGCCGATCGCGATCAGCGCGTCGCAGCCGTTGGCCGCGAGGTTGTCCTTGATCCGCTCGACGCCGTTCTCGATGGCGAACGGGTTGGTGCGCGACGAGCCCAGGATCGTGCCGCCCCGGGGCAGGATGCCGCGGACGGCGTTGATGTCGAGCTGGATCGTGTCGTTCTCCAACGGTCCGCGCCAGCCGTCTCGGAAGCCGACGAACTCATGTCCGTACGTGGACACTCCCTTGCGCACCGCGCCACGGATGACCGCATTGAGTCCGGGGCAGTCGCCTCCCCCAGTGAGCATGCCGACGCGCATCGAGCTTCCCTTCGTTGGTGACGGTTCAGTTGTTGAGTTGTCTCACGCTTCGCTGCTGACGCCTTCGGCGTGATCGCTCCCGCTTCGCTGGCGCGGACTGAGGTTTGCTCGCAGAGCTCGCTCACTCATTCCGGCTTGATCTCGTCCCAGACCTCGTCGGCCTCGGCGCGGGCGACGACCTTGGCGGCCTCGCGCTCCGCGTCCCGGTCGCGCTTCTTGGAGTCCTGCGCGTAGAGGTCGACGTACTCCTGGCCGGACAGCCGCATGATCTCGTACATGATCTCGTCGGTGATGGCGCGGAGGATGTAGCGATCGTCCTGCATGCCCTCGTAGCGGCTGAAGTCGAGCGGCTTGCCGAAGCGGACGCCGGGACGCGCGAACTTGCCGAAGATCTTGCCGGGAGGCGCGACGACGTCCGTGCCGATGACGGCCAGCGGGATGACCGGCACACCAGCCTCCAGCGCCAGACGGGCCACGCCCGTGCGGCCGCGGTAGAGCTTGCCGTCGTGGGAGCGGGTGCCTTCGGGATAGATGCCGCAGACCTCACCGTCCTTGAGGAGGCGCAGCTGGGTCTTGATCGCGCCGGCCGCCGCCGAACCGCTCGTACGATCGATGGGCACCTGGCCGGCACCGGAGAAGAACGTCTTCTGCAGCCAGCCCTTGATGCCCGAGCCCTCGAAGTACTCGGCCTTGGCGACGAACGTGACGCGGCGCGGGATGACGAGCGGCATGAACAGCCAGTCGGAGTAGGACAGGTGGTTGCTCGCGAGGATGACCGCGCCTTCCTTCGGCACGTTCTCCGTGCCCTCGGCCCAAGGCCTGAAGATCAGCTTGAGCAACGGGCCCAGTGCGAGGAACTTCAGGAACCAATAGAACACGGACAGGACACTACTCTGAACCGCGTGCCTTTCGCATGATGCGACCCGATCAGAACCGCGATGAGGGAAGATGGACGCATGACCTCGACGACGTCCCCCACCGTGGTGCCCGGAGCCGAACCCTTCTCCGCCGACGGCGGGCGCGTCGGCGTCCTCCTGAGTCACGGCTTCACCGGCTCCCCCGCGTCCATGACGCCGTGGGGACGGCAGCTCGCGGGCCTGGGCTATACCGTGCGCGTGCCGCGGCTCCCCGGGCACGGCACCACGTGGCAGGAGCTCAACTCCACCCGCTGGGACGAGTGGTACGCCGAGGTCGACGCCGCACTGACCGAGCTCCGGTCGCGGTGCGACCACGTCGTCGTCGCCGGCCTGTCGATGGGCGGCTGCCTCGCGCTGCGCCTCGCCGAGCAGCGCCCCGCCGAGGTCGACGCTGTCGTGCTCGTCAACCCGGCGATCAACCTCGCGCGCTTCGACCTCAAGCTCCTCCCGGTCCTCAAGTGGGTGGCCCGGTCGCTGCCCGGCATCGGCAACGACATCAAGAAGCCCGGTCAGGACGAGGTCGGCTACGTCCGTACGCCGCTCAAGGCGCTCGCGTCACAGCTCGTGATGTGGAAGGACGTCCGCAACCACCTCGACCAGGTCACGCAGCCGCTCCTGGTCTTCAAGTCCGACGAGGACCACGTCCTCGATGCCACGTCCGTCGAGCTCATCCGGGCGGGCGTGTCGTCCAAGGTTCTCGACGTCGTGGCGCTGCCGGAGAGCTATCACGTCGCGACGATCGACAACGACGACCAGCTGATCTTCGACCGCACCGCGACGTTCATCGCCGAGCACGTGGGTGCGTTCGATGACTGAGCGCGACGACTTCGACAAGATCGTCGAAGGGCTGGACCTCGATCTCTCGTTCGTCGACGAGCCGCTCGAACCCGTCGACGAGAAGCCCGTGGAGCCGGCATGGTCGCCGCGCACCGACGACGACCTGGACGCAGAGGACGCCGAGGAGCCGTTCTACCGCAAGGTCGAGCCGACTCCCCTGATCCCGCGGCGTCGCGGCGTGCTGCTGGCCTGGGTCGGCGTGCTCGGCGCGCCGTTGTCACTCGTGCTCGCGACGTTGAGCGGCGTCTACCTCGACCGACCGGTCGTGGCCGCCGCCTCACTCACTTTCGTCGCGTGCGCGATCTATTTGATCTTGCAGTTGCCCGAACACGGGCCCTCGCGGAGGGATTGGCCGGACGACGGCGCCGTGCTGTGAGCCTGGCCATGTCGGCAGCGCCGATGAGGCCGGCCTCGGGTCCGAGGTGCGCCCGTACGATCCGCGCCTCGGCGCGATAGCCGCGACCCGTCAACGTACGACTGAAGGCGGCCCGTGCCGGGTCGACCAGCAGCTCGCCGGCGTCGCTGACGCCGCCGCCGATGACGAACATGCCCGGATCGAGCGCTGCCGCGAGGTTGGCGATGCCGACGCCCAGCCAGTCGCCGACCTCGGCGATCCATTCGACGGCCTCGTCGTTGCCGGCCTGCGCGTGCTTGGTGACCAGGTGGCCCTCGATCGCCGTCACCTCGCCGCCGGCCTCGGCCAGCAGCGTCTTGCCGAAGTCGGTGCCCTCGGTCGCAGCGGCTCGGGCGCGGCGAGTCAGGACCCGGCCGCTGGCGTACTGCTCCCAGCACCCCTTGTTGCCGCACTCGCACTGGTTGCCGTTGGGGACGACCTGCATGTGGCCGAACTCGCCCGCGATGCCGAACTGGCCGCGGTAGGGCTGGCCGTCGATGACGATCGCGCCGCCGATGCCGGTGCCCAGGGTGATGAGGACGAGGTCGGCCTCGTTCTGCGCCGCGCCGTAGCGCCACTCGGCCCAGCCGGCGGCGTTGGCGTCGTTGTCGACCAGGACGGGCAGGCCTGTGCGTCGGGCGACCGCGTCGCGGAGCGGCTCGTGGCGCCAGGCGAGGTGCGGGGCGAACAGGACGGTCGACTGCGTCGCGTCGACGAACCCGGCGGCGCCGACCCCGATCGCGCGGATGTGGTGCTCGCGCCGGAACTCCTCGGTGATGTCGGCGATCGCGTCGATGACCTCGAGCGGCTCGGTCGTCGGGGTCTCCCGCTTGAGCCGGGCCAAGATGTGGCCGTCCTCGTCGACGACGCCGGCGGCGATCTTGGTGCCACCGATGTCGATGCCGACGGCGAGCTTGTCAGCCATGGTTGGGCTCGACTCGTGCGAGATCGGCGGCGCCGATGATGCCGGCCTCGTTGCCGAGGGCCGCGAGCCGCAGAGCCGCCTCGGGGCGGTGCGCCCGGGCCGGCAGGTGGGCCTCGAACGCCTCGAACACCGGCGTCATCAGGAGGTCGCCGGCAGCTCCGACGCCACCGCCGATGGCGATGACGCTCGGGTCGAGGATCGTCGTCAGCACCGCGATGCCCTCGCCCATCCAGCGGCCGAGCTCGGCGAGCAGCTCGATCGCCAGGGTGTCGCCCTGTTGCGCCAGCTTGGTGATGCCGGGTCCGGTGATCTTGCTGAGGTCACCGCCGCCGAGGGCGGCAATCGCCTCGGAGCCTTCGTCCTCGTTGGCGACGCGCTCACGGGCGTTGCGCACGAGGGCGCTGCCACTGGCGTACTGCTCCCAGCAGCCGTGCTGGCCGCAGCCGCACAGGATGCCGTCGGGCACCACGCGCATGTGACCGATCTCGGCTGCGACGCCGAACCCACCGCGGAACAGCTGGCCACGGTGCACGATGCCGCCACCGATGCCGGTGCCGATCGTGACGAGCAGCAGGTCGTCCGTGTCCTCGCCGGCGCCGAAGCGGAACTCGCCCCAGGCTGCGGCATTGGCGTCGTTCTCGACCACGACGGGCAGGTCGACGAGGGCACGTACGCGCTCACCGAGCGGCTCCTCACGCCAGTCGATGTTGGGGGCGAAGCGGACCGTCGAACGGTCCTCGCCGACGAAGCCCGCGGCGCCGATGCCGATGCCCGCAGCCTTCTCGTCACCGACGAGCCGCTCGACGAGATCGGCCACGACGGCCGGGATCTTGGTCGCGTCGTCGGGGGTGGGCTCGGAGACCGAGTCGAGGATCTTGCCGTCCTCGGAGACCAGTCCCGTCGCGATCTTGGTTCCGCCGATGTCGACGCCAACGGCCAGTGTCATGTCTCTTCCCGAGGTGTCAGAGCGGTGTCGATGAGCTCGCGGAGCGAGCGGGTGAGCTGGGCTGCGGATTCGGAGACCTTTGCGAGCGCTTCCGGGTTGTCGCGCACGAAGCCTGCGACCTGGCAGACGGGGCACCACGTGTTGGTGCACACGTGGGTCGCGCTGTCGTCACCCTGGGCGCCGGTCTGGGGCTGGGAGGCCATGGCGCGGAAGAGCTTGAACGCCTCCTCGGCGACCGAGCCGACCGGCTCAGAGGCGGCGTCAGCGCTGGAGCTGTGTCCGCTCACAGGGCTTCTACCTGTTTCTTCAACCCCTTGAGGGCGGTGTCGATGATGACCTTCTCGGCCTTGCGCTTGAGCATGCCGAGCAACGGGATCGAGACATCGACGGCGAGCTGATAGGTGACACGGGTCCGGGAGTCGTCGAGCGGCTCCAGGATGTAGGCGCCGTCCATCGACTTCAGCATCGAGCCCTTCTCGACCAGGCTCCACGACACGGACTTGTTGCCGTCCCAGGTGTAGCCCAGGTCGTACTCGTCACGGATCGGCGTGGCGTCGAGGATGAAGTGGACCTGCTTGGCGCGCGCGCCGTCGGCCGCGTCCACGACGTCGGCCGCCTTGACGCCCGTCGCCCAGCCCGGATAGGACCCGAAGTCGGCGATCACGTCCATGATTGTGTCGGCTGGAGCGTCGATGACGATGTCGCTCGTGGTTCGCGCCATCACCCCTCCTCGTCCGGCTCGAATGTGTGTCCCCATGCTAGTGGTGTTGCCGCTGGCTGGTCGCGCCGGGAGGTCGCCGCCGGGACGCCCACCGATTCCTGCAGCCGGAGCCCGTGAGAGTAGCCTGCCGTACGTGACACAGGCGCATGCACCCGAACTGGGCAACCTCTCCGACGACATCCTCGACCGTCTTCCGGGACACGCTGACGACATCGCACTGGCCCGGATGGTGGACGGCGAGTGGCACGACGTCACCCTCGGCGACTTCCATCGCACCGTCGTCGCGGTCGCCAAGGGCCTCGTCGCCGCCGGCGTCGCAGCCGGCGATCGCGTCGCCCTGCTCTCCAAGACCCGCTACGAGTGGACCGTCGCCGACTACGCCATCTGGTGGATCGGTGCGGCCACGGTCCCCATCTACGAGACCTCGTCCGCGGCGCAGATCGAGTGGATCCTGTCCGACTCCGGCGCCGTCGCCGCGATCGTCGAGTCCGAGGCCCACCTCGCCCGGGTCAAGGAGGCCGAAGCGCCCGACCTGCGAGACGTGTGGGTGCTCGACAGCGACGCGATCGAGCAGATCACGGCCCGTGGCGCCGACGTCAGCGATGCCGACGTCGAGGCCCGCCGGGCCGCGCTCACGAGCGACACCCTCGCGACGCTGATCTACACGTCCGGCACGACCGGCCGGCCCAAGGGCTGCAAGCTCACCCACGGCAGCTTCCGCTACGAGCTGGGTGCCGCACTCCCCGCCCTCCCGGAGCTGTTCGAGCGCGAGGGCGCCTCGACCCTGTTGTTCCTCCCCCTCGCCCACGTCTTCGCCCGCATCATCCAGGTCGGCGCGATCCGTTCAGGCGCCAAGCTGGGTCACACGGCCGACGTCAAGGACCTCGTGACGCACCTCGGGTCCTACCAGCCGACGTTCGTGCTCGCGGTGCCGCGCGTGTTCGAGAAGGTGTTCAACACCGCCAGCAGCAAGGCGTACGCCGACGGCAAGGGGAAGATCTTCGACCGGGCCGCGCAGACCGCGATCGCCTACAGCAAGGCCCTCGACAACGGGAAGCCCGGAATCGCGCTGCGGACCCGGCACGCACTGTTCGACCGCCTCGTCTACGGCCGTCTCCGCGACGCTCTCGGCGGCCGCGCCGAGTGGGCGATCTCCGGCGGTGCCCCGCTCGGCGACCGTCTCGCGCACTTCTACCGCGGCATCGGCGTGTCGGTCCTCGAGGGCTACGGCCTGACCGAGACGACCGCTGCCTTGTGCGTCAACACCCCCGACGACCAGCGGATCGGCACGGTCGGCCGCCCGCTGCCCGGCACCGAGGTGCGGGTGGGACCCGACGGCGAGCTGAGCTTCCGCGGCCCCCAGGTCTTCACCGGCTACTGGCACAACGACGAGGCGACGGCCGAGGCCCTCGACCCCGACGGCTGGTTCAGGACGGGCGACCTCGGCGAGGTCGACGCCGACGGCTACGTACGCATCACGGGGCGCAAGAAGGAGATCATCGTGACGGCGGGCGGCAAGAACGTCGCGCCGGCCGTGCTCGAGGACCGCGTGCGCGCCAACGCGTACGTCAGCCAGTGCCTCGTGGTCGGCGACGGCAAGCCGTTCGTCGCCGCGCTCGTGACGATCGACACCGAGGCATGGACCGGAGATCTCGACGACCCCGCACTGCGCGACGAGGTGCAGAAGGCGATCGATGACGCCAGCTCACAGGTCTCGCAGGCCGAGTCGATCCGCAAGTTCGTGATCCTGCCCGACGACTGGACCGAGGACAACGGCTATCTGACGCCGTCGTTCAAGGTCAAGCGCAACGCCGTGCTGCGGGACTTTCACGACACCGTCGAGGCGCTCTTCGCGAGGTAGTCCCGCCAGCTGGTCGTCAGCTCGTCGACCGTGAGACCGAACGACGCCACCAGCGCCTTGTCGAGCGCCGTGCCGGACATGACCGCGTTGTAGAACCTGACGACGCGGTCGTCGCCGTACGTCTGCCCGAGCATGCGGAAGATCATCCACGCCGACTCGTAGACGGCACCGAGCCCATGGCTCTCGGCGTTGAAGTCCGCCGATGTCGGCAGGTGCTTCGGACCGCGGCCGGCCTTGACGTCCGCAAGGATCTGGCCGGCGCTGACCGACAGCGGCGCGGTGTCGTCGTGCAGGGCGACGAAGTCAGCGAAGCCCTCGACGACCCAGCTCTCGGCGCGGGTGCCGACGGCGTGGGTGAGCAGGTGCGTCGCCTCGTGCGTGAGCACGACCTGCGCGGCGCGGCGGTCCATCGTCGAGAACACCGCGGGATTGAGCACGATGACGGTGTCGTCCGAGCTGCCACCCCGGCCGTCGAGCCGTGTGGTCACCGCGGCGATCTGCCGTACCTGGTCGATCGGTTGTCCGACGAGACGAGCCATCTGGGCCTCGGTGTGCGGCGAGACGACGGTGACGTCGCCCTTCGTGCCCGGGACGACCCGGCCGACGGCCGAGCGTGCGGCCGTCGCCATCGACTCGACCGGCAGGTCGGCGTCGCCGCCGTCGACGCGGATGACCACGGACCCGGAGACCCGTTCGACCGTGACGTCGCCGGCCAGCCAGATGGGCAGGGCTCCGTCTCGCGGAGCTGCGGAGACGACCGACAGCCGGCCGTCGGTCTGCGGCGCGACCCGGAACGCCACGGACGAGGTGTGGACCGTCTTGTCGCTCAGGCCGATCTCGTCGCCGGCGCGCCAGCTGACGTCCACCACGGCAGTCGCCGACCCGTCGGCGTGATCCGCGACGTCGCCGCCGCTGACGTACCTGAGCTCGACGGCGTCGGCGCCCAAGGCCGTACGGGCGCGCCATGCCTGGCGGGCGAACACCTTGGCGGTGCGCGACGTCCCGGCAGCGGCGACGAACGCCGACTCCGAGTCGGCATCGGTCAGCGCACGGAACTGTGCGGCGAGCCGGGCAGGAGCATCGTCGGGAATGCCGACGACGGCATCGTCAGAACTCTCCCAGGGCCGCTGCCAGAGCAGCAGCCCCGCGGCCAGGCAGATCAGGACGAGGATGGCGACCGCGTTGGGCCCCAGTCTTCGACCTGGGTCAGCCAACCCGCCCGCCGACGCTGAAGCCGCTCAGGCTCGTGATCTCGACGCTCTTGCCGGGTCGCGGTGCGTGCACGACCTTGCCACCGCCGAGGTACATGCCGATGTGCGACATGTCGCCGTACGCGACGAGGTCGCCGGGCTGCAGGGCGTTGAGCGGGACGCGCGTCGTGGCCGCCATCTGCGGACCGACCACACGAGGGAGCGAGACGCCGGCAGCGGCCCACGCCTTCATGATGAGGCCCGAGCAGTCCCACGAGTTGGGGCCGGTGCCGCCGTAGACGTACGGGTCGCCCAGCTGTGCGAGAGCGAAGTTGATCGCGGTCTTGGCCCGGCCGGAGGCGTCGACCTCGGGCATCGTGGTGTCGCTGGAGTTGAACTTCGCCTGCTGCGCGGCCGTCAGGCGAGCGAGCTCGGCCTTGGCGTCCGCGTACTGCTTGCGGATCTTGTCGCGCTTGGCATCGGCGTTCTTGCGAGCCTCGGCGAGCGCGTCCTTGCGGTCCTGGAGCTGGGCCCGACGGTTCTTGAGCTCCTTGCTCGTCTCGCCGAACTTCTCGAGCGCATCGGCGCGCGTGCTGTTGAGCGCCTGCACGGCACCGAGGCCGGCGAGGAACTCGTCGGGGTCGCCGCTGCTGAGCAGGTTGACGCTCGGCCCGAGGGGGGCGTCCATCTGCTGCTGGGCGATCGCGTCACCGAGCTCGGACTTCTGCCGGTTGTAGTCGACGAGGTCACGGTTGATGTCACTCGTGATGTCGTCGATCTCGGACTGCGTCTGCTTGGCCTGGACATCGAGCTGGTTGACCTGCTCGTTCATGGCCTCGGCCTTGTGGAAGGCAGCTTCGACGTCCTTGGGGGTGACGGCGGGATCGGCTCCGGCGGACGGGAGGACGAAGAGCCCTCCGATCACGGCGAGCGCCGCAGCTGCGGCAAATCCTTGACGACGGGTTGGGACAGCGGGCAAGCGCACGCAAAACTCCTATGTTGCCTCGACGCCTACCGGGTGAGCTGACGGGTTCGGGCCAAGGTCTGCCCTACGGTCCGCACCGATCCTGTGACAGATCAGTGCGCTCCGATTCACCCCACACACATGGGTCCCCGGTTCGCCTCAGACATCTTCCCCATGACTGTGGCAATTCGGCGGTGCGCCCGACGCCGCCCGGGGGGGACGGCGTTCACCGGTCACACAAGCCACCACTGTAGGGGGCGGATGGGGTCAGTTCAACTCTCAACCAGCTTGTGTCTCCGGACCCGTGACAGGGGTCACAAGGCGGAGGGGCGGCGTCAGCCCGGCATCGGCGAGCACGCCGAGGGCGGCCATCTCCTCGGGGTCGATCTCGATCCCGGCCGGCGGTTCGCCGAGCAGGACGGTCACGATGCAGTCGCCGCACGCACTGGGACCGCGTACGAGACACCGGTCGCAATCGACGACCACGGAGTCGGTGGGGGAATTCTCGGTCATGGCTGCACCTCCTGCTGTATCCAACGCCCCGCCGTTCGGGGACATCCATGACGCTAGGAGCCGGTCCGGACAAAAACGCCGCGCGTTGCAGGATCCACGAGTCTGTCGGCACCCCCACCTACGGTGAACCACATGGAGGTAGTTCAGGGTTCGTTCGACGAGCTCGGTCGTCCCCTGGCCGACACGACGTTCTGCGTGGTGGACCTCGAGACCACCGGCGGCTCGGCCGCCAAGGGCTCCAAGATCACCGAGTTCGGCGCGGTCAAGATCCGCGGCGGCGAGGTGGTCGGCGAGTTCCAGAGCCTGGTCAATCCCGACGAGCTGATCCCGGCCTACATCACGGTGCTGACCGGCATCACCAACCAGATGGTCATCGGTGCGCCGCGGATCGCCGAGGTGCTCCCGAGCTTCCTGGAATTCGCGCGCGGCAGCGTGCTGGTGGCGCACAACGCGCCGTTCGACGTCGGCTTCCTCAAGCACTTCAGCCGCGAGCTGGGCATCCCGTGGCCCGGCTTCGAGACGCTCGACACGGCGACCCTCGCCAGAAGGGTGCTGACGCGCGAGGAGGTGCCCAACTGCAAGCTCTCGACCTTGGCCGCCAAGTTCCGCGCCACCACGACGCCCAACCACCGGGCGTTGTCGGATGCCCGGGCGACGGTCGACGTCCTGCACGGCCTGTTCGAGCGCCTCGGGCCCTTGGGCGTCACGACGCTCGAGGAGGTGTCGACCTACACCGCCAAGGTCAAGCCCGAGCAACGGCGCAAGCGACACCTCGCCGAGCACCTGCCCGAGGCCCCCGGTGTCTACCTGTTCCGCGACGCCCGCGACGAGATCCTCTACGTCGGCACGTCTCGCAACCTGCGCGTCCGCACCCGGTCCTACTTCACCAAGGCCGAGACCCGCACCCGCATGGGCGAGATGGTCATGCTGGCCCAGCGCATCGAGGGCATCGTCTGTGCCACCGCCCTGGAGGCGCAGGTGCGCGAGCTGCGGCTCATCGGCAAGCACCGGCCGCCCTACAACCGCCGTTCCCGGTTCCCCGACCGGCTCAGCTGGCTCAAGCTGACGCGTGAGCCGTGGCCGAGGCTGTCGATCGTCCGCAAGATCCTCGACGACGACGCCGACTACATCGGGCCGTTCCGGGGCCGAGCGGCCGCCGAAGGAGCCCTGACGGCGCTGCACGACTCGTTCCGCATCCGGCAGTGCACGACCAAGCTCGCCAAGAAGTCGCTCATCTCGCCGTGCGCGCTCGCCGAGATGGGCCACTGCCTGTCGCCGTGCGACGGCTCGGTCGACCTCGAGACCTACGCCGCTGAGGTCTCCCACGTACGCAAGGCCATGACCGGCGATCCCGAGGAGCTCGTCACCGCGATCCGCACCCGCATGCTCGACCTGGCGCGCACCGAACGCTTCGAGGACGCGGCGGTCTGGCGGGACCGGCTCACCGGCTTCCTGCGCGCCGTCGCTCGCACGCAGCGGCTCCGCGAGCTGACCGGCACCGAGGAGCTCGTCGCAGCGGCCCCGCATCCCGAGGGCTGGGAGATCCACGTCATCAGGTTCGGCCGGCTCGCGGCTGCCGGCGTCATGCCGCGAGGCACCCATCCGATCGGCTGGGTCGACGCGCTCCTGGCGACGGCCGAGACGGTCGAGCCGGGTTTCGGCCCGATCCCGGCGGCCACCGCCGAGGAGACCGAGACCCTGCTGCGCTGGCTGGCCTCCCCCGGCCTGCGCATGGTGCGCGGCTCGTGGCACACCCCGCTGGGTGGCGCGGCCCGGCACCTGTCGCCGTTCGAGGACGCCAGCGCGTCATGGCAAGGACTCCAGCGGCCGGGATAGTCTGCAGAGCGTGATCACCGCCATCGTCTTCATCCAGGCCGAAGTCTCACGACTGTCCGAGATCGCCGAGCAGATCGCCGACATCGACGGTGTCAGCGAGGTCTACTCCGTCACCGGTGACCTCGACCTGCTGGCGATGGTCCGCGTGCGCCAGGTCGACGACGTGTCGTCCGTCGTGGCCGATCAGCTCAACAAGGTCGACGGCGTGCTGTCGACGCAGACCCAGATCGCGTTCCAGACGTTCAGCCAGCACGACCTCGAAGAAGCCTTCTCGATCGGCCTCTAGACCAACGTCTGCGTGGTCCTCGCCCAGTTCTCCAGGACCCTCGTGGCCGCGCCGGAGTCGATCGACTCCCTGGCCCGCTCGATGCCGGCCCGCAGCCTCGTCTCCAGGTCGCCCGCTGCCGCCTCGTGCGCAGCGATGGCAGCGCCGGCGTTGAGCAGCACCGCCGTGCGTACGGCCGACTGCTCGCCGGCCAGCACGCGTTCGAACACCTTGGCGTTGAACGCCGGGTCGCCGCCGGTCAGCTCGGACACCGGCGCGTAGTCGAAACCGAGCGCCCGGGGATCGATCGTGTCCTCCGCGACCTCGCCGGTGGCGCCGCGGGCGATCCAGACCCGGGAGGTCGTGCTCGTCGTGATCTCGTCGAGTCCGTCGTCACCGCGGAACACGAACGCATCGGCGCCGCGCGCGCCCAGGACACCGGCCATGATCGGCCCCATCCGGGCGTCGGCCACGCCAACCGCCGAGGCAGCGGGTTTGGCTGGGTTGACCAAGGGCCCGAGGAAGTTGAACGTCGTGGGGATGCCGAGCTCGCGTCGCGGCACCGCCGTGAAGCGGTAGGACGCGTGGAACACCGGTGCGAAGCAGAACGTGATCCCGACGGAGTCGAGGACCTCGCCGAGCCGCGTGGGTGGCACGTCGAGGCGAACGCCGAGCTCCTCGAGCACGTCGGCAGCGCCACTGGCGCTGGACGCCGCGCGGTTGCCGTGCTTGACCACCGGGACCCCCGCGCCGGCGATGACGACAGCCGACATCGTCGAGATGTTGACGGTCTTGGCGAGGTCGCCACCGGTGCCGACGATGTCGACGACCCGTCCCTCGACCGTGAACGGGACGGCGTGGCGGTACATCGCGTCGACCAGGCCCTGCACCTCCGCGAGCGTCTCGCCCTTGGCACGCAGAGCCACCGCGAAGCCGGCGATCTGTGCCGGCGTCGCGTTGCCGGAGAGGATCTCCTCCATCGCCCAGGTCGCCGAGCCGGCGTCCAGATCCTGCCTGGCCACGAGTGCGGAGAGAACCTCAGGCCATGTTGTCGACATGACGTCAGCCGGGTTGCAGCACACCGCGGGCGAGGTCGATGACGACTTCAGCCAGGCGGATCGGCTCGATGGGATGGGGAACGGCCGCCTCGGCACGCGACCACGTCGCGAGCCACGCGTCCTGGGGCCGTCCGGTCAGGACCAGCACGGGCGGCGCCTGGTAGATCTCGTCCTTCATCTGGCGAGCGATGCCCAGGCCACCGGCCGGCACGGCCTCGCCGTCGAGGATCACCAGGTCGATCTTGCCCTCGTCGAGGTGCTGGAAGACGACCGGCTCGGTCGCGCACTCCACGTACTCGAAGGGCGGGAGGTCGGGATGCGGGCGAGTTCCGAGGGCCGCCAGCACGGCGGCGCGGACGTCACGATCGTCGCTGTAGACCAGGACACGTAGGGGCTTGTGCTCGCTCACGGGTCGATCGTACATAATGATCGCGTGGCGACTACATCCGTGATTCCTGCTTCCCGACTCCATGGCCAGGAAGGCCGTCCGTCGATGGTGACGGTGGGGACCATCGTGTGGCTCTCCAGCGAGCTGATGTTCTTCGCCGGGCTGTTCGCGGCCTACTTCACGATCCGCAACATCTCCCCCAATCTCTGGAGCCAGGAGACGGCGAAGCTCGACGTCCCGTTCGCCGCCGTCAACACCACGATCCTCGTGCTGTCATCGGTCGCGTGCCAGTTCGGTGTGTTCGCCGCCGAGCGCGGCAAGCCCGGGCGCAGCGGCAAGCTCTCCCAGGTCAAGCTGTGGGGCATGCGTGAGTGGTTCGTCCTCACCTACCTCATGGGCGCGATCTTCATCGCCGGCCAGGCCACCGAGTACGCCAACCTCGTCACCGAGCACGTGACGATCTCCAGCTCGCCCTACGGCAGCCTGTTCTACCTGGCGACCGGATTCCACGGCCTCCACGTCGTCGGCGGCCTCATCGCCTTCCTGCTCGTGATCGGCCGTACGTTCGCGGCGCGCAAGTTCACGCACGAGCAGGCGATCTCGGCGATCGTCGTGTCCTACTACTGGCACTTCGTCGACGTCGTGTGGGTCGGGCTGTTCGCCACGATCTACCTCATCAAATAAGGCTCCCCTCACTGCATCTCGGGTCACCGCCCGAAGGTATTCTCAGCAGCACTTCAAGGAATGAGGTTCTCGGTGCGGAAACTGTCCACCAGACGCCGGCACCCGCTTGCCGGCATCGTCGTTCTGCTCCTGGCGCTCGGCGTTGTCGGAGGGGTCTACGTAGCCGTCAGGCCTCAGCCTGCGAGCGCTGCCGATACCGCATCGAAGAATGACGCCGAGGCCGGTCGCAAGCTGTTCCTGGTCGGCTGCGCCAGCTGCCACGGCAAGAACGCCAGCGGCATCGAGACCAAGCGCGGCGGCAACTACGGGCCCTCCCTGATCGGCGTCGGCGCTGCCGCGGTCGACTTCCAGGTCGGCACGGGCCGCATGCCGATGGCGCAGTCGGCGCCCCAGGCTCCGGCCAAGGATCCCGAATACACGGCCGAGGAGACCCGGCAGCTCGCCGCCTACGTCGCGTCGCTGGGTGCCGGACCGGCCATCCCCGACGACGAGTACACCGACATCTCCGGCAAGACCGTCGAGCAGATCCGTGAGGGCGGCGAGTTCTTCCGCACCAACTGCACGGCCTGCCACAACTCGGTCGGCGCCGGCGGAGCCCTGCCCGGCGGCAAGTACGCCCCCAGGCTCGACGGCGTCAGCGCCAAGCACATCGCCGAGGCCATGATGACCGGCCCGCAGCAGATGCCGGTGTTCTCCGACGACGTCATCACGCCGGAGGACAAGAGCAACATCATCGCCTACATCAAGCAGGTGCAGAACCAGCCCAACTACGGCGGCGTCGCCGGTGGCGGCCTCGGACCGGTGTCCGAGGGCCTGATCACCTGGCTCGTCGGCATCGGCGGACTGCTGATCCCGGCGGTCTGGATCGGTGCGCACGGAGCGAGAGTGAAGAAGAAATGAGCGACGAGCTGGATCAGGTGACCCACACCGAGCCGGTCAGGGACCCGGGGCTGCCGGCACACCAGTACCGCCCGACCGACGTCGACCCGGTGCAGGAGCTGCGTGCCGAGCGCCAGATCACCGCGATGTTCACCGTGGCGTCGCTGCTGCTCATCGGCTTCTGCGTCGGCTACATCGTGATCGACAAGGACGAGACGTTCCTCGGCTGGTCCGCCATGAACTTCACGCTCGGCGCGACCCTCGGCGGCGCGCTGCTGCTGATGGGCGTCGGGATCATCCAGTGGGCCAAGAAGCTCATGGGCGACCACGAGATGGTCGAGATGCGCCACCCCGCCGCCTCGACCGACGAGGAGCGCGCCGCGACGCTCAAGGAGCTCAACGACGGCATCAACGAGTCCGGATTCGGCCGTCGACCGCTGATCCGCCGCTCGCTGTTCCTGTCGATCAGCTTCCTGGCGCTGCCCACGGTCATCATGCTGCGCGACATGGGCCCCCTCCCCTACGGCCACAAGAACACCGTGTGGAAGAAGGGCATGCGCGTCGTCAACGACGTCGCCGGCACCCCGATCAAGCCGTCCGACCTCCAGGTCGGCCAGCTCGTCAACGCCGAGCCCGCGATCATGTACGAGAAGGACAAGGACGGCGAGCCCGTCCTCCACGGCACCGAGCTGCTGCAGGAGAAGTCCAAGGCCGCCGTGATCGTCGTACGGATGAAGCCCGAGGACATCACCCCGTCCAAGGGCCGCGAGAACTGGGGCATCGATGGGATCCTCTGCTACTCCAAGATCTGCACCCACGTCGGTTGCCCGATCAGCCTGTGGGAGCAGCAGACGCACCACCTGCTCTGCCCGTGCCACCAGTCGACGTTCGACCTGGCCGACAACGGCAAGGTCGTGTTCGGGCCGGCTCACCGCCCGCTCCCCCAGCTGCCGCTCGCGCTCGACTCCGAGGGCTACCTGATCGCCGTGAGCGACTTCCCCGAGGTCGTGGGCCCCAGCTACCCAGAACTGGCCCGCGACCAGAAGAGGTTGGATGATAAGTCATGAGCACCACTGACGAGTACACCAACATCGAGGAAACCGGGTTCGGCAAGAAGTCCGCCGGCCCGGTCGGTTGGCTCGACGACCGTCTCGGTCTGGCCGGCGCCAGCAAGCGGTCGCACCTCCTCCGCAAGGTCTTCCCCGAGCACTGGTCGTTCATGCTCGGCGAGATCGCGCTGTGGAGCTTCATCGTCCTGCTCCTGACCGGTACGTTCCTGACGTTCTGGTTCCAGCCGAGCATGGCCGAGACGACCTACAACGGCTCCTACACGCCGCTCAACGGCCTCGAGATGTCCCACGCGTACGCCTCGACGCTCGACATCTCCTTCGACGTCCGTGGCGGCCTGCTGATCCGGCAGATCCACCACTGGGCCGCCGCGCTGTTCGTCGCCGCCATGATCGTGCACATGCTGCGCGTCATGTTCACGGGCGCCTACCGCAAGCCGCGCGAGATCAACTGGCTGATCGGCATCAGCCTCATGGTGCTGGGACTCGTCGAGGGCTTCGCGGGCTACTCGCTCCCCGACGACCTGCTGTCCGGCACCGGCCTCCGCTTCGTCGACGGCCTGCTGCGATCGATCCCGATCGTCGGGTCCTACCTCGAGTACTTCATCTTCGGTGGTGAGTTCCCGGGCGACGTGATCATCCCGCGCCTCTACATGGTGCACATCCTGCTGATCCCGGCGCTTCTGCTCGCGCTGATCGGCGCTCACATGATCCTGCTCGTCTACCACAAGCACACGCAGTGGGGCGGTCCCGGACGCACCGAGAAGAACGTCGTCGGCTACCCCATGCTCCCGGTCTACGCGGCCAAGGCAGGCGGATTCTTCTTCGTCGTGTTCGGCTTCACCGCGCTCATGGGCGCCATGCTGCAGATCAACCCGATCTGGGCCTACGGTCCCTACAACCCCTCAGAGGTCACCGCCGGGTCCCAGCCCGACTGGTACATGGGCTTCGTCGAGGGCGCGGTCCGCATCATGCCCAACTGGGAGAGCACGTTCTTCAACTACACGTGGAGCTGGAACGTCTTCTTCCCGGCCGCGATCCTGCCAGGTCTCTTCCTCGGTGTCGGCGCTGCCTGGCCGTTCATCGAGCAATGGATCACGGGTGACAAGCGCGAGCACCACCTGCTCGAGCGTCCGCGCAACGCACCGTTCCGCACGGCGTTCATCGTCGCCGCGATGACGGCCTACGGCGTGCTGTGGATCGGTGGCGGCAACGACATCATCGCGACCAAGTTCCACCTGAGCCTCAACGCGATCACGTGGTTCTGCCGGATCGGGCTGTTCGTCCTGCCGTACGTCGCCTTCAAGGTCACGCAGCGGATCTGCATCGGCCTCCAGCGGGCCGACGCCAACCGCATCCTGCACGGCTACGAGACCGGCGTCATCGAGCGGTCGCCCGACGGCGGCTTCACCGAGCGCCACGCTCCCCTGCCGGTCGGCTCGCAGTACTCGCTGACCAACCACGACCGGCTGCCCGTGCTCGAGGCTCCTCCGGAGACCGACGACAACGGTGTCGCGGCACCCCACGGCCGCATGGCCAAGGTGCGCGCCAAGGCGCGGGAGATCTACTACCGCGGCGCCGTCGACAAGCCGACCGTCGAGGACGTCCACCACGCCGAGGAGCACCTGCGCGACCACGACGGTCACCCCGTCGAGCTCGGCGACGAGTTCCAGGGCGTGTCCGAGACCGGTGTCCCCCGGGTCCACTGACCTCGCGCACGACCGACAGGGCCCCCGTCAGCGATGCTGACGGGGGCTTCGTCTGTGCAGGACGTCCCCGCTGGGCGGGGTCCCCCGCAAGCCGGCGGCCGCCGGAGAGGTCAGGCCTGGTGGAGTGCTGAGCCCTTGAGCCAGGTCGCCCAGGACACGTTCCAGTCGGTCCACCCGTTGCGGTCCTCGAGCGAGCGAGGACTGTGGATGTAGCGGACGACGTCGCCGCGGCGCGAGTGGTGATAGAGCCAGCTCGCGTTGGCGGTGCTCATGCCGGTGCAGCCGTGGCTGACGTTGGCGCGGCCCTGCGACGCGACCGACCAGGGCGCGGCGTGCAGGAACTCGCCGGAGTTCGTGAGGCGCATCGCCCAACGTACGTCGGAGATGTTGTAGTAGCCCGGGTCCTCGGAGTCGACACCCGTCGTGGCCGCGTCCATGTCGATCGAGGAGAACTTCTCCATGATGATCTTGGTGCCCTCGCGGGTACGGTGTCCGTTGTCACCCGTCGTCACCGGGATGGTGTTCTCGGTCTTGCCGTCGACGGTGTACTTGAGCCGGTGCTTCGCCACGTCGACGATGCTGATGCGCTGGCTGCCGACCTTGAAGTCGATCAGCTGGTCCTGCTGGCCGTAGATGCCGCCACCGGCCGGCAGCCCGTTGAGCCGCAGGTTGACCTTGACCCTCGCGTGCGCGGGCCAGTAGGTCCGTGGTCGGAAGTGCGCCTCACGGTCGGAGAACCACGTCCAGGACCCGTTGACGGCGGGAGTCGACTGCACGCTCATGTTGCGCTCGAACAGCGCGCGATTCTTGACGGGTACGTCGAACGTCACGATGACCGGCATGCCGACCCCGACGGTCTCGCCCTGCAGCGGTGCGACGGACGGATAGGTCTGTTGCTGGAGGGTGAGCGCCTGGGTCGTGAAGTGGCGGACGATGCCCTTGGGCTTGCCGTCCTCGCCCTTGCCCCGGACGCGCAGGGTGTAGGCGGTGCCCGGCTCGAGACGCTGGCTCGCCAGCCACGAGTCGCCGGCGACGCGGCCCGAGACCTTGGACTTGCCGTCGTCGCTGGCCAGCACCGCGCTCGTGATCGCCCCGTGCGCCGCCTTGACCGCGACGACCGTGTCGACGTGCACGTCCGCCGCCTTCTGCGGCACGTTGGCCGTCAGGGTGACCGGATCCTTGGGCTTGTCAGGCGTGATGGCGTCCTTGACCCCGTCAGCGGTGCAGGCGGACAGGCTCACAAGAGCCGCGCACACGAGCGCGGCCGGCAGACGAAGATCCTTCACCAGAACATTCTAGATGGTGCTCGGTCACCATCTCGGACGCCAAGCGCTTGCGCCGGGCGTACGAGCGAGATCTCGGGTCAGTGCGCGTGGATGCCGCGGTAGTACTCGAAGATCCAGCCGATCGCGGCCACCGAGAGGAGGCCTGCGCCGATGATGAACAGCCACCAGCCGATCACGACGCCCAGGACGACGATCGCGAGCGCCGAGGCGCAGAACAGCGGCCACCAGCTGTAGGGCGGGAAGAAGCCCTGCTCGCCGGCGCCGTCGGCGATCTCACCGTCGCTGCGGTCCTCAGGACGGTCCGGGATCTGCCTCGCGACGACACCGAGGTAGAAGCCCAGCAGCGCTGTCAACAGGAACGTCATGGTCAACGCTGACGTGCCGGTGTAGTCGTGCGTGAGAACCCAGTAGACGGGCGCGACGATCGCGAAGAAGATCCCGCACGCGATGATGGTCCAGTACTCGGCCTTCATGGATCAGTGACCGCCCTTGCCGTCGGTGTCGTCTTGTGCCGCCTGGCCCTTGCCCTCGACATCGGGGGCATCGGCGATCGGCGAGGTCTCCCCCGGGTTCTCGAGCAGCTCCAGCCGCGCGATCTCCGGGTGGTGCAGGTCGAACGCCGGGCTCTCCGAACGGATGCGCGGCAGTGACGTGAAGTTGTGGCGCGGCGGCGGTGAGGAGGTCGCCCACTCGAGCGAGCGGCCCCAGCCCCACGGATCGTCGAGACCCACGAGCGGGCCCTTGCGCGACTTCCACACGTTGTAGAAGAACGGCAGCGTCGAGGCTCCCAGCAGGAACGCGCCGATCGACGAGATCTCGTTGAGGGTCGTGAAGCCGTCCGTGGGGCTGTAGTCCGCGTAACGACGCGGGAAGCCCTCGACGCCCAGCCAGTGCTGCACGAGGAACGTCATGTGGAAGCCGATGAACAGCAGCCAGAAGTGGATCTTGCCGAGCTTCTCGTCGAGCATGCGGCCGGTGAGCTTGGGCCACCAGTAGTAGAACCCGGCGAACATCGCGAACACCACGGTGCCGAACACGACGTAGTGGAAGTGCGCGACGACGAAGTAGCTGTCGGACAGCTGGAAGTCGAGCGTCGGCGAGGCCAGGATGACGCCGGTCAGGCCGCCGAAGAGGAACGTGGTGAGGAAGCCCAGCGAGAAGATCAGCGGGGTGTCGAAGGACAGAGATCCCCCCCACAGCGTGCCGATCCAGTTGAAGAACTTCACCCCGGTGGGCACCGCGATCAGGAACGTCATGAACGAGAAGAACGCCAGGTCGACCGCGCCGGTCACGAACATGTGGTGCGCCCAGACCGCGACCGACAGCGCCGCAATCATCAGGGTCGCGCCGACCAGGCCCATGTAGCCGAAGATCGGCTTGCGGGCGAAGACCGGCAGGATCTCGGTGATGATGCCGAAGAACGGCAGCGCGATGATGTAGACCTCTGGGTGCCCGAAGAACCAGAACAGGTGCTGCCAGAGGATCGGCCCGCCGTTGGCGGCGTCGAACACATGGGCACCGAGGCGCCGATCGGCCTCGAGCGACAGCAGGGCCGCGGCGAAGATCGGGAACGCGATGATCACGAGGATGCTCGTGACGAGCGTGTTCCACACGAAGATCGGCATGCGGAACATCGTCAGGCCGGGCGCGCGCATCGTGAAGATCGTGGTGATGAAGTTGACCGCACCCAAGATCGTGCCGAGGCCCGACATCCACAGGCCCATGACCCACAGGTCACCGCCGATGCCCGGTGAGTTGACCGCATCACTGAGCGGCGCGTACGCGAACCAGCCGAAGCTCGCCGCTCCCCCGGGCACGAAGAACCCGGACACGACGATCGTCGAGCCGAACAGGTAGAGCCAGTAGCTGAACATGTTGAGCCGCGGGAACGCGACGTCGGGCGCGCCGATCTGCAGCGGCATGATCGCGTTGCCGAAGCCGAAGAACAGCGGCGTCGCGAACATCAGCAGCATGATCGTGCCGTGCATCGTGAACAGCTGGTTGTAGGTCTCTTCGTCGACGATCTGGGTGCCGGGCTGAGCCAGCTCCGCGCGGATCAGGAGCGCCAGGATGCCGCCGATGATGAAGAAGGCGAACGAGGTGAAGAGGTACATGTTGCCGATCACCTTGTGATCGGTCGTGGTCAGGACCGTGACGACCTTCTGGCCGAGGGTGCGCTCGCGGGTTCCTGCGCGGAGCGCCTCGGAACCGTCGTCGAATGCTGCTGTCGTGGTGGCCATCAGCCTTCTCCGCTCTCGTTCAGGCCCGCGATCGTGTGCGCTTCCTCGGCACCCTTGGGCGCGCCCTTCTGGCCGGCCTTCTCGAGCTCGACCAGGTGCGCATCGTAGTCAGCCTTGGAGACCACGTGAACCTTGAAGATCATGCGCGAGTGGTAGAGGCCGCAGAGCTCGGCGCAGCGCCCGGTGAAGACGCCCTCGCGGGTCGGGGTCATGTCGAACGTGTTGATCTTGCCGGGCACGACGTCCATCTTGAAGTAGAACTCCGGGACCCAGAACGAGTGGATGACGTCGGGCGACACGAGGTTGAACCGGACGGACTCGTCGACCGGGAGCCACAGCTCGGTGGGCTCCTCGGGCGTGCCGATGTCGTAGACGTCCTGGCGCTGCGTGGCGTCTTCCTTGAGGTAGTTGAACGCCCACTGCCACTTGCTGCCGACGACCTCGACGGTGTGGTCGGGGTTCTTGACCTTCTCGAGCATCTCGTTCTGCGACGTGACGGTGTGGAAGAAGAAGACCGCGACGATGATGACGGGCGCGAACGTGTAGAGCGCCTCGATCGGCAGGTTGTAGCGGATCTGGACCGGTACCTCGTCCTCGCTGCGGCGGCGGTAGCGGATCATCGAGTAGACGATCAGGCCGAAGACCAGCAGGAACACCACGAGCACGGCGATCCAGGCGCCGAGCCAGACGTCCCACATGGTGCGCGAGCGGTCGCTCGCCTCCACGGGCAGCGCAAGCCGCTTGACGTCGGAATCATCGACGGGGGAACAGCCGCTCAAGACCACGGCGGCGACGGCGAGAACCGCCAGCTTCATCCGACCCACGGGGCGCCTTTCTGGACCATGACTGTCACGTGATGTCACGTGAAGCACCTTACTGGAGCGAGACCGGCCCTCTGCGGTGAGGTCAGCCTCTGTTGGACGTACGTGTGAAGGACTCGTCACGCGAGTGAGAGCGCGGCGCCGACCTCGGCCTCGGCCCGCTCGCCGTAGGCCGCGCCGAAGCGCTTGAGGAAGCCCTCGCGATCGAGCTCGTACTCCTGCGTGCCCTTGGTCTCGACGACGCTCGCGGCGATCGTGCAACCGATCTGGGCGGAACGCTCGAAGTCGAGTCCGGCCGCGATGCCGGCGAGGAATCCGGCGCGGAAGCTGTCGCCGACGCCCGTCGGATCGACCGCGACGACACCCTCGATGGCCTTGACCTCGATGGGGGCGCCGTCGGCGGGGTAGACCGTCACGCCGGCCTTGCCGCGCGTCACGATGCGGGTCTTGACGTGGGCCTGGACGTCGTCGGACGACCAGCCGGTCTTCTGCTCGATCAGCGCCGCCTCGTAGTCGTTGCTGAACAGGTAGGTGGCACCGTCGATGAGGTCGCGGATCATGTCGCCCTCGGCGAACGCGAGCTGCTGCGAGACGTCGGCGGCGAACGGCACACCGCGCTCACGGCAGGCGCGCGTGTGGCGCAGCATGCCCTCGGGGTCGTCCGGGCCGACGAGGACGAGGTCGAAGTCCTGGCCGACGGCGAACAGGTCGATGTCACGGGACTCCGACATCGCGCCGGCGTAGAACGTGGCGAACTGCGCCAGGTCGGTGTCGGTCGTGCACACGAAGCGGGCCGTGTGGCGGGTCTCGGACACGAGAACGCCCGAGGTGTCGACCCCGGCGTCGTCGAGCCAGCCGCGGTACTCGGCCTCGAAGTCGCGGCCGACCGCGCCGACGAGCAGCGCGCGGTGGCCGAGCCTGGCGAGCGCGTACGCGATGTTGGCGGCGCACCCCCCACGGCGTACGTCGAGGTCGTCCACGAGGAACGACAGCGAGATCTTGTCGAGCTGGTCCGGCACGAGTGAATCGGCGAACTTGCCCGGGAAGGTCATGAGGTGATCAGTGGCGATCGAACCGGTGATGGCGAGGTGCACCCCCACACAATAGACAACGGCCTCCTGCAATGCAGGAGGCCGTCGTGTGTCGTATGTCTTAGTGGAACGAATCGCCGCAGGCGCAGGAGCCGGTGGCCATCGGGTTGTCGATCGTGAAGCCCTGCTTCTCGATCGTGTCGACGAAGTCGATCGTCGCGCCACCGAGGTAGGGCAGGCTCATCCGGTCGACCACGACGTTGACGCCGCCGAACTCGAAGATCTGGTCGCCGTCGAGCGAACGCTCGTCGAAGAACAGCTGGTAGCGCAGGCCGGAGCAGCCGCCGGGCTGCACCGCGATGCGCAGCGCGAGGTCGTCGCGGCCTTCCTGGGCCAGCAGGCTGCTGACCTTCTCGGCAGCGCCGTCGCTCAGGGTCACTCCGGTGGCGGGTGCGGTCTCGACGGTGGACTGCTCAGTCTCGATCGTCATGTGGTCTCCCATGCGTGGTCTTTGGTCTCGACACGGTGGTCAACCTTCTCCGTGCCGATTCCATTCCATCGTACGCCGTCATTCCTCGTCGCGAGGCGACCACGTACGTGCGACACGCTCCGCGAGCGCCGCGAGGCTCTCGTAGGGCTCGGTCATCGCGGCCTCGACGCCGACGAGGTCGGCCATGGCGTACGCGCTCTCGACACCCATGGCCCGCATCTCGCGGGACCCGACCAGGACCTGTCCGGCCAGGACGATGCACGGGCGGGCGGCGGCACCGGCCACTGCGGCCACGCCGAAGACCACCTTGCCGGCGCGCGAGGAGAAGTCGTAGGCACCCTCGCCCGTCACGACCAGGTCGTGGTCGCCGGCCTGGGTCGTGAGACCGACCGCCTCGGCGACGAGCTCGATGCCGGACACGACACGTCCGCCCAGCAGCATCAGGGCGAAGCCCAGTCCGCCCGCCGCACCGGCGCCCTTGGCGTCCGCGGTGCGGCGCTCCGCCGGTGTCGGGCCACACGTCGCGTCGACGAACCGGTCGAGGATGCCGTCGACCGCGATGATCTGCTCGTCGGTGAGACCCTTCTGCGGCCCGAACGTCTTGGTGGCTCCGAACATGCCGAGCAGCGTCACGTCGACGTCGGCCGCGATGACGAGCTCGATCCCGTCGAAGCGGGCGCGGGCCGCGGTGAGGTCGACATGGGTGACCCCGGTCAGGCCCTCGGGCCCGGCGTCGAGCGGGACGTCGGCAGTGGCGCCCAGCGCTGCGAGCAGGCCCGCTCCCCCGTCGTTGGTCGCGCTGCCGCCGAGTCCCACGACGACTCGTCGGGCCCCGGTGTCGAGCGCGGCAGCGATCGCCTGGCCGACCCCGTACGTCGTCGCGTGCAGCGGGTCCTGCGGGTCGACGAGGTGCAGCCCGCAGGCCTGGGCGCTCTCGACGTACGCCGTGCCGTCGGCGTGCAGCACCGTCACCGGCACCTCGACGCCCACCGGTCCGCGTACGGTCACCACCTCGAGCTCACCGCCGAGGCCCTCGTGCAGCACGTCGACGAACCCCGGGCCGCCGTCTGCCATCGCCGCGGTGCTCAGCTCGTCCTCGGGCGCGTGGCGGTGCCAGCCCTCAATGATCGCGCGCGCCGCCTCGGGTGCCGTGAGCGTGCCGCCGAAGGCGTCGGGCGCCACCAGGACCTTCACAGGGCTACTGGGCGAGCGCTTGCTCGCACGCGGCGATCAGCACGCAGGTCGCGAGCACGTCGATCGCGGCGGCCAGCTCCTCGGGCGAGGGGTAGGACGGAGCGATGCGGATGTTGCGGTCGCGGGGGTCGTCGCCGTACGGGAACGCCGCACCGGCCGGAGTCATCGCGACGCCGGCCTCGCGGGCGAGCTGGATGACCCGCGACGCGGTGCCGTCCACGACGTCGAGGCTGACGAAGTAGCCACCCTTGGGCTCGGTCCAGCTCGCGACGGCGTAGTCACCCAGACGGGCCTTGAGGATGTCGACGACGGCCTGGAACTTGGGCGCCAGGATCTCGCGGTGACGGTCCATCAGCGCGTGCACGCCGTCGACGCTCTTGAGGAACCTGGCGTGGCGGAGCTGGTTGACCTTGTCGGGGCCGATCGTGCGCTTGCCGAGGTGCTTGAGGTACCACTCGATGTTAGCGGCGGAGCTGCCGAGGAAGCACACGCCCGAGCCCGCGAACGTGACCTTGGACGTGGACGCGAAGATCACCGGGCGGTTGGGATGACCCGAGGCGGAGCACAGGCCGAGGATGTCGGCGGTCTTGGTGTGCTCGTCGGTGAGGTGGTGCACGGCGTACGCGTTGTCCCAGAAGATCCGGAAGTCCGGCGCCGCGGTCTCGAGCGCCGCGAGCTCTGCGGCAACCGCCTCGCTGACGACCGCCCCCGTCGGGTTGCTGTAGGTCGGGACGAGCCACATGCCCTTGACCGCCGGGTCCTTGACCAGCTCGCGCACGGCCGCGACGTCCGGTCCGTCGTCGAGCAGGTCGACCGGCAGCATCTCGATGCCGTACTCCTCGAGCAGGGCGAAGTGCCGGTCGTAGCCGGGCACGGGGCAGATGAACTTGACCGCCTCCTCGACCCCCCACGGCTGCTCGGAGTCGGCGACGCCGTGGAACAGCGCGAACACGAGGTTGTCGTGCATCATCGCGAGACTCGCGTTGTCGCCGGCGACGACCTGGTCGACGGGCACCTGCATGATCGGCGCGAAGATCTCCCGCAGCTCGGTCAACCCGGTGAGGCCGCCGTAGTTGCGGGTGTCGGTGCCGGCCGCGTCGGTGAAGTCCGGCCCGGGCATCGACAGCAGCTCGTTGGACAGGTCGAGCTGCGCCGGCGACGGCTTGCCGCGCGTCAGGTCGAGCTTGAGCCCTGAGGCCTTGAGCGTCTCGTAGGCCGCGGTCTGCTCGTCGAGGAGAGCCTGGATCTGGTCACTGGAAAGGGTGTCGAACGTCACCCGTCCAACCTATCGCGGCGGGATCGTCAGCCGAGACCGGGAGCGCCCCAGATCGCGAGCCACTTGGTCAGGTCGGGCTCGATCGGCACGTCCTCCCCGACGACGCCGCGCACCTGCAGCTCGAGGGCGTTGTCACGCTTCTCGCCTTCGAGCGGGACGAACGGGTAGAACGTTCCGCGCTTGTAGAGGTAGACCAGTGCGAGCGGTGCCGCGTCAGGCGTGGTGAAGCCGATCGTCGAGCACAGCAACGCGGAGCCGAACCCGGCATCGGCGAGCGAGCTGTTGACGGCGTGCAGGTCGGTGACGAGCCCGGAGACGTCCTTGTCGGTACGCGTGACGGTGAGCCAGTGGAACCCGAACCGGTCCGAGCTGCGGGTCACCGTGGCACCTGCGGTCGTGGTGATGAGCTTCTCGGCGTCCGCCATCACGGTGTCGTCGGCGGCACCCTCGACGTCGCGGAAGCACACCGAGCCGGAGCCCGAGACCGCGAAGCCCGCGGCCTGCAGCGACAGCGCGGCCTGCGGCACGGCGAACAGCACGTCGAGGTCGGCCTGCGGCGGCTTGGTGCGGCCGAGGATCGAGTCGAAGATGCCCACGACGCCTAGCCCTGCTCGGACAGCTCGGCGCTGACCTTGGCGAGCTGGTCGAGGCGCTGCTGCAGCGGCGGGTGCGTGGAGAACAACGCGCCGATCGACTCCCGGTTGATGGCCGGCGCGAAGAAGAACGCACTGATCGCCTGGCCCTCGCGGAGGTCGCGGTTGGGGATGCGCGCCATGTCGCCGGAGATCTTGACCAGCGCCGACGACAGCTTGGACGGCCGGCCGGTCAGGTACGCGCCGCTCCGGTCGGCGCTGAGCTCGCGGTAGCGCGACAGCGAGCGGGTCAGGACGAAGCTCACGAAGTAGACGATCATGCTGACGAGGAACACGACCAGGAACACCGCGCCGCTGTTCTTGTTGTTGCGGCTGCCGAAGATGTTGCCGGCGTACATGCCCCAGCGGGTGATGAACCCGGCGAGCAGTCCGATCGACGAGGCGACGGTCATGACCGTGACGTCCCGGTTGGCGACGTGGGACAGCTCGTGCGCGAGCACACCCTCGAGCTCGTCGGCGTCGAGGCGTTGCATGATGCCGGTCGTCACGCAGACCGACGAGTGCTTGGGCGATCGGCCGGTCGCGAACGCGTTGGGCATGTCGGTCTCCGCGACGGCCACCCGCGGCTTGGGCATGTCGGCGAGCGCGCACAAGCGGTCGATCATCGCGTGCAGCTCGGGCGCCTGCTCGGGCTCGACGACCTTGGCGCCCATCGACTTGAGCGCCAGGGAGTCCGAGAAGTACCACTGCCCCCAGGCGATGCCGAGGACGATGACGATTCCGAAGGAGCCGAGCGGAGTGAGGGTGTAGAGGATTGCACCGAACGCGACGTAGAGGGCGCCGAGACCGAGTCCCACACCGCCCATCCGCAGCGTCAGTCCGCTGTCACCTCTGAACCGGGTTCGAGCCATCGTCGTCCTTCCTGGGGGTGGTGATCTGCTCGAGCTGTCGGTCGACCTCGGCGCTGTCGAGCGCGGTGTCGAACTGCCGGCGCTGCGCCTCGTCGGCGCTCTCGCCGGGCTTGCTGATGATGCCGTCGGCGACCAGCTCGTCGACCGCGTCGGCCGTGGCCTCGAGCTCACGGGTACGGCGTTCGGCCGACTCGACGGCCTGTCCGACGTCGCTCACCGAGGAGTTGATGCCGCGAGAAGCGCTGTTGATCTCGGCGCGTGCGGCAGCTGCGGTGTGCCGCGCCGCCAAGGTGTCCTTGCGGACGCGGAAGTCCTCGACCTCCTGCGCGACCTTGAGCTCGGTCGCCTCCAGCTTGGCCTCCTCGGACTCGAGGTCGGCGTGCCGGGCCTTGAGGTCGGCGGCGGCCTTCTCGAGCGTCACCTTGCGGGTGAGGATCGCCCGGGCCTCGTCGTCGTTGCCCTGGGCCACGGCCTGGCGGGCCTCGTCGTCGAGCTGGGCAGCCTGCTGGTCGAGCGCAGCCAGCTGGATCTCGACCCGCTTGCGGCTCGTCGCGACGTCCGCGACGCCGCGACGCACCTGCTGAAGCAGCGCCGTCTGGGTGCGATAGGTCTCGTCAAGCTTGTCCTTGAGAGCCTCGACGTCATCGCCGCGAAAACGCCGCGAACGGAAGATCCGGGCGATGCGCTTGCCGATGCTCATGCCTAGAAGCCTACGGGTAGGGTTGCGCCCGTGGTAGACGAGACAGAGGCCGGCAAGGGGCGTCGCACACCGACGCGCAAAGAGGCCGAAGCGGCGCGCAAGAAGCAGATGAAGGTCCCGGTCTCCCGCAAGGAGCAGGCCAAGCGTGAACGCGCCGCCCGCGAGGAGATCCGGCTCAAGCAGCGCGAGGCGCTCAAGACCGGTGACGAGAAGTACCTGCCGGCTCGCGAGCGCGGGCCGGTGCGCAAGTTCTGCCGCGACTACGTCGACCGCCGCTGGAACGTCGGAGAGTTCCTGCTCCCCCTGCTCATCATCATCCTGGTGGCGTTGTACATCGCGCCGGTGCTCACCTCACTGCTGTGGGCCGTGATGCTGGTGGCGTTCGGCATCGACGAGCTCATCCTGATCCGCGGACTGCGCAAGGAGCTCAAGAAGCGGTTCAAGCCCGAGGAGACGCGCGGCGCGACGCCGTACACGTTCTTCCGCAGCACGCAGCTGCGCCGCTTCCGGCTGCCGAAGCCGCAGCTCGAGCGCGGCGAGGCGCTCGCTCAGCGCTACTGACCTGATCGGTCCTTGAGCCTGTCGAAAGGACGTTGCGACCCGCTCAGCGTGGCGGGCGAGGTCCTACGAATCGGTCGACGCGTGCAATGACATCGGGCCGTAGACCTCGGTCTCGTCGTCGAACAAGCGCACCTGGTCGATGCCCTGCTCGAGCAGTGCGCCGAACTCCTCGCCGACCCACGACTCGGCGTCGCCGCGGCTCTCGAACTCCTCGGACCGGCCCTTGACCTCACCGAGCGAGTCCTCCAACGTCCATGTCCAGCCCATGATTCAGACCTCCTTGGTCGACGGTTGCACGAAGGGCGGCTTGGTCACCGTGAACGCCTCGGAGCGCCCGCGTACGTCGACGATCACGGTCGCGCCGTCAGCGACTGACGGCTCGAGGAGCGCCAGCGCGATGCCCTGGCGCAGCGTCGGCGAGAACGTGCCGGAGGTGATCTCGCCGAGCTCGCCGCCGTCCTCGTCCTGGACCTTCATGCCTGGGCGCGGAATGCCACGGCCCTGCGAGAGCAGTCCGCGCAGCGTGCGGACGGTCTTCTCCGCGCGCTGACGCTCGAGCACCTCCTTGCCCCAGAACGCCGGCTTGTTCCAGCCGACGGCCCAGCCGGCACGCGCCATGACGGGGCTGATCTCGAGCGACAGCTCGTGGCCGTGCAGCGGGTAGCCCATCTCCGTACGCAGGGTGTCGCGCGCGCCGAGGCCGCAGGCGCGGATGCCGTACGGCTCCCCCGCCGCGATGACGGCATCCCAGACCTCGCCGGCCGATGCCGAGGGGACGACCAGCTCGTAGCCCCGCTCACCGGTGTAGCCCGTGCGGCACACCGTGATGTCCTGGCCGGCGATCGTGGCGTCGGCGAACGACATGTACTCGTGGTCGACCGGCAGGTCTAGGGACGTCAGCACCTCGTCGCTCAGGGGGCCCTGGATCGCCAGCACGGCGAAGTCGCGGTGCTGGTCGGTGACCTCGATGCCCTCCGGCGCCGCGGCCTGCAACCGGGCGACGACGGCGGCGGTGTTAGCCGCGTTGGGGATCAGGAAGACCTCGAAGTCGCTGCGCAGGTAGGCGATGAGGTCGTCGACGGTGCCACCGTCCTCGTCGCAGCACAGGGTGTACTGCGCCTTGCCGGTCTCGATGCGCCCGAGGTCGTTGGTGAGGCACTGGTTGACGAAGTCGGCAGCACCCGTGCCACGCACCAGCGCCTTGCCGAGGTGACTCACGTCGAACAGGCCGACGGCCTCGCGTACGGCCTTGTGCTCGGCGAGCACGCCACCGCCGGCGTACTCGAGCGGCATGTCCCAGCCGCCGAACTCGGCGAGCTTGGCGCCCAGGGCGACGTGGCGGTCGTGCAACGGCGAATGCAGCAGATCCATGGCAGCCAACCTAGAGCAGGGTCGCGCGCCCCCGACCCCCGAGCCTAGAGTGGCGGACATGCTTTCCGTGACCCTCAGCACCGCCAAGCCGTCCACCGCGCGCGCCGACGCCCTGATCCTCGGGATCCGAGGCGACGACGACAAGGGCGACCTGGCCGCGACGCTGGACCTGCTGGGCTTCACGGGTGAGAAGGGGCAGACCGTCACGTTCCCTGCCGGCGACGCGGCGAAGGCGCCGCTGGTCGTCGCCGTGGCGCTGCCTGCCGAGCCCACGGCCGAGGACCTCCGGCGTGCCACCGCCCGCGGCATCCGCGCGGCCAAGAACGCCACGAGCGTCGCGATCGCGCTGCATCCTGCCGGCGTCGACGAGGTCGAGGCCATCGCCGAGGGCGCCCAGCTCGGGGCCTACTCCTACGACACCTACAAGACGAGGAAGAAGGGCGACGCCAAGAAGCCCAAGCTCAAGAGCGCCGTCATCCTGAGCCCGTTCGCCCGCCAGACGACCGCGACCAAGGCGGTCGAGCGGGCGACGACCGTCGCCGAGGCCGTCAACATCACCCGCGACTGGGTCAACACGCCTCCCGGTGACCTGCGGCCGGCCGACTTCGCCGACGCGATCACGGCGCACGCCGGCACTGACGTCAAGGTCAGCGTCTGGGACGAGAAGCGGCTCGCCAAGGAGCGGTGCGGCGGCATCCTCGGCGTCGGACAGGGCTCCGACAGCCCGCCGCGCCTCGTGACCCTCACGTACGCCCCCGCCAACGCCGTCACCCACCTGGCGCTCGTCGGCAAGGGCATCACGTTCGACTCGGGCGGACTCTCGATCAAGCCCGGCGCGTCGATGCAGACCATGAAGCTCGACATGGCGGGTGCGGCCGCGATCGCGGCGGCGACTGTCGCGATCGCCCGCCTCGGCCTGCCGATCAAGGTCACGGCGTACGCCTGCATCGCCGAGAACATGCCCAGCGGCAGCGCCACCCGCCCCGGCGACGTGCTCACGATGCGCAGCGGCTCCACGGTCGAGGTGCACAACACCGATGCCGAGGGACGCCTCGTCCTCGCCGACGGCCTTGCCCTCGCCGCCGAGTCCAAGGCCGACCGCATCATCGACGTCGCCACGTTGACCGGTGCCTGCATGGTGGCCCTCGGCGAGCTCACGAGCGGCATCCTCGGCAACGACGAGGAGTTCGGCGACCAGGTGTTCGCGGCGTCGAAGTCCGCCGGCGAGTCGATGTGGCCGCTGCCGATCACCGAGGAGATGAAGGGCAAGGTCACCTCGTCGAGCCTCGCCGACCTGCGCCAGCACAACCCCAAGCCCTATGGCGGCGCCCTGTTCGCCGCGGCGTTCCTGCGGGAGTTCGTCAACGACATCCCGTGGGCCCACCTCGACATCGCCGGGCCGTCGTTCAACGAGGGCAGCGCCGTCGACTACACGCCGGTCGGCGGCACGGGTGTCGGAGTACGTACGCTCGTCCGACTCGCGACGGAGCTGGCCGGGACTCGATGACGATCGATCCTTCGACCGCGCGAGCCCTGTCGCAGCGGCTCGCCGTCGAGCAGTCCAAGCAGCGCCTCCCGTCGATCGCGGCCGGCATCGTGCGCGACGGGGCGATCGTGTGGTCCGACGCCGCCGGCACCCTCGACGGCCGCCCAGACGGACCCTCATCGACGACGGACACGCAGTACCGGATCGGCTCGATCTCCAAGACGTTCGTCGCGGTCGAGGTCATGCGTCTCCGTGACGAAGGGCACCTCGACATCGGCGACTCGATCGGGACGCACCTGCCAGAGGTGCCGTTCGGGCAGGTGACGATCGCGCAGCTGTTGACCCACACCTCAGGCCTGAAGGCGGAGACCGACGGCGAGTGGTGGGAGCGCACCCCCGGGGACGCCTGGAACGCCCTGCTCGCATCCGGCGTCCATCTGCGCGCCACGCCAGGCACCGGCTTCCACTACTCCAACGTCGGCTACGCCGTGCTCGGCGAGCTCGTCGCCCGGTTGCGCGACCAGCCGTGGCAGGACGCCGTACGGGAGGGGCTGCTCGAGCCTCTCGGCATGACCCGTACGACGACACGGCCCGTCTCCCCCGCGGCTCCTGGGCTCGCCGTGCATCCGCTCGCCGATCTCGTGCACGTCGAGCCCGAGCACGATGCCGTCTCCATGGCGCCGGCCGGTCAGCTGTGGTCCACGGTCGAGGACCTCTCACGGTGGGCCGCCTTCCTCGGTGGCCGGACCGGCAGCGTCCTCAAGGCGGAGACGCTCAAGGAGATGCTTCGGCCGATCGCGGTCAACGACGTCGCCGGAGCGCCGTGGACCGGGGCACACGGCCTCGGCTGGCAGACCTGGAACGTCGACGGCCGCCGCTACGCGGGCCATGGCGGATCGATGCCGGGGTTCCTCGCGGACCTGCGCGTCGACGTCGAGTCCGGCGACGGGATCGTGCTGATGACGAACGCGACCAGCGGGCTCGGCAAGGCGACCACCGAGCTGCTCAGCCTCTTCGCCGAGAAAGAGCCGGTCCCGCCGAAACCGTGGACCGCCGACGCCTCGCAGCAGGCGCGCCTCGACCTCGTCGGCCCGTGGTACTGGGGAACGTACGAGTTCAGGCTGACCCTGGCCCCCGACGGCCACCTGCGCCTCGGCACGCCCGGAGAGGGACGCGGAGCCCGGTTCAAGCCGGACGGAGACCGGTGGACCGGCCTCGACGGCTACTACACCGGCGAGCCGCTGACGGTGGAGCACGACGCGTCCGGCCACGCCATCCGCCTGGTGCTGGCGTCGTTCGTGTTCACGCGTACGCCCTACGATCCCGGTGCCACGATCCCGGGCGGCATCGACGACGCCGGCTGGCACTAGCCGGAATCTCCGAGATCTGGCCGATGATCCACGTCGGAGCCACGCGTCGAGGTGGATCTGAGGCCAGATCTCGGCGGGTCAGTCGGGGAGGCCGAGGGCTCGTGCAGCGTCCTCGACGGTGTCCCACTTGGTGCGCTCGCCACCGAGCCGGTCGGGGTGCGCCTGCTTGCGAGCCTTGCGATAGACCCGCATGAGCTCATCGAACGACGGGTTGGTCGGCAGCGGATCGACGCCGGCGATCGACTCGAGCGTCATGATCGCCGCGAGCTCCTTGGGCGTCTGCTTGGCAGGCTGGGGTGCGGACGAGGCCGACGGCGGCGTCGGGGTGCCCTTGGCCTTGCGCAGGTCGTAGTCACGCTTGCGTGACGGGATGCCGACCAGGTTGGCGTCGTAGACCGGGATGTTGAGCCTCTTGCGGGCGAACTCGAACGCGGCCTGCGCCGAAGCGACCCGGCGACGGATCGACTCGCCGTCCGAGGCGACGAGCAGCAGCGTCGTCTGGGTGACCGAGGTCTTGGGCTCGACGTACGCCTCGACGCCCTTGCGTGACTCGGCGAAGGCGCGCAGCGCGTCGAGGTCGGCGCGGCTCGCGTTGCGGTCCGAGACCACGGCGCCGCCGTCCGTCCTGGCCTTGCGGCCTCGGAAGATTCCCATGGCACAAGTGTGCCCGATCGTCGGGCATACCCCGATCAACCCCGGTGGCAGCGTGGTTGCCGCAAGTGACAAGATGATGACGAACGACATCCTTGGGAGGAACCGTGGCGGACGTCGCCGGCAACAACTTCGACATCGTGATTCTCGGCGGCGGCAGTGGCGGATACGCCTGCGCGCTGCGTGCGGTCCAGCTCGGCAAGTCCGTCGCGCTGATCGAGAAGGGCAAGCTGGGCGGCACCTGCCTGCATACCGGCTGCATCCCGACCAAGGCGCTGCTGCACTCCGCAGAGGTCGCCGACCTGTCCCGCGACGGTGAGCACTACGGCATCAAGTCGACGTTCGACGGCGTCGACATGCCCGCGGTCAACAAGTACAAGGACGGCGTGATCGACCGCCTCTACAAGGGCCTGCAGGGGCTCATCAAGTCCGGCGGCATCACGGTCGTCGAGGGTGAGGGCAAGCTCGTCGATCCCAAGACCGTCGAGGTCAACGGCGAGCGCTACACCGGCACCAACGTCGTGCTGGCCACCGGCTCGGTGTCCCGCACCCTGGGCCTCGACATCGGCGGCCGGGTCATCACGAGCTCCGAGGCGCTCACGATGAGCGAGGTCCCCGAGAAGGTCGTCATCATCGGTGGCAGCGTCATCGGCGTCGAGTTCGCGTCGGTCTGGAAGTCGTTCGGCGCCGACGTCACGATCATCGAGGGACTGCCGACGCTGATCCCCCTCGAGGACCCGTCGCTGTCCAAGCAGCTCGAGCGCGCGTTCCGCAAGCGCAAGATCAACTTCAAGACCGGCGTCAAGTTCAGCAGCGTCGAGCAGACCGAGTCCGGTGTGACCGTCTCGCTCGAGGACGGCACGACGATCGACACCGACCTGGTGCTCGTCGCCGTCGGTCGTGGGCCCAACTCCGCCGGCATGGGCTACGAGGAGGCGGGCATCACGGTCGACCGTGGCTGGGTGCCCACCAACGAGCGCCTCGCGACCAACGTCGACGGCGTGTTCGCGGTCGGTGACCTCGTGCCCGGACTGCAGCTCGCGCACCGCGGCTTCGCGCACGGCATCTTCGTCGCCGAGGAGATCGCCGGGCTCAACCCGCAGCCCGTGATCGACTCAGGCATCCCCCGCGTCACCTACTGCGACCCCGAGATCGCCTCCGTCGGCCTCACCGAGCCCCAGGCCCGCGAGAAGTACGGCGACGACAAGGTCGAGATCCAGGACTACAACCTGGGCGGCAACGGCAAGTCCCAGATCCTCGGCACAGCGGGCAGCGTCAAGCTCGTACGCGAGAAGGACGGCCCCATCGTGGGCGTCCACATGATCGGTGCCCGCTACGGCGAGCAGGTCGGAGAGGCGTCCCTGATGGTCAACTGGGAGGCTTATCCCGAGGACGTGGCGCAGTTCATCCACGCCCACCCCACGCAGAACGAAGCACTCGGCGAAGCAGCACTCGCTCTCGCCGGCAAACCGCTCCACTCACACGCCTGACCCGGAGAACCAGAGGACATCATGGCTACGTCTGTCACCCTTCCCGCTCTCGGCGAAAGCGTCACCGAGGGCACAGTCACCCAATGGCTCAAGCAGGTCGGCGACACTGTCGCGGTCGATGAGCCCCTGCTCGAGATCTCCACCGACAAGGTCGACACCGAGATCCCGTCGCCCGTCGCGGGCGTGCTGCTCGAGATCAAGGCCAACGAGGACGACACCGTCGAGGTCGGTGCCGTGCTCGCGATCATCGGCGAGGAGGGCGAGAGCGCCGGCGGCGACGCCGCCCCGGCGTCCGAGGCCCCAGCAGCCGAGGCACCCGCCGAGGCGCCGGCCGCCGAGCCCGCTCCAGAGGCTCCGGCCGAGCAGCCCGTCGCCGAGAGCGCTTCGGAGGAGCGGTCCCCCGCCCCCGCCGGCAGCGCCGACGCCCAGCAGGCTGCCGCCGAGAACGCCCCGGCACCGCAGCCCGAGACCGCACCGTCGTCAGGTGGCGGCACCGCCGTGACCCTGCCCGCCCTGGGCGAGAGCGTCACCGAGGGCACCGTGACCCAGTGGCTCAAGCAGGTCGGTGACGACGTCGCCGTCGACGAGCCGCTCCTCGAGATCTCCACCGACAAGGTCGACACCGAGATCCCGTCGCCGGTCGCCGGCAAGCTCCTCGAGATCAAGGTCGCCGAGGACGAGACGGTCGAGGTCGGCGCCGAGCTGGCCATCATCGGGTCCGCGGACTCGGCCCCGGCCGAGAGTGCGCCCGCCGCACCCGCGCCCGAGGCAGCCCCCGCACCGGAGGCACCGGCACCCGAGCCCACGCCCGAACCGGCAGCCGCGTCGGAGCCAGCTCCGGCCGATCCGGAGTCGCAGGCCAACCCGGCCGAGTCGTCACCGCCCGCCGAGGCCCCGGCCCCACAGGCCGCCCCGGCTCCGCAGGCCGAGGCCCCGCAGGCCGCCCCGGCTCCGGCGCCCGAGCCGGCACCGGTTCCCGCTGCATCGCCCAGCGCCACCGGCGACACGTACGTCACGCCGATCGTCCGCAAGCTCGCCAAGCAGCACGACGTCGACCTGTCGACCGTGACCGGCACCGGCGTCGGCGGTCGCATCCGCAAGCAGGACGTGCTCGACGCTGCCGCGAAGCCGGCTGCCGCACCTGAGGCCGCCCCGGCGGCCGCGGGCGCACCCGCTGCTGCCCCGGCAGCCGCTGCCCCGGCTGAGCCGTCGGCGCTGCGCGGCAAGACCGAGAAGGTCTCGCGCCTGCGCAAGGTCATCGCCTCGCGCCTGGTGGAGTCGCTGGAGATCTCGGCCCAGCTGACGCAAGTCCACGAGGTCGACGTCACCGAGGTGGCCCGTCTGCGGGCTCGCCACAAGAACGCGTTCCTCGAGCGTGAGGGCGTCAAGCTGACCTACCTCCCGTTCTTCGCCAAGGCGACCATCGAGGCGCTCAAGGTCTACCCCAAGCTCAACGCTGCCCTGGATCTCGAGGAGGGGACGATCACGTACCCGGCCGGCGAGCACCTGGGCATCGCGGTCGACACCGAGCGCGGCCTGATCGTCCCGACGATCAAGGACGCCGGTGACCTGTCGATCGCGGGCCTGGCCCGCAAGATCGCCGACGCCGCCGAGCGCACCCGCACCAACAAGATCTCGCCCGACGAGCTCTCCGGTGCGACGTTCTCGATCACCAACCTCGGCAGCAACGGCGCCCTGTTCGACACGCCGATCATCAACCAGCCGCAGGTCGCGATCCTGGGTGTCGGCGCCGTCGTCAAGCGCCCGGTCGTGGTGACCGACGCGCAGGGCAGCGACAGCATCTCGGTGCGCAGCATGGCCTACCTCTCGCTGACCTACGACCACCGGATCATTGACGGCGCCGACGCCGGCCGGTTCCTCACGGCGATCAAGCAGCGCCTTGAGGGTGGACAGTTCGAGGGCGAGCTCGGGTCCTGACCCGTGCAGGTCGTCATTGGTGGCGCCTCAGGGTTCCTCGGTACCGCGCTGACGCAGCACCTGCGTCTGCGCGGGCACCAGGTCACCCGCCTGGTCCGTTCGGCTGACCCCGCCGACGACGCCTCGCTGTGGGACCCCTACACGGGGCGCATCGACCAGATCGTGATCGATCGTGCCGACGCCGTGGTCAACCTGTCCGGGTCCTCCGTGGCGCGGTGGCCCCGCACCGCGAAGCAGCGCAAGGCCATCCTCGAGTCGCGGACCTCGACGACCGGCACGCTCGCCAAGGCCGTCGCCGCGTCGGCCAGTCCGCCTGCGCTGATCTCGGCGTCGGGAATGTCCTACTACGGCGTCGACTGTGGTGACGAGGTGCTCACCGAGCGCACGGGCCCCGCCGACTCGGGGTTCCTGCCCGGCGTCGTCCAGGCCTGGGAGGCCGCCGCCACGCCGGCCGTCGACGCCGGAGCGCGGGTCTGCTTCATCCGTACGACGTTGGTGCTCAAGGCCGACGAAGGCCTGCTGCGGTTCATGGTCCCGTTCTGGAAGCTCGGACTCGGCGCCCGGCTCGGGCCCGGCCGTCACTACATGTCCTACATCTCGCTCAACGACTGGATCCGCGCCGCGACGCTGCTGATCGAGTCCCCCGACCTCCGCGGCCCGTTCAACTTCGGTGCGCCGGTGCCGGTCACCAACGCCGAGTTCACCGACACGCTCGGAGACGTCGTGCACCGGCCGACCTTCCTCGTGGCGCCGCGCTTCGCGATCAAGGCAGCGCTCGGCAGCATGGCCGACGACCTGCTCGGATCGATGCGGGTCTCCCCCGCTGCACTGGCCGACACCGGGTTCACGTTCGAGCAGCCCGATCTCACGACGGCGCTCGAGGCTGCGTTGCGATGAACCTCCCGGAGCCCGGCTCCGACGTCGTGGACCCGGCAGCGAGGTTCCTCGACTACCTCGACTACTTCCGCGCCGAGGTGCGCCGCAAGGTCGCCGACCTCGACGACGTGGCCCTCAACGCGAGCGTGCTGCCGTCGGGCTGGACCCCGATCCAGCTGGTCGCCCACCTCGCCCACATGGAACGGCGTTGGCTCGTGTGGGGGTTCCTAGCGGAGCAGGTCGACGACCCTTGGGGCGACCACCTGGATGGCGCCGAGTCCGGCGTGTGGGCCACGGATCGTACGCTCGACAGCCTCCTCACCGCGCTCGACGAGGGCGGCCGGCGTACGACCGAGATCGTGACGAGCCATGACCTGATGGACCACGCGGCGACCGGAGGACGCTTCCCGGCCGGCGAGCCGGCACCGACCCTCCTGTCGATCCTGTTCCACGTCGTGCAGGAGTACGCGCGCCACATGGGCCACCTCGACGTCGTCCGTGAGCTCATCGACGGGACGACGGGCGAGGGCTGACCCCCGCGATCCGCCAGCCCTCGGTCGTACGCGCGAGGGTGATCACTCGGCGTGACGGCTCGTCGCGTGGCAGCTCGGTCACCGAGCCGTCGGACCACACGACCCGCGCCGGACCCAGCCGGTCGATCACGTCGAGCCGGGCGCGCGACGACGACTCCGACAGGACCCGGCAGGAGATGACCCGGAGGTCCGCGGCCAGGATCCTGCCACCACGCTTGCGGTAGTCCGCGATCGTCCGCGCATCCGCCTCTGCTGCACGGCTGCCGCGGACGTACACGCGGTCGAGCAGTGCCGCGTCGCTCGCCGCGAACGCCTCGGCCCGCACCTCGTCGAGGCCGCTCAGCAGGGTGGCCCACTGGTCATCGGGCGCGGGCGATGCGGCTCGCAGGATCGCGATCAGCACCCACAGCCAGTCCATGTGGGCCACTGTGCCGCGACCGGCCACCGGCACGCTGGGGTTCATCCACAGGGCGGTTAGTCTGGAGACGTGACGCTGCAGATCCTGGACGAGTGGTACGGCGACCGTGCGATCGACTACGTCGATGCGTGGGAGCTCCAACGCGAGCTGCACGCCCAGCGCGTCGCCGACGAGATCCCCGACACCGCGATGTTCCTCGAACATCCGCCCGTCTACACCGCGGGGCGCCGGACCGAGCCGCACGAGCGACCGCTCGACGGCACCCCCGTGGTCGACGTCGACCGTGGCGGCAAGATCACGTTCCACGGCCCGGGCCAGCTCGTCGGCTACCCCATCACCAAGCTCCCGTCGCACGTCCTCGTCGTCGACTACGTCCGCCGTGTCGAGGAGGCCATGATCCGTGCGTGCGCCGACCTCGGCGTCACCACCGGGCGCGTCCCGGGCCGTTCCGGCGTGTGGCTCGCCGCCGGGCAGGGCCGCATCGAGCGCAAGGTCGGCGCGATCGGCATCCGGGTGTCCCGCGGCGTCACGATGCACGGGTTCTCGCTCAACGCCGACGTCGATCTCGGCTTCTACGACCGCTTCGTCCCGTGCGGCATCGCCGATGCCGGAGTCACGACCCTCAGCGCCGAGCTGGGTCGCGACGTGACGGTCCGAGAGGCTGCTGCGGCCATCGCCCCGCACCTGCGTGAGCTGCTCGAGTGGCAGCCGTACGAGCCCTCCGCCGACCTCGTCCATGACGAGCATCCCAGCGTGCCGGTCCTCGGCGTGACCGCTGGGGCACGGGCGTAGGCTGGGACAGTGACTATCGCTCCTGAGGGACGCAAGATGCTGCGTCTGGAAGTCCGCAACGCCGAGACCCCCATCGAGAAGAAGCCCGAGTGGATCAAGACCCGGGCCAAGATGGGTCCCCAGTACAACGAGCTCATGAAGCTCGTGAAGGGCGAGGGTCTCCACACGGTCTGTCAGGAAGCCGGATGTCCCAACATCTTCGAGTGCTGGGAGGACCGCGAGGCGACGTTCCTCATCGGCGGCGAGCAGTGCACGCGTCGATGCGACTTCTGCCAGATCGACACCGGCAAGCCCGACCCGATCGACCGTGACGAGCCGCGTCGCGTCGCCGAGTCCGTCCAGCAGATGGAGCTCCGCTACGCCACGATCACCGGTGTCGCCCGCGACGACGTCCCGGATGGTGGCGCGTGGCTCTACGCCGAGACGGTCCGCAAGATCCACGAGCTCAACCCCGGCACCGGCGTCGAGAACCTCATCCCCGACTTCAACGGCATCCCCGAGCTGCTCGAGCAGGTCTTCGACAGCCGCCCCGAGGTGCTGGCGCACAACGTCGAGACCGTGCCGCGCATCTTCAAGCGCATCCGCCCGGCGTTCCGCTACGAGCGCTCGCTCGACGTCATCACGCAGGCCCGCGACTACGGCCTGGTGACCAAGTCCAACCTGATCCTCGGCATGGGCGAGACCCGCGAAGAGGTCTCCCAGGCCCTGGTCGACCTGCACGAGGCGGGCTGCGACCTCATCACGATCACGCAGTACCTCCGCCCGTCGGTGCGTCACCACCCCGTCGAGCGTTGGGTCAAGCCCGAGGAGTTCGTCGAGCTCAAGGCCGAGGCCGACGAGATCGGCTTCGCCGGCGTCATGTCCGGACCCCTCGTACGTTCGTCCTACCGGGCCGGCACCCTCTACAAGCAGGCAATCGAGTCCGGACGCGGCAGCGTCGCACTCCGCAACGCGACGTAGACTGACCCTCATGTCGAATGCCACCCCCGAACCCGCCAAGGGTCGCCTGGGCCAGATGCGCCAGGCGTACACGATCACCAAGCGCAGTGACCGCAACATCGGTCTGATCCTGCTGCTGACCTTCCTGGTGGGTGGCGGTGTCGCAGGGGCGCTCGGCTACTTCGTCTTCGGCACCGGCACGTTCGGGCTGATCATCACGATCGTCTTTGCGATCCTGATCGGCATCCTGTCGGTGCTCATCGTGTTCGGCCGCCGCGCCGAGAAGGCCGCGTACGCGCAGGTCGAGGGCCAGGTCGGCGCCGCCGCCGGTGCCCTGCAGATGCTGCGCCGCGGATACGAGCTCAAGCCCGCCGTCGCGTTCACCAAGAACCAGGACGTCGTGCACCGCGTCGTCGGCCGTCCCGGCATCATCCTGGTCGGCGAGGGCAACCCCACGCGCGTGCGCAACCTGTTGACGGCGGAGAAGAAGAAGCACGCCCGCATCGGTGGCGACGAGGTCCCCGTGCTCGACATCGTCGTCGGCGACGGACCCGGCGAGGTCAAGCTGACCAAGCTCGTCAAGCACGTCCGCAAGCTGCCCAAGAACATCAAGCCGGCGCAGATGACGGCCGTGCTCTACAAGCTCAAGGCGCTCGACGCGATGCGTCCCGCAGCGCCGATGCCGCGTGGCCCCGTGCCGACGAACATGAAGGGCTCCCGCAAGGCGATGCGCGGCTGACCGAGGCCCACCACCGCACATTGAGCCTGTCGAAATGTCCTTTCGACAAGCTCAAGGAGCAGATCTCACATCCGGATGACTCGCGATCCCGCGGCGAGGTCATGGATGCCGCGCTTGTCGTCGGTCATGACGACCGCGGGGATGACGAGACAGATCAGCAGCGACCTGATGAGCGCTCGGGGAATCCCGATGGGCCGCCCGTCGACGTTCTCGACCCTCAGGCCGAGGACCCGCTTGCCGATCGAGTAGCCGAGCAGCCCCGTCAACACCGACATCTCGACGACGAAGAACGCCGTGATGACGAGGTTCTCCTTGATGTCCCTGGGCGGGTAGTGCGTACCGGCGAGGGCTGCAGCGCTGAGCGAGGCGACGATCCAGTCGATCAGGAGGGCACCGAGGCGTCGCAGGAGCGAGGGAGGTTGCACGCGGTGAGCCTACAGACGCTGTGATGGCGCCTGTCACGGGCACTTGTAACATTCCTGAAACAATCCAGTGACTACCGGGAAACTGCCCGAGCCTAGCGTCAACGGTACGGTGCAGCGACGCACTCACCTGTCATCGACAACACAGGCCGCCCAGCGGCCGAGGAGGCCCCATGTTCGGCAATGCCGACGAGTTGTTCAAGTTCATCAAGGACGAAGGTGTCGAGTACCTGGACGTCCGTTTCACCGACTTGCCCGGCATCCAGCAGCAGGTCACGCTGCCGGCTTCGACGTTCGACGCCGACATGGTCGCCAACGGCGTCGCGTTCGACGGTTCGTCGATCCGCGGCTTCCAGACCATCGACCAGTCCGACATGGTGCTCTTCCCGGACATCAAGACGGCGTACGTCGACCCGTTCAAGGCTCGCAAGACCATCGCGATGGACTTCTTCGTCCACGACCCGATCACCGGTGAGGCGTACTCGCGCGATCCGCGCAACATCGCCCGCAAGGCCGAGGCCTACCTCGCGACGACCGGCATCGGCGACACCGCCTACTTCGCGCCCGAGGCCGAGTTCTACATCTTCGACCGGGTCAACTACGGCACCAGCGCCAACAAGTCGTTCTACGAGATCACCTCGGCCGAGGCCGCCTGGTCCACGGGCGACTCGATCGACGACAACCGTGGCTACAAGGTCCGCTACAAGGGCGGCTACTTCCCCGTCGCGCCGACCGACAAGACGGCCGACCTGCGCAACGACATGATGACCAACCTCACCAACGCCGGGCTCATCCTCGAGCGCGGTCACCACGAGGTCGGCACGTCGGGTCAGGCGGAGATCAACTACCGCTTCGACACGCTGCTCAAGGCCGCCGACGACGTCATGAAGTTCAAGTACATCGTCCGCAACACCGCCTGGGCCAACGACAAGACCGTCACGTTCATGCCGAAGCCGATCTTCGGTGACAACGGCTCGGGCATGCACGTGCACCAGTCGATCTGGAACGACGGCAGCCCGCTGTTCTACGACGAGGCCGGCTACGGCGGACTGTCCGACCTGGCGCGTCACTACATCGGCGGCATCCTGAAGCACGCGCCGTCGCTGCTCGCGTTCACCAACCCGTCGGTCAACTCCTACCACCGTTTGGTGCCGGGCTTCGAGGCTCCGATCGCGCTGGTCTACTCGGCCCGCAACCGCTCGGCCTGTGTCCGCATCCCGATCACGGGCTCCAACCCCAAGGCCAAGCGCATCGAGTTCCGCTGCCCCGACCCGTCGGCCAACCCGTACCTCGCCTTCTCGGCGCTGCTGCTGGCCGGACTCGACGGCATCAAGAACAAGATCGAGCCGCCGGCCCCGATCGACAAGAACATCTACGAGCTGCCGCCCGAGGAGTACGAAGCCATCGACATGGTGCCGACCTCCCTCAACGCGGTGCTCGACTCGCTCGAGGCCGACCACGAGTTCCTCACCGCTGGTGACGTGTTCACGCCCGACCTGATCGAGACGTGGATCGACTACAAGCGCAACGAGGAGATCCTCCCCGTGCAGCTGCGCCCGCACCCGCACGAGTTCGAGCTCTACTACGACATCTGACCGGTGGACTCAGCTGGGCAGGCGATCGACGCGAGGCGGCCCCTCCGTCGCGAGACCCTCACCTGGCTGAAGGGCCGGTCACGATGACGTGAGCAGAACGCCCCCGACCACTCAAGGTCGGGGGCGTTCTGCCGTCCACGACTCTGCTGCCGCCATGGGCCGGAATCCCAGCCGCGGCGCCTGAGCTGGCTTACATTTGATCTCTGACCTTCAACGGGGCTGGTCTCCCAAGCTGAGAGCGGGAGACGATGAGCAAGCCGAGCACGAGTGCACTCGTGAAGCTGCTCATCGCCGGCCTTGCCATGGTGCTGCTCGTCCCGGCCGCACCAGCCGTCCCGGCGGAGGCGCAAGCCGTTCCGGCTCCCAAGGTCCTGTTCATCGGCGACTCGATGACATCGCTCTACAACAACAAGGTCGGCGACTACCACCGCGGCTGGTGGTCCTACGTGGCGGCGGCCAAGGGCTGGACCCCCATGAAGGACGCGGAGTACGGGTCGGGCTACCTGCGGCGCGGCCTGTCCTGCACCGGCACCCGGTTCGAGCACCGCCTGCCGACCGTCACCGAGCGCAAGCCCGACGTGATCGTCGTGGCGGGTGGCCGCAACGACGGCAAGAAGTGCGTTAAGGGCAAGCTCGTCGCCGCCACGACGTCCGAGCTGACCCAGGTGGTCAACACCTACTTCACCGGGCTCGCCGCCACGGCCAAGGCGCTCGGCGTCGACAAGGTCTACGTCGTGTCGCCGTGGGCCGGGGACTTCGCCACCGGCTACAAGGTCAGGGCGGTCATCCGCGACGCTGCTCGCGCGTACGGGTTCACGTGGATCACCACGCCCTTCATGCCACGCAACTACACCACCGACGGTCTCCACCAGAACGCCAGCGGCAACCGATGGCTCCGCGACCAGGTTCTGGCAGGCATGTCCTAGCGCTCCTGTGTGACGCCGTCGCCGGTCGACACCGACGAGCTACCGCTCGTCCAGGAACCAGCGCACGCCGGCGCGGATCGAGTCCTCGATCGGGGTCGGTTCCCAGCCGAGCTCGCGTGTTGCCTTGCCGTGGTCCAGCGGGGTCTGGATGTGCATCAGCCGGACGCTGGTCGACGTCACCACCGTGTCCTTGCGCAGCAACCGGGACGTCGCGCCACCGATGACCCCGATGACCCGCATCAGCGGCAGCGGGATGCCGACCCTGGGCGGTCTCGCCCCACCCTCGGCGGCCGCGATGCCGAACAGGTCCCGGATGGGCAGGTAGCGCTCCGAGATGATGTAGCGCTCACCGGGCCGGCCGTGCTCCTCGGCGAGCAGGAACGCGCGAGCGGCATCTTCGATGCCGACGACCTCCATCGACACACCCTTGACGTACGCGGGGACCTTGCCCCGCGCGGCAGCCCGGACCAGCTTCCCGTGCGGCGTCGGGCCGTGGTCTCGCGGCCCGTACGTCGTCGCCACGTTGAGGACGATCGCCGGAAGACCGTGCTCGCGGTGGTGCTGCAGGACGAGCTCCTCGGCCTGGATGCGCGAGTCGATGTAGGCGCCGCCGAGGTGTCGCCAGTTGTGCGGCATCGTCTCGTCAGCCAGGCCGGACTCCGCGACCGCGATCGTCACGACGCTGCTGCAGAAGACGAATCGCGGCACCCCGACCTCGACGGCCACCTCCAGCACGCTGCGCAACGCCTCGACGTTGGTGGCGTAGAGCGGCGTCGGGTCGCGGAGCCAGGCCCGCGCGTCGACGATGCAGTAGAAGACCGTGTCGACACCCTTCATCGCCGTGCGGAGCGCGTCGAGGTCGTCGAGGTCACCGTGGTGCCGTTCGACGTCGAGGCCGTCGAACCCGACGGTCGAGCTGGACTCCCGGATCCACACCCTGACCTGGTCACCGCGTTCGACGAGCTGACGGGTCACGTGCGAGCCGACGAACCCGCTTGCGCCCATGACGAGCTTGACTCCACCCACCGGGTCACTCCTTCTGCAGACTCCGACGATTCTGGCCCATGGAAGGCGTGGCGGCGGCCGAACGGGGCGAACGCGCCGGCTGGGTCAGCGAGGAGCGTACGCTCCGGCGTCGATGTCCTCGATGAGCGTCGGGCCCGAGGGCGTCCAGCCGAGGAGCTCACGCGTCGCAGCGCTGGTGGCACGCCCATCCATCGCGAAGAAGGTGCCGATCCAGCCGAAGTGGTCGACGACGTCCTCGGTCGCGATCGAGGCGACAGGCAGGTCGAACGCGCGCCCGATCGCCTCGGCGATCTCACGTGTCGTCACGCCCGTCTCGGCGATCGCGTGCAGGCGAGCGCCTGCCGGGGCCTTCTCGAGGGCCAGCGCGACGAGCTTCGCGGCGTCGGACCTGTGGACCGCGGACCAGCTGTTGGTGCCGTCGCCCGGAAAGCCGGAGACCCCTCTCTCGCGGGCGATTCCCGAGATCGTCGCGATGAATCCGTGATCCGCCACGCCGTGCACCGTGGGTGGGAAGCGCAGGCTCACGCTGTGGACGTCACGCTCGACGAGCTCCAGGGCCAGGTTCTCGCTGCCACCGCGCGGCGAGTCAGGACCGTGCGACGGTGACACGTCGTCCTCGGTGCCCGGCCTGCCCTGGGCGAGCCCCGCAACACCTGCGGCCAGCAGGAACCGGCGACCCGACCCGGCCAGCGTGTCGCCGATGGTCTGGACGGCGGCCCGTTCGGCCGCGTTCGAGACGGCAGGGTTGTCGAAGTCGTGCTTGTTGGCGAGATGTACGACCGCGTCGGCGGCGGCCGCACCGTCGCGGATGCTGTCCAGGTCGTCGAGATCTCCTCGCCGCACGTCGACTCCCTTCGCCGCGAGCGCAGCTGCGGAGGCGTCGGAACGGGCCAGGCCGCTGACCTCGTGACCAGCGGCGAGCAGCTCATCGACGGTGGCCGAACCGATCCAGCCTGAGGCTCCAGTGACGAATACGCGCATGATGTTCTCCTTGTCCGGTGACTGATGTCAGTCACAGACATGACGCTACCACCTGTACGTCAGTCACTGTCATCACTACACTCGCCACATGGTGCGATGGGAACCGGGGACGCCGGAACGGCTGCAGCAGGCAGCGCTCGAGCTCTTCGCCACGCGCGGCTACGAACAGACGACCGCCACCGAGATCGCACAGTCCGTCGGGCTGACGGAGCGAACGTTCTTCCGTCACTTCACCGACAAGCGTGAAGTGCTCTTCTTGGGGCAGGACGTGTTCAACCAAGCGTTCCTGGACGGCGTGGAGGCGGCGCCCGCCCAGGCCGCCCCCATCGAGATCGTGGCGAGCGCACTGGAGTCAGCCGCAGCACTGTTCCCCGACGAGCGGCGCGACCACTCCCGCACGCGGCAGCTCGTCATCGAGCAGAACCCGGCGCTGCGGGAACGCGAGGCGCACAAGCTGAGGAGCCTCGCCGCGACGATCGCCGACGCCCTGCGCGCTCGTGGCATCGACGATCCCGCAGCGACGCTGGCCGCCGAGTCCGGCGTCACCGTGTTCGGCATCGCCTTCACGCAGTGGCTTCGCCAGGACGAGCAACGCTCGTTCGGCACCATCACCACGGACCTGCTGCGCGAGCTCCAGACCGTGGCCCGCGGGACCGGGGCCTGACGCACCCACGACTCGAACATATGTTCTATGGTGTGCCACATGGGGTTCGTCGACCGGTCCGAGAGCGAGTTCCCGGAAGGCCGCGACCCCGTCAAGCAGCCGGCCCGCCATGTGTGGGTCAAGCCGTCGGCGCAGTACGCCATGACGCCGTGGGCCGGTCTGCTCATCGAGTGGCGGCGTACGTCCTCGGGTGAGTGGCTCGCGCTCGTCGCGGTGGTCACCGGCGGCGTCGGCAACAGCCTGACAGTGCAGTGGCACAAGGCGGAGCAGCTCGTACCGGCCAAGGGGTATGAGGCCCCGAAGCGCTAGGCCTGCGCGTCGGCTCCCCCGGACTCGCGGTGGCGCAACGTCGTCAGGGCCGCCGCCCAGGCTGGGTCCGACCAGTAGCGACCGTGACCGCGGAGCGCGTTGATCGGCGCCTCGACGATCGGATCGACGCCGGGCGGCAGCTCGACGGGCCGCCGGGTCGGGTCGGTCAGGCGCCAGTCGTCACCGCAGCGCCAGACCGCGAACGCTGCCGTGATGTCGTCGACCTGGTCGATCGCCGGGATGCTGCCGTCGATCGGCTCGAGCCGACCTGCAGGGACCTCGAAGTGCGACTCCCGCGGCGGCGTCACGTGGATGTCGTGGTTCCAGGACAGCACGGGACCTGCCAGCGGATCCGTGTCACGCCAGAGGTTGATCCACGCGTCGCCGAGCAGGCCGCGCGTCGACACGATCGCGGTGTGGTTGACGTACGCCGGGAACGCCCTCGGGAAGATGACTCGCAGCTGCGAGCCGAACGTGAGCAGGCCGATCCTCGAGAGCTCCTCGTCGCTGAGCAGGTTGAGGGCGGCGAAGGACACCAGGCTCCCCTGGCTGTGCCCGCAGACGATGACGGAGCGACCCGGCGCATCCTCCGGCGCGGTGGCGACGTGGTAGCGGATCCGCTCCGTCAGGTCGACCACTGCACGTTGGGAGTACGGCTCGGGCGCGAACGGGTGGACGGCGTGCGGCCAGAACGCGACGACGTCCCACACGATGTTGATGCCGCGCCTGGTCTGCTCGTCGCCGAGGGCCTGGCGTCCCTTCGCGATCAGGAGGGCGATCAGCCCGAGCAAGGTCCACGCACCCACCTGGGCCAGCACCGGAGCCCACGACTCGACCCGGTTCGGCAGCTCATTGACCTCGTCGGACGCCACGCTCAGCACCCTGAGGTCCTCCGGCGGGCGGGCGACGTGCTTGAGCGCTGCGAGCTCCGACCAGCCGAGGAACAGCGCGAGCACGGCACCTACGAGCACCACGGACCAGATGATCAGCTGGATCTGGTTCTTGAGCCGCGCCCGCCAGACCGCACTGCTGAGGGCGTGCCGCCAGCCGGCGGCCCTCGGCGCCGGATAGGGCTCGGCATCCTCGCGCCGGCCTTCGAACACCCGACCACTGGGATAACCGACGTCGACGTGCGCCAGCAGCCGGCGCCGACTCGCGATCCGGCTCACCAGGAGGCAGATGGCTGCCGCCAGGGCGACCACGATGATGCCAAGACCCCAGGCGTACGCGACCCGGTCGATCAGGGGCGTCGAACCCAGGGCGGTCTTCTTGCTGTCTCCCCCGGCCTTGACCTCCCGCTGGCCCAGTGCGGTCGACACCCCGGTCACCAACGCCGCGGAGAAGCCCACCCCGAGGATGACGGCCAGGTTGGCGACGGCGATCGAGGTCAGGCCCCAGCTGTAGGGCCGGAACGCCCAGGCGTCCTCGTCGGGACGCGCGCGCCACCTCCGGGCGCGCAGGGCCAGGCCGACGGCGAACAGTCCGGCGACCAGGGCTGCGACGGCGGCGAGCATGACGAGCCACCGTCCGATCACGTCGAACTCGACGACGCGACTGAGGAACTGCGGGATGCGGAACCGGTCGAGCCCGTCCAACGCGCGCTCCCGTGGCAGCCCCCGCAGCTGGAGCGCTCGAGCCGCGAGGCCCACCGACAGCATCGACAGCAGGAGGAGCACCAGGGACAGCCGGGAGATCCAGCGGTGCCACGTCAGCGCCCATCCGCGGCTCGCCCCTCCGTGCAAGGTCGTCGCTCCGCGCTCGGGGTCCCCGAGGCTGACGGTCGCGGCGATCGCGATGCCGAGCAGGACGAGGATCACCACGCCGAGGCCGGGCCTCCCCTCCGAGGCGTCGACGCTCCACAGCTGCCGCGCGCTGAAGCGTTGGGCCATCAGCGCGATCGTGAACAGCCCGATCGCGACGTGCAAGGCGCGGAACGCCGACGTGTCCGAGTCGCCGCGATAGAACTCCGGCCGGGCGAACGGCGTGCGACGCTGCACGTGCTCGACCTTTGCAGCAGGCCGAGACGGCGCGTCGACGGGTTGCAGCGCCGGATCGGGACCAGGGCGGGCCGGTGGTCCGTCGATCAGTGGCCCGGGTCGAAGGGACGACCCGAGCGGCAGGATCATCAAGGCGGCAAGCACGGCAGCGGCCGCCGGCACGAGGTTCTCGAACCCGTCAGGGATCGCCGACAGGTGCCGGTACGCCCACCGTGTGCCGATGATGTCGATCAGCACCATGCCGATCGCGAACGCGAACGTGACCGTCAGGAACACCGCCTGCAACCGCAGCCCCGCCATCGCGCCGATCCGCAGCCGCCGGGCCAGCGGGTCGACCTTGCCCTGGTCGTCCTCGACCGGCGGCAGCATGAACGCCGCTGCGTTGATCAGCCCGAACGGGATCAGCGCGAGCCACAGCGCCTTGCGCCACGAGCCCGACGTGTAGTTGCCCCAGTGGAATCCCTCGACGACGTGACCGTCAGCAGCCCTGATCTCGCGGCCGTCGTCGTCGACCGCGCGGAAGAAGCGCGACTTGTCGTCGCCGTCGACCTGCAGGACGTGCGGCTTGGCAAGCATCGCCTCAGGAGGTGTGCCGCTGACGCCGTGCACCCTGAGCTCCACCCAGTCCGCATGCGTGGCCATCTCGGGCTCCTCACTGTCGCGGGTGCTCTTCATCATGGCCCAGGAACCGCCACGTTCGCAGGCCCTGTGCGTGACGCCGGCTGAGATGGGTACGGACATCGCGACCGAGAGGAGCCCAGCATGACCACACCACACCCCGAGCAGCCCGCCGAGGGACCCGACGACCCGGCCGGCAGCGAGCCGGCAGAGGACCAGCCGTCCGAAGGCGGCAACTCGATCGACAACGACCCCGCCGAGGCCTGACGGGTCAGGTCAGCCACGCTGACAGAATGGCCGTATGACGGTCAGCACCGCACACGAGCTCATCGATCGCTGGATCATCACCTGGGCGCACGCGCGCGGGCTCGAGACCTCGATCGTCGACGGCTGGCCGCTCGTCCACGTGCGCTCGCGGACCCGCGAGACCGAGCTGATCTGCATCGATCCCGGTCTCGACGCGTTCGCCTCGCTCTTCCGCCACGTCGACGGCGACCCTCGGGCGATGCTCACCGTGATCGCCGACGACGCCAGCCCGTACGCCGAGCTGGCCCTGCCGCCGGGCGTACGCGTCGACCGCGACGACGAGACGCTCATGGCGACGACCTCCAGCCCGATCGAGGTACCGGCGCTCGACGCCCGGTTCACCCCGCGCTGGGACATCGAGGACCACCGCGCCCGCTACGTCGTCGAGGCGGGCGACCGCGTCGCGGCCGAGGGCACCGTCGGCATCCTCGGCGAGGACGCCACGTTCGACGCGGTCGAGACCACGCCGGCCTTCCAGCGGCGTGGGCTCGGCCGCCACGTCATGGCCACCCTCACCGCGTACGCACTGGAGCAGGGTGCCACTCGCGGCGTCCTGGCCGCCTCGGCCCGGGGCCGGCTCCTCTACGAGTCGCTCGGCTGGGAGGCAGCGGCCGACATGTTCTCGTTGATGGGCGCCGCGGAGTCGGACTAGACCCCGGCCACCGGCTGAGCGGCCGGGATCTCGCGGTCGAGGTCGACGCCGTGCGTCGAAGCCCATGCCGTGAACGCCGCGCTCGTCGGCTCGGACGCCGCTTCGAACGCAGGTCCCCATGGGTCGACGCTCTGCCCCGCGCCGGTCCGGAGCGTGGCGAGGCCGCCGTTCCAGGTGAGCGCGAATGCCGCAGCGCCTTCACGCACCAAGCTGTCGGCCGCTGCGTCCGCCAGCAGTCGAGCGACGATCTCGCGCTCCTCCTCGACCTCGGCGCCCTCCAGCAGCCCCGGGCTCCCTGGCCTGCCCAGCCGCTCGACGGCGGTACGCAGCGTCGGCGGCGCACCGACGCGTCGTGCCTGCGTGGCCAGAGCCTCCGCGGCCCGGCCCACCCGCGTGGTGAACGCGTCGGTGACCAGCACCTCCCACGCCGTCGGTCGCAGGTTGCTCCCGGCGAAGATGTCCGCCTCGAGCTTCCCGAACGCCGCGGCCGGATCGTCGAGCAGGGACGTGCCGGGGGTGCCGTCGTCGACGACCCCGTCGTCCGCCAACGCCTCGATCTTCGCGATCCGCTGGCTGGTCGGTGGGTGGCTGTCGTAGACCGAGGACGGCTGCTCAGGATGCTCGTCGCGGATCTTGACCAGCTGCTCGCGGGTCTCCGGGTCGTCGAGCATCGAGGCGAATCCTTGGAAGATCTCCGCGGGCCGCCGCCCGGAGTCCTGACCGAGCGCGGCGTACGAGTCGACGAAGTGGTCCCACGCGGCGTCGAGCGGCAGCAGCTTGCTCAACGACGAGGCAGCGGCTCCACGGCCGGCCAGGCGGGCGCTGAACTCGTCCGCCTCGAGCTCCTGACGGCGACTGACTGAGTGCGAGACGGCGTAGTACAGGCGGGCATACAGGCCGAGGAGCCGCCCGACGATCGAGTCGGGACCGAGCTCGCCGAGCACGCGGGCGATCGCCTCCTTGCCGCGATAGGTGACGGGTCCCAACGCCGTGTGCTTGCCGGAGTAGTGACCGAGCTCGTGAGCGAGCACCGAACGGAGCTCCTGGCGGGACAGGCCCAGCACGAGGGGCACACCGATGTACATCCGACGGGTGCCCGAGATCAGACCGAGGAACTTCGCATCCTCCGACACCGCGGCGTTGACCTGCGGCACCAGGCGGATCTCGTCGGGCGAGCGGGTGCCGACCGCGCCGGCGAGCTCGCGTACTTCGGACCACAACCCGGGCTGGTCCCGGTCCGACACCAGCACACCCGCCGGTCCGCTCGTGTCCTTGGTGCGGCTGAACAGCCCCTTGAAGATGCCGAACGCCACGATGACGACGACGAACCCGATCTTGGCCAAGGCGAATCCCGACAGGCCGACCCGCGCGGCTTCCACGACCAGGAAGATCAGTCCCGCGGCGACGCCGATGGCGACGACATAGAACCCGATCAGCAGGGCCACCGCCAGCGCTGCGCGCACCGTGTACTTCATCGATCCCACCCGTCTCGCCCGTCGCAGTCTGCGCGGAGTGGAAGGATCCTATGCGAGCCGAAGCCCTCTCGTTCGCGGTTTCACGACAGTCGTGCAAGCCTGTCTGACTCAGACCACCGCGCTGCGGCGACAGACCTCGTCCCACGGCGTCGGCTCCATGCCGAAGTGCTCGCGAGCGGCGCTGTCGTCGAGCACGTACGGCTCGGTCCACTGGTAGGACAGCTCACGCAGCTCACGGAGCAGCGGCACGACCTTCGCCAGCCCAGCGAACACGGCGTTGGGCACGACGCTGACCTTGACGGCCGGCTTGCCGACGCTGGTGAGCACGTCGGTGATCGCCTGCTCCTGCGTACGCGGCGGGTTGCTGGGCACGTGCCACGTACGGCCGTGCGCCGACTCGTCCTCGGCAGCGGCGATGAGGAGCCGTGCGGTGTCGAGCACGTCGGTGAACGTGTGAGGGACGTCCTTGGCGTTGAAGACCCAGGCACGCCTGCCCTTGAGCGCCCCGGGCACCTGCCGCGTGACGTGGCCGTTGCCGCCGACGCCCGTGCCCATGTAGTCCGAACCGCGGACCTCGACGGTGCGGATCCGGCCGGCATCGTGCAGCGCCTTGGCCTCGGCCCACATCGAGGCACGCAGCCGGCCCTTGTGGTCGGTGGCCGCGTCCGGCAGGTCCTCCGTCATCGGCTGGCCCACCGGCCCGTACGGATAGAGGTTGCCGGTGATCGCATACACCGCGCCGGACCGCTCGGCAGCGACGAGGAACGCCGCAGCGAGCGGCGGCCAGAACTTCTGCCACGTGGTGTAGTCCGCGGGGTTCGCGCAGTTGTAGAGCACGGAGACACCCTCCGCGGCAGCACTCAGGGCGTCGGCGTCCGAGGCGTCCAGCTTCAGGTGCGTCACGCCGTCGATGCCGGTGTCCGTGCCCGAGCGGGTGGCGACCGTGACGTCTGCACCGCGGTCCGCGAGCAGCTGGGCGACGTGACGGCCGACGGGTCCGGCTCCGACGACGAGGTGACGATCAGACATGGTGGTCCTTCCGATGATGGAGAGCACCGCTCTCGGTTGCGAGCATGGCAGACCCCGGACCCGAATGCAAGAGCAGTGCTCTCATTTGTTGCACATGCTCTCGCAATGCCGCACAGTAGGTGCATGGTAGTTGCCAGAACCGCCCGAGAACGGGCCCGCGCCGAGATCACCGCCGAGATCCTGGCCGCCGCCCGCGCCCAGCTCGGCGAGGTGGGCCCCAGCCAGCTGTCCCTGCGAGCCGTCGCCCGCGAGGTCGGCATGGTCTCGTCAGCGGTCTACCGCTACTACGCCAGCCGCGACGAGCTGCTGACCGCGCTGATCATCGCGGCGTACGACGAGCTCGGCGCTGCGGCCGAAGCCGCCGACGAGGCGGTCGAGGACCGCACGGACCACTTGGGGCGGTGGATGGCGACCTGCCGAGCGACCCGCGAGTGGGCCGTCAGCCACCCGCACGACTACGCCCTGATCTACGGCTCCCCCGTGCCGGGCTACGCCGCACCCCAGGACACCGTCGTACCGGCGACCCGGGTGATCGTACGACTCGTCGAGATCATCGTCGCCGCACACGCGTCGGGGTCCGCCGCGCAAGGGACCCGGCCACCCGCCGAGGCCGCCGATCCGTCGGACGTGGTCGCCGATGCGATGGCGTTCATCGCCGAGCGGAGCGACGTCGACCTCGAGGCGCTCCCTGAGCTGGTGATGCGCACGCTCATGGTGTGGTCCGCGATCTTCGGGACGCTGTCGTTCGAGATCTTCGGACACCTCAAGGGATCGGTGAGCGACTACGAGGGCTACTACGAGCAGACGACGCTCCGGCTCGCCGGTGACCTCGGCCTCGCCGAGTGAGCAATCCCTCACTGCTCTGATGGCCGCCAGAGGCGGTTCGCACGCGACAATGTTGGGATACGTCTGCTGTCGTGCCGAAGGAAGTCAATGCCCCGGATCACCCGTCGTACGTTCGTCGCCGCCCCCGCCCCGCACGTGTGGCAGCTGGCCGGCAACTTCGCCGAATGGCACCCCACGCTCCGCATCTACGCCAACGGGCCCGAGGCACCGGCCGACGTCGTCGTGACGATCGTGTCGCGGGACGACGAGGCGATGACGCTGTCGTACCACATCCCCGATCCGCCGTTCCCGATCGCGAACCACCGCGCGACGATCCTCGTCGAGGACGCCGGCCACTCCTGCTCGTACGTCACGTGGGAGGCCGACTTCACGGCCGAGCCCGAGGTGCTGCAGGAGCTCGAGGACTCGATCGGCGACGACGTCTTCGCCAAGGCTCTCGACAACCTCGCGACGTACGCGCAGGACGAGTACGGCAACCAGCAGGTCAACCGCGCCAGCTGATCCAGCTGGGTGCTCAACTGCGCCAGTCGCGGAAGCCGACGACGATCAGGCGCATCTGCCGGCGGGCGCCCTCCTTGATCTGCTCCTCGAGGTCGGGCCGCCCGTCAGGCATCTCCACGACCTCCTCGGCGTTGGACACCATGTTGCGGACGAACAGGCGCGAGACCATCTGCACGTCCTCGGTCGACCAGTTCTCGATGTTGGGCAGCCGCGCCAGCACCACCGCGAGCTCGCTGACGAACAGGTCGAGCTCGTGGCGGATCGCCGTGCGTACGACCTCGGGCCCGCCGACCCGCTCGCGGGCGACGAACGCGAAGTGCGCCTTGCTCTGCTTGACCGCCTCGACCAACACGTCTGCGGCGGCGTCGATGATGTTGTCGAACACGTGCGGATCGCGCTGCGCGTCGCGGATCATGCGCCGCAACGTCGAGAACGACTGCTCGACAAGGGCGAGGCCCAGCTGGTCCATCGACTCGAAGTGGCGGTAGAAGGCCGTCGGCACGACGCCCGCGTGGCGTGACACCTGGCGGAGGCTGACCTGCGCAAAGCCCTTCTCGTGGCTCAGCTCCAGCGCCGAGGCGAGGATGGCCTGGCGGGTGCGCTCCTTCTGGGCCTGACGCGAGGCGGATGGTGCTGGCTCGGTCATCCTCACAGCCTAGTCACCCCTTTCGGTGCACACTTGTATCACTCGTGTTCGAGGTCACTCGGCGCGCCGGTTGCGCGTGGGCCTCGGGTCGTGCACACTTTGAGTGTACGCATGTTCACTGATTTCGAGGAGGTTACAGATGGGCATCATCCGCAAGGCGCTCACCTCGCGCCCGGTCGCCTCTCTGACCTCCCCCCACACGATCGACCACTACCTCGACCAGATCCACCCGATGCTCGCAGCGGAGAACGTGCGCGCCCGGGTCGTCGAGGTCGTCCAGGAGACCGGTGACGCCAGCACGGTCATCCTCCGCCCCAACGGCGCCTGGAAGGGCTTCACCCCCGGCCAGCACGTCCAGTTCGGCGTCGAGGTCGACGGCACGCGCCGCGTCCGCTGCTTCTCCGTGTCGAGCTCGCGGGCGGCCAAGAAGGGCACGTTCAGCGTCTCGGTCAAGGCCCACCCCGACGGCTACGTCTCGCAGTTCCTGCACAAGGAGCTCAAGCCGCGCACGATCGTCTACCTGTCCCAGGCCGAGGGCGAGTTCGTCCTCCCCCGCCAGGTGCCCGACAACCTGCTGCTGGTCAGCGGCGGGTCCGGCATCACGCCGGTCATGTCGATGATCCGCACCTTGCGCGACACCGGCCACCAGGGCCGTGTCACGTTCCTGCACTACGCCCGTTCGCGCGACGACGAGATGTTCACCGCCGACCTCGACGCGCTCGCCGAGGCGGCCAACGTGACGGTCATGCGCATCTACACGCGCCAGCCGGCACCCGGAGCCGAGCTCAAGGGCCGCTTCCACGTCGACCACCTCAAGCACCTCGGCATCGACCCGACCGAGACCCTCACGTACGTCTGCGGCCCGGCCGGCCTGATCGCCACCGTCCGCGACACCTACACCGAGCTCGGCGCCGCAGACCAGCTCCAGCTCGAGTACTTCAAGGTGCCGTCCGTCGACCTCGACGCGGCTGACGCCACCGGGACCCTGACGTTCGACGACGCCAAGATCGAGGCCGACAACTCTGGCGCCACGATCCTCGAACAGGCCGAGGCCGCGGGACTCAAGCCCGAGTTCGGCTGCCGCATGGGCGTCTGCAACACCTGCGTCGTCAAGAAGAACCACGGTGCGGTGCGCCACGTGATCAGCAACGAGATCAGCGCCAACACCGACGAGACCATCAAGATCTGTGTGCACGTCCCCGTCGGCGACGTCAACGTCGCACTCTAGGAGAGGGAGAACCACCATGGCCAAGACCAAGAACGCGCCCATCAAGCCCCACAGCGCGCGCAACCACAACGCCGCTCCCCTGTCGCTGGTCGACACCACCAGCGACAAGAAGGCCACGATCGGCCTCGAGTACATGACGTACGAGCAGCTCGAGGAGTTCGGCGAGGAGCTCAACGCCGTGCGCCAGCGCGTGCTCGACGACCTCGGCCAGAAGGACGCCGACTACATCCGGCGCGTCATCAAGGCGCAGAAGGCCAGCGAGGTGCTGGGCCGCATCGGCATCTTCATGCCGTTCTTCCCGCCCGTCTTCATCGCCGGCATCCTGTTCCTCGGCCTGGCCAAGATCCTCGACAACATGGAGATCGGCCACAACGTCATGCACGGCCAGTACGACTGGATGAACGACCCGATGGTCGACGCCAGCCGCTACGAGTGGGACAACATCGCCCCCGCCAAGGACTGGAAGCACGGCCACAACTACATCCACCACACCTACACCAACATCCACGGCATGGACCGGGACATCGGCTACAACATGTTCCGCATCGACGAGGACCAGCCGTGGTACGCCAGCCACCGCTTCAACCTGCCGCTCGCGTTCATCCTGATGCTCGTGTTCGAGTGGGGCATCATGTACCACGGCGTCGAGCTCGACCAGTACCTCCAGGGCAAGATCACCAAGGAGGACTTCCAGGGTCGCAAGAAGCGCGCGCTCAAGAAGATCCGCAAGCAGGTCTTCAAGGACTACGTCGCGTGGCCCGCCCTCGGCCTGGCCCTCGTGCCGTTCGTCGGCTGGTGGGCGCCGGTCGCCATCCTGGTCGCCAACATCGTCGCCAACGTGATCCGCAACGTGTGGTCCTTCATCATCATCTTCTGCGGCCACTTCCCGGCCGAAGTGCAGACCTTCGCCGAGGAGGACGCGCAGAACGAGACCCGCGGCCAGTGGTACCTGCGCCAGCTGCTCGGCTCGGCCAACATCACCGGGCACAAGCCGTTCCACGTGCTGACCGGCAACCTGAGCTACCAGGTAGAGCACCACCTGTTCCCCGACATCCCGGCCCGTCGCTACCCCGAGGTCGCCGAGGACGTGAAGCGCCTGGTCGAGAAGTACGGCCTGCAGTACAACACGGGCCGGTTGTCCAAGCAGGTCGCCAGCGTCATCCGGCAGCTCGCCAAGCTCGGCCACAAGCCCGACGACCCGTACAAGATCGGCAACAGCCCCGAGTCCAAGGCGCTGCGCCGGGCCAAGCGGGAGGCGGAAGCCGCCCGTCGCGAAGAAGCGGCACGTGCGCCACAATTGACCTCGTAGTCGACTGCGACCGAGAGGTACACCCGATGGCACTGAGCCGACGTGAGATCGCCAAGGACGTCCTCCAGCAGTCGACCGAGGCGGCGATCGCCAGTGCCGGGCACGTCGTGGCGATCCTCTTCGAGTCGGCGCGCAAGATCACGACGGAGATCGGCGCGTTCGGCACCGAGATCTTCGAGATCACCGAGGCCAGCAAGCGGGCCGGTCAGGACGGCGACGGCACCAATCCGGCTGCCGAGTAGCAACGAATCACTGGCATGAGCATCTCTGCCGACCGGCCACCAGCCCATTCCTTCGGTGTCTCACGCGCACCACGCACTCCGTTCAAGGCACGCGCCGCCAAGGCGATCCTCAGGCCCACCGTCAACCGGGTGCCCGTACGCCTGAGGTTCGCCGACGGCCGTGCCTGGGGCGCCGGCGGTCCGGACGCCCCGGAGATGCGGGTCGTACGCCCCAAGGCGTTCTTCGCCCGGCTCGGGGCGGACACCAAGATCGGGTTCGGCGAGGCCTACATGGCCGGTGACTGGACGACCGGCAACGGGACCGACCTGGCTGACCTGCTGGAGCCGTTCGCCGCGCGGATGGCGACGATCGTCCCGGTCCCGCTGCAGAAGTTCCGCGTGTTCGTCGACAAGCGGCTGCCGCACCACCAGCGCAACTCGGTCAAGGGTTCGCGCCAGAACATCGAGGCGCACTACGACCTGTCCAACGACCTGTTCGCGCAGTTCCTCGACCCGTCGATGACGTACTCGTCAGCCTGGTTCGAGTCGGCTGACCAGGACCTCGAGGCCGCCCAGCTGCGCAAGATCGACGCGATCCTCGACGACGCGCATGTCACGGCCGGCACCCGGGTGCTGGAGATCGGCAGTGGCTGGGGTGCCCTCGCGATCCGCGCGGCGCAGCGCGGCGCTGCGGTCACGACCATCACGCTGTCGTCGGAGCAGGCCGCCCTGGCGCAGGAGCGGTTCGCCGAGGCCGGCGTCGAGGTCGACCTGCAGCTCGTCGACTATCGCGAGGTCACCGGCGAGTACGACGCCATCGTCAGCGTCGAGATGATCGAGGCCGTCGGCGAGGAGTACTGGCCGACCTACTTCGCCACGATCGACAAGCTGCTCGCACCCGGAGGACACGTCGCGATCCAGGCGATCACGATGGCGCACCACCGCTACCTCGCGACCCGCAACTCGTACGGATGGATCCAGAAGTACATCTTCCCCGGTGGGCTGATCCCGTCGCTCGAGGCGATCGACCAGTCGCTCGACGCGCACACCTCGCTGGCGGTGACGCATCGCCGTTCGCTCGGTCAGGACTACGCCCGCACGCTGCACCAGTGGCGCGACACGTTCAACGCCAACTGGGACGCCATCAGGACGCAAGGGTTCGACGAGACGTTCCGGCGTATGTGGGAGTTCTACCTCGCCTATTGCGAGGCGGGCTTCCGCACCGGCTACCTCGACGTCTTCCAGCTCTCCATCGCCCGGCCCGCGGAGGGCTGACCGGTGGCCAGCATCGGCCGCCTGCCCAAAGCGTTGCAGGAGGTCTACGAGTGGCAGTACGACGCGGCCTGCGTGGGCGTCGACGAGTCCGTCTTCTTCTCCCCCGACGCTGAGCGCGGCCCGAGTCGCCGGGCTCGCGAGGCGGCCGCCAAGGCGCTGTGCGCCGTGTGCCCGGTCGTCCGGGAGTGCCTCGAGCACGCGCTCGCGGTGCGCGAGCCCTACGGCGTCTGGGGTGGCCTGAGCATCAACGAGCGCATGCACCTGCTGCAGGACCGCAAGACCGCCTAGCGTTCTGGCGCACGTTGTCGGCCGTCGCTGGCATGCTGAGGTCATGGCCAGGAACGAGCTGCAGGAAGCCGCACACGCCCGCCTCGAGGAGCTGTCGGCTGAGCACCAGAAGCTGCCCGGCGTCGACTGGGGACGCATGTTCGGGTCGACCGGGCTGCGCGTACGCGGCAAGGTCTTCGCCGTCGCCGCCCATGCCGGCGGGTTGCTGATCAAGGTGCCCGAGGCGCACGCCGACGCGCTCGCCGAGTCCGGCGTCGCCGAGCACATGGTCATGGGTGGCGTGCCGCGACGTGAGTGGGTGCTCGTGCCGGACGACGCCGACGACGCGACGTGGGCCGAACAGCTCGCCGCCGCCTACGCCTACGTCGACTCGATCACGCCCTGAGCCTCACTCGTAGAAGATGCGCTCGACGACCTTGCGCGCCTGACGGGTGGTGCGGAGGTACTCGTCGACCATGCGCTCGCTCTGCTCCATGCCGTAGCCCAGCAGGTGCGCGACACCGGCGCGCTCGCTGGCCTGCTCGACCATCGACTCGGCGGGCTTGCCGCGCATCAGCACCACGGCGTTGCGGATGCGGCTGACGAGGCGCCAGGAGGCCTCGAGCGCCTGCGCGTCGTCGTGGCTGACGAGGTCGGCCTTGAGCGCAGCGTGGAGGGCGTCGAGGGTGCGGGTCGTACGCATCTCCGGCACGGCGTGCGCGTGCTGCATCTGAAGCAGCTGCACGGTCCACTCGATGTCGGCGAGCCCACCGCGCCCCAGCTTGAGGTGGGTGTTGGGGTTGGCGCCGCGCGGCAGGCGCTCGGAGTCGACGCGAGCCTTGATGCGTCGGACCTCGCGGATCTCGGCCGGCGTCGCACCGCCTTCGGGCCACCGCAGCGGGTCGATCAACGCCGTGAACCTCTCGTTGAGACCGGGGTCGCCGACGTCGGCGCTGGCCCGCAGCAGTGCCTGCGCCTCCCACACCGCCGACCACTTCTCGTAGTACGCCTTGTAGGCGGCGAACGTACGCACGAGTGGACCGTTCTTGCCCTCGGGCCGCAGGTCGGCGTCGACGTCGAGCGGCGGGTCGTCGCCCGGGGCGGCGAGCATCTTGCGCAGTCCCTGCGCGACCGCCATCGCCGCCTCGGCGGCCTCGGTCTCGTCGGCGCCCTCGACCGGGTCGTGCACGAACATCACGTCGGCGTCCGAGCCGTAGCCGGCCTCGCCACCCCCGAGGCGGCCCATGAGCACGATCGACAGCCGGGTCGGCATCGTGCCACGCTCCGCCTCCACCGCCGCGGTGGCGGCCTTGAGCGCGCCGTCGAGCGTCGCCGTCGAGACGTCGGTCAGGGCCTCGCCGACCTCGAGGATGTCGAGGCGGCCGAGCACGTCGGCGATGCCGATGCGCGAGAGCTCGCGGCGACGCACGCGGCGCACGGCGCGGATCGCGTCCTGCGGGTTCTTGTGCCGGCTCGTCGCGAGCTCGACCTCCGTGCGCAGGCGGTCGCGCTCGAGCGGCTTCAGCTCGGCGTCGTCGCCCAGGAGCGCGACGGAGTCCGGGGCCCGCAGGATGAGGTCGGTGACGTAGCGGCTCGACGACAGCACGTGGGCGAGCTGTTCGGCGCCCTCGCCCTCGTCGCGGAGCTTGCGGAGATACCAGTGCGTCTCGCCGAGGCCCTCGGAGATCTTGCGGAACGCCAGGAGGCCGCCGTCGGGGTCCGGCGACTCGGCGAACCACGCGAGCATCGCCGGGAGCAGCGACTTCTGGATCGCCGCACGCCGCGACACCCCTGATGTCAGCGCCTGGATGTGCGCCAGCGCGCCCTTGGGGTCGGCGAAGCCCAGCGCGGTGAGCCGCTGCTCGGCCGCCAACGGGGTGAGCCGCATACCGTCGGTCGGCAACGAGGCGACCGCCTCGAGCAACGGTTGGTAGAAGAGCTTCTCGTGCAGCCGGCGGACGATGCGCCGGTGCGCCTGCCACTCGCGGGTGAGGTTCTCGGCGGGATTCTGCCGGAATCCCATGCTGCGGCCGATACGCCTCAGGTCCTCGGCATCGTCGGGCACGATGTGGCTGCGCCGCAGCTTGAACAGCTGGATGCGGTGCTCCAGCGTGCGGAGGAACTCGTACGCCTCCTCCATCGCGGCGCCGTCGCGACGGCCGACGTAGCCACCCTCGATCAGTGCCTTGAGGGCGTGGAGGGTCGTCGAGCTGCGCAGGGACACGTCGGCACGACCGTGCACGAGCTGCAGCAGCTGCACCGCGAACTCGACGTCACGCAATCCGCCGGCACCGAGCTTGAGCTGACGCTCGCGGTGGTTGGGCGGGATGTTCTCGATGACGCGACGACGCATCGCGCGTACGTCGGCCACGAAGTTCTCGCGCGTGCTCGCCATCCAGATCATCGGCGAGAGCGCGTCGAGGTAGCCCTGCGCCAGCTCCTCGTCACCGGCGGCGTACCGGGCCTTGAGCAGCGCCTGGAACTCCCACGTCGTGGCCCACCGCTCGTAGTAGGCGATGTGGCTCGACAGCGAGCGCACGAGCGGGCCCGAGCTGCCCTCGGGCCGGAGGTTGGCGTCGACCTCCCAGATCGTGCCCTCGCTGGTGTGCTCGTGGCACAGCTTCATCACGGCGGCGGCGAGGCGGGTCGCCGCCGCGATGGCGGCACCGTCGTCGGCGCCCTCGGCGGGCTCGTGGATGAAGATCACGTCGACGTCGCTGACGTAGTTGAGCTCGCGACCGCCGGTCTTGCCCATCGCCATGATCGTCAGCCGGCAGAGGTCGGCGCTCTCGTCGGCCGCCTTGGCGATCTTGAGGGCCGCGCCGAGCGTCGCCACGGCCAGGTCGGCGAGCTCGGCCGACGACTGCTCGAACGAGGTCAGGGCCGTCAGGTCTCGCGCCGCGATGTGCAGGAGCTTGCGGTAGTAGGCGACGCGCAGCTCGTCGGCGGTCGTGGCCTCCTCCATCTGCCGCCGCCGCACGTCGAGGCCGATCGGTGTGGTCGACAGCTCTGCCGTGCTGAGGTCGAGCAGGTGCTCGGGATGACGCACGAGGAAGTCGCCGAGGGCCTGGCTCGTGCCCAGGACGACCAGCAGTCGCTGGCGCAGATCGGCGTCACCGGCCAGCAGGTCGAGCAGCTTGCGTGCCCCGAACCGCTCGCCGATCGACGTGAGCGAGGCGAGTGCCGTGTCGGGGCTCGCCACGCCGGCGATCTGGTCGACCAGGATGTCCGGTACGTCGCCCAGCCTCGTCAGGTCGGCGACCGCTCCGTCACCGTTGCGGAACCCCTTGCGGGCAAGTGCGAGGGCGAGCTCACGCGCGTCAGTTGCCACTCGATGAGGCTACTCGACACCGTGATGCACGATGGAGGTCGTGACCCCTGACGATCCTGCCCTCTCGTTCGGCGCTGCGGCCGATGCGTACGACCGCGCGCGGCCGCCCTACCCCGACGAGGTGGTGGACTGGCTGCTCGACGGTGTCGACGGACCCGTCACCGACGTCGGTGCGGGCACCGGCAAGCTCACCACAGCCCTCGCTGCTCGCCGTGACGGCGTCGTCGCCGTGGAGCCGGACCCGGGCATGCGAGCCATCCTCGGGCAGATCCCCGGCATCGACTCTCACGGCGGCTCGGCAGAGAACCTGCCCCTGGGTGACGGCGCCGCGAGTCTCGTCACCATGGCGCAGGCGTGGCACTGGGTCGACGTCCCGCGGGCGTCGGCCGAGATCGCCAGGGTGCTGCGTCGGCCCGGGCGTTTGGGACTGGTGTGGAACTACCGGTCGTCAGCCGACGCGTGGGTCGTGCGGCTGAGCGCTGCGCTCGGCGGGGTCGACTCGACGGGGCTGATGCACGAGATCCGCGGGCACGGCCCGGCTGCGGCGAGCCCGTTCGGCGCGTACGAGCGACTCGTCGTGGCCTGGGAGCACGTCATCGACGTCGACACCCTCGTCGCGCTGGCCGCGTCGCGCAGCTACGTCATCGTCCGGCCGCCGCACGAGCGTGAGCACGTGCTGTCAGCCGTACGGGAGCTCGGTGAGGAGCGTGCCGGTGCCGACGGGTCGGTCCGGCTGCCGTACGAGACGTACGCCTTCCGGTTCGACCTGGTCTGAGGCTCAGACCATCGGCATGAGGCGGTCGAGCTCGAACTGGGTGACCTGGGACCGGTAGTCCTGCCACTCCGCCCGCTTGTTGCGCAGGAAGAAGTCGAAGACGTGCTCACCGAGCGTCTCGGCGACGAGCTCACTGCTCTCCATCGTGCGGATCGCCTCGTCGAGGTTGCGCGGCAACGGGGCGATGCCCATCGCCTTGCGCTCGTTCTCGCTGAGGCCCCAGACGTTGTCCTCGGCCTCGGCCGGCAGCTCGTACTTGCCCTCGATGCCCTTGAGACCAGCGGCCAGCACGAGCGCGAATGCGAGGTAGGGGTTGCAGCCGGAGTCGATGCCTCGGTGCTCCACGCGCGCCGAGCCACCCTTGTGCGGCTTGTACATCGGCACGCGGATGAGCGCCGAGCGGTTGTTGTGGCCCCAGCACACGTAGTTGGGTGCCTCTCCCCCGCCGGCCAGGCGCTTGTAGGAGTTGACCCATTGGTTCGTCACCGCGGTGATCTCGGGGGTGTGCTCGAGCACGCCGGCGATGAACGCGCGACCGGTCTGCGACAGCTGGTACTCCGCACCGGCCTCGTAGAAGGCGTTCTCGTCGCCCTCGAACAGCGAGACGTGCGTGTGCATGCCCGAGCCCGGGTGCGCCGTGAACGGCTTCGGCATGAACGACGCCCACTTGTCCTGGCTCAGTGCCACCTCACGGACGACCGTGCGGAACGTCATGATGTTGTCGGCCGTGGAGAGCGCGTCGGCGTAGCGGAGGTCGATCTCCTGCTGGCCGGGTCCGCCCTCGTGGTGGCTGAACTCCACCGAGATGCCCATGTTCTCGAGCATCGTGATGACCTCGCGGCGGAAGTCCTGGCCGCCGCCCTGGGCGGTGTGGTCGAAGTAGCCGCTGTCGTCGACGGGGACGGGCTGCTCGCCGAGGCCGGGCTTGCCCTTGAACAGGTAGAACTCGATCTCGGGGTGCGTGTAGAACGTGAAGCCCGCCTCGGCCGCCTTCTGCAGCGTCCGCTTGAGCACGTGCCGCGGATCGGCGTACGACGGCGTGCCGTCGGGCATGAGGATGTCGCAGAACATGCGCGCCGTCGCCGGCGTCTCGCCGCGCCACGGGAGGATCTGGAACGTCGACGGGTCAGGCATCGCGAGCATGTCGGACTCGTGCACGCGGGCGAAGCCCTCGATCGCCGAGCCGTCGAAGCCGATGCCCTCGGCGAAGGCGCCTTCGAGCTCGGCCGGTGCGATGGCGACAGACTTCAGCGAGCCGAGCACGTCGGTGAACCACAGCCGTACGAACCGGACGTCACGCTCCTCGAGAGCGCGCAGCACGAAGTCTTCCTGTTTTCCCATGCTCACAGTGTGACGACGACGTGTTACGGCAATGTTTCGTCGCGCTGGGACAGCGCCCTCAGCCGTTCGAGCTGGTCCCAGTGCCGCGCGACCCGCTCGGCACCGTCCTTGGTGAGTGCGACGTTGGTGTTGGGCTTCTTGCGGACGAAGCGCTTCTCGACCGTCACGAGACCAGCGTCCTCGAGCTTGGTCAGGTGGCTCGAGAGATTGCCCTTCGTGAGTCCCGTCGTCCGCTGCAGGAACACGAAGTCGGCGTCGGCGACCGAGGAGAGCACGGTCAGGATCGCCAGGCGGCCCGGCTCGTGGATCAGCCGGTCCAACAGGAAGCCGTCGTCAGACTCCGGCACGGTCGGCCCCGATCCCGGACTCGGCTGCCGGTCCGAAACGGCGTACCAGGAGCCGATGATCCAGGAGTCCGCTGACGATCATCGCCACGCCGGCGAGCCACAGCCCGGTGTTGCCGCTCTCGCCACCGCGTTCCCAGACCGGCAGCGCACCGACGATCACGAGCCCGCCGTAGATCACCACGTGATGTGCCCGGAGTCCCACCGCGGCACCGATCGACAGCAGGAACACCAGTCCGAGGGTGATGGCCGTGGTGTTGACCGGAAGGTCCAGCGACCACGACACGCGGCTCGACAACCACAAGGAGCCGAGGATGACCAGCGGAATCGCGACCAGCACGACCACGGCGACCCGCACCCGGTGCTTCATCGACGGTGTCGCCCGCCCGAAACGGTCGGTGTAGAAGGTGTGGATCGGCCACGTCAGGCCGGCCAGCACGATCACTCCGACGACGAACACCCAGTTGTGCCGGAGCGGCCCCCACGAGGTGTTGCCGAGCGCAGCGAGGATCGCCAGAAGGCCGCCCACCACGCCGAACAGGCCTCGGAACTGAGCGTTCTCGGCCACTGCTGTCTCGATGCCCTTGCGGTCCATGTCAATCTCCAGACTGGTTTGTGCTGCAAACCTAGACCCGCTCTCCCGCGATGTCAAACCAGTCTGTGCGGCAAACCTGGGGTCCCGTCACCGCGCGCTCGTCCCGAGGCCACGGATAGGCTGATCCCGTGCCCCAGATGCGTCTCGCCCTTGCCCAGGTCAACGCCACGGTCGGCGATCTGGCCGCCAATGCCGACCTCGTCGTCGACTACTGCAAGGAGGCCGTCTCCCGGGGCGTCCACCTCGTGGTGTTCCCGGAGATGATGCTGACGGGCTACCCGATCGAGGATCTCGCGATGCGGGCCTCTCTCATCAAGGCGTCGCGTGCCGCCGCCGAGGACCTCGCCGTACGCCTGAAGGACGAGGGCTGCGGCGATCTCGTCGCGATGGTCGGCTTCCTCGACCAGGCGCAGCACGTGACCGAGCAGGTCGGCATCCCCAAGAACGCCCCCACCAACTCCGTCGCGGTCATGCACGGCGGCGAGATCGTCGCGCGCCAGGCCAAGCACCACCTCTGGAACTACGGCGTCGGCGACGAGATCCGCAACTTCGTCGCCGGTGACACGATCAACATCGTCCAGATCGGCGGTGTCGACGTCGCGCTCGCGATCTGCGAGGACCTCTGGCGCGACGGTCCGTCCGCTGCGGCCAAGGCGGCCGACGCGGCGCTGCTCGTCGTGCCCAACGGCTCGCCCTACGAAGCCGACAAGGACGACGTACGCCTGGAGCTCTGCGCCCGCCGCGCCGCCGAGGGCGAGTGTGTGCTGGCGTACGTCAACCTCGTCGGTGGCCAGGACGAGCTGGTCTTCGACGGCGACTCGATCGTGGTGGACGCCTCCGGCACGGTGCTCGGCCGCTCCGGTCAGTTCGAGCCCGAGCTGCTCGTGGTCGACCTCGACCTGCCCGCCGCGACCCCGGCCATGCCCGACGCCGACGAGCGCTTCGGCGGCCTCGCCATCAAACGTACGATCGTCAGCTCCGATCCGTTCGAGGCGTACGAGCCGCTGCCGACGGTGACCAACGAGCGCATGCCGCGCCTCGAGGAGATCTGGACCGCCCTCGTGGTCGGGCTGCGCGACTACGTGCGCAAGAACGGGTTCCAGTCCGTCCTGTTCGGCATGTCCGGCGGCATCGACTCCACCCTCGTCGCCGCGATCGCCGTCGACGCGCTCGGGCCCGAGAACGTCTTCGGCGTCTCGAACCCCAGCGCCTGGTCGAGCGAGCACTCCAAGTCGGACGCCGCCGAGCAGGCCCGCAGGACGGGCCTGACGCTCGACACCGTCCCGATCGCACCGATCTTCGACGCCTATCAGGACGCCCTGCACCTCGACGGGCTCGCCGAGGAGAACCTGCAGGCCCGCATCCGCGCCGTCATCTGGATGGGCCTGTCCAACCAGCACGGCCACCTGGTGCTGGCCTGCGGCAACAAGTCGGAGCTCGCGACCGGCTACTCCACGATCTACGGCGACGCCGTCGGCGCGTACGCCCCGATCAAGGACGTGCCCAAGACGTTGGTCTGGGAGCTCGCGAAGTGGCGCAACCAGGCCGCCTCCGAGCGCGGTGAGACCCCGCCGATCCCCGAGGACACGATCACCAAGCAGCCCTCGGCCGAGCTGCGACCGGGCCAGTACGACTCGGACTCGCTGCCGCCCTACGACCTGCTCGACGCGGTCCTCGATGCGTACGTCGAGCGGGATCTCGGGTCCGCCGACGTCATCGCCGAGGGCTTCGACCCCGCCTTGGTCGAGCGGGTCATCACGTTGGTCGACCGCGCGGAGTACAAGCGCCGGCAGTACCCGCCGGGCCCCAAGGTGTCGCGCCGCAACTTCGGCCGCGATCGCCGCGTGCCGATCACCCACCGCTGGCGCGAGAAGCTGTAACGAGTCTCACGTCTCCTTCTCACCCGGATTCTGGCACGCTGGAGACATCCGTGGACTCCGCAAGGAGCTGCGAGACGACAAGGAGAATCACCATGGCTGACGCCACCCCTGAAGAGACCGCGCCCTACGGCTCCGGACCCGCCGCAGCACCCGCTGCCCAGGCCGGAAGCACCCAGATCCGCAAGATCCGCACCCACCATCTCCTGCAGATGAAGGAGCGCGGCGAGAAGTGGGCGATGCTCACGGCGTACGACCAGTACGCCGCAGCGACGTTCGACGAGGCCGGCATCCCCGTGATGCTCGTCGGTGACTCCGCGAGCAACAACGTGTTCGCCAACGAGACCTCGCTGCCGGTGACGGTCGACGAGCTCATCCCCCTCGTCCGCGCGGTCACCCGCTCGACGACCCGTGCGCTGATCGTCGCCGACCTGCCGTTCGGGTCCTACCAGCGCTCCCCCGAGCAGGCCTTCGACACAGCTGTCCGCTTCATGAAGGAGGCGAACGCGCACGCGGTCAAGCTCGAGGGCGGGCTGGCGATGGTGCCGCAGGTCAAGCTGCTCACCGACGCCGGCATCCCCGTCATGGCGCACATCGGCTTCACACCTCAGGCCGAGCACAACCTCGGCGGCTATCGCGTGCAGGGCCGCGGCGACGCCGCCGAGCAGCTCATCGCCGAGGCCAAGGCGCTCGAGGAGGCCGGCGCCTTCGCGGTCGTCATGGAGATGGTCCCGGCGCCGGTCGCCGCCGAGGTCACCAAGGCGCTGCGCATCCCGACCGTCGGCATCGGTGCCGGCATCGACTGTGATGCCCAGGTGCTGGTGTGGCAGGACATGATGGGCCTGCGCACGGGCAAGGCACCCAGGTTCGTCAAGCGCTACGCCGACCTGCACGGCGTCATGCTCGAGGCCGCCAAGGCGTACGCCGACGACGTGGCCAACGGCGCGTTCCCCGCAGCTGAGCACTCGTTCGAGAGCTGACTGCGTGCTCGGCACCTCGGGCGGACCGCCGGTCGACCGCGACAGCCTCGACGTCGCGCTGGCCGAGCGGCTCGTACGCACCCAGTTCCCGCAGTGGGTCGACCTGCCGGTCCGGCCGGTCGACCTGCCCGGGTGGGACAACCGGACGTTCCGGCTCGGCGACGAGATGTCGATCCGCCTGCCGACCGGGCCCTGGTACGCGTTGCAGGTCGAGAAGGAGCAGCGCTGGCTGCCCGAGCTCGCCCCGCAGCTGCCACTGCCGATCCCGGCACCGGTCGCGCAGGGCCGGCCCGGCGAGGGCTATCCGTACGCCTGGTCGGTCTATCGCTGGATCGACGGCCGGCCGGCGCGCCGGGACAGGATCGGCAGCCTGACGACGTTCGCCACAGATCTCGCCGGCTTCCTCGCAGCGCTGCAACGGGCGGACGCCACAGACGGTCCCGGACCCGGTCGACACAACTTCTTCCGCGGCGGACCGCTCGACACGTACGAGAGCGAGGCCCGTGACGCGATCACGGAGCTCGGCGACGTGATCCCGGGTCGCGCGGCGCACCGCATCCTCGACGAGGCGCTGCAGGCCGAGTGGTCGGGCGTGCCGGTCTGGTTCCACGGCGACGTGGCGACCGGCAACCTGCTGGTCACGGACGGCGTGCTGTCGGGGGTCATCGACTTCGGCACGTCAGGCGTCGGCGACCCGGCCTGCGACGTGGTGATCGCGTGGACGCTGCTGGACGACGAGAGCCGAGCGGCCTTCCGCCATACGCTCGGCGTCGACGATGCCATGTGGGCGCGCGGACGCGGCTGGGCCCTGTGGAAGGCCCTCATCACGTACGCGCAGCACCGACGGGACGCTGACCCCGTCGGGGCAGCCGATGCCAAACGCGTTCTCGACGAGATCTTCACGGAGCACGAACGCTCCTAGGGACTCCAGCCCCACACCTTGGCGCCGAACCAGGCATAACCGGCCCAGACGAGGAGCCCCACGATCGGGACGACGATCGTGCGCCGGGGATGCGTGCGAGCCCATCTCGCCACGAGCCAGATCTGCGGGACGAGCAGCGCGAACGCGATCACGACGCCCCACCACGGCGCGAAGAGACCGGTCGAGACCGAGCACCACAGCACCATGCAGAGCCCGACGACCGCTATCCACGGACCGGAGCGGTCGAGCTGGAGCCTGCGGCGGCTCACTCCTTCGGCTGCTCGGCGTCGTCGTTCCAGTCGGGGTCGTTGTCCCAGTTCTTCGTGCGCTCCGCCGCGATCTCGTAGGCGTGCGAGGCCTCCTCGGCCGTGTCGTACGGGCCGAGGCGATCGGCCGCACGGCAGCCGTCCTCGCCCTCGACCGTGTTGTGCTTGGTGCAGTAGTAGAACTTGCCGTCGCTCATGCCTCCATCCTGCCCCAACAGGCGTTCGCGTGCGTTCTCTAGACTCGGCGGGTGACTGTCCTGACTGCCGGCCGCCTGTCTGCCGAGCGTGCGGTTCCTGCGTCGATCGAGCGTCCCGAGTACGTCGGCCAGATCGCGCCCCTGCCCTACCGAGGCCCGTTGGTGCGCGACGCCGAGACCATTGCGGCCATGCGGGTCGCCGGCCGGATCGCGGCCCAGGCCCTCGACGCGGTCGAGGCTGCGATCGCCCCCGGCGTCACGACCGACGAGCTCGACCGCATCGGCCACGAGTTCCTGGTCGAGCACGGCGCCTACCCGTCGACGCTCGGTTATCGCGGCTACCCCAAGTCGCTGTGCAGCAGCGTCAACGAGGTCATCTGCCACGGCATCCCCGACGACCGTCCACTCGCGGACGGCGACATCGTCAACATCGACATCACGGCGTACGTCGACGGGGTCCACGGCGACAACAGCAAGACCTACCTCGTGGGCGATGTCGACCAGGAGTCACGGCTGCTCGTCGAACGTACGCACGAGGCCACGATGCGAGCCATCCGCGCCGTCAAGCCCGGCCGCGAGGTCAACGTCATCGGCCGCGTCATCGAGTCGTACGCCAAGCGGTTCGGCTACGGCGTGGTCCGCGACTTCACGGGCCACGGCGTGGGGCCGGCGTTCCACGACGGGCTCGTCATCCCGCACTACGACGAACCGTCCTACGACACCGTGATCGAGAAGGGCATGACGTTCACGATCGAGCCGATGCTGACGCTCGGGTCCGTCGAGTGGGACCTGTGGGACGACGGCTGGACCGCGACGACCCAGGACAAGTCGCGCACGGCCCAGTTCGAGCACACGCTGCTGGTCACCGCCGACGGCGCGGAGATCCTGACCCTGCCCTGACCGCTCAGGGGATCCAGTTGAACTCGTCCGGGTTCGGCCCCGTGCGCTGATCCTTGTTGAGTGCCGTGATGAGGCCCAGGTCGGAGTCGGACAGCTCGAAGTCGAACAGGTCGAAGTTCTCCTCGACGCGGCTGCGGGTGACCGACTTCGGGAACACGATGTCGCCGCGCTGCACGTGCCAGCGAAGGACGACCTGCGCCGGCGTCTTGCCGTGCGCAGCAGCGATCCCCGTGATGACCGGGTCGTCCAGCACGAGCCCCTGAGCGATCGGCGACCACGCCTCGGTCGCGATGCCGTGCTCGGCGTTGACCGCGCGCACGTCGTCATTGGTCAGGTAGGGGTGCACCTCGATCTGGTTGACCGCGGGGACGATCTCGGTCTCCTGGACGAGGCGACGGATGTGGTTGGCCTGGAAGTTGGAGACGCCGATCGCCTTGGCCCGGCCGTCGCGATAGACCTCCTCGAGCGCCTTCCAGGTCTCGACGAAGTCGATGTCGATGCCCGGCAGCGGCCAGTGGATCAAGAACAGGTCGAGGTAGTCGAAGCCCAGCACATCGAGGGACTCCTCGAACGCCGCGATGGCGTCGTCGTGCGCGTGGAACCCGTTGTTGAGCTTGCTCGTGACGAACACCTCGGACCGGTCGAGGCCGGACTCCCGAACAGCCTCACCGACACCCCGCTCGTTGCGATACATCTCCGCGGTGTCGATGTGCCGGTAGCCGACCTCGAGGGCCGTCAGCGTCGCGTCCTTGGTGTCCTTGGGCGGCACCTGGTAGACGCCGAATCCCAGCTGAGGGATGGACACACCGTTGTTCAGGGCAATCGCGGGCACAGTGCTCATGAAGCAGAACTCCTGGAAGGTCGTGGACGGATTCGGGGCCGGCCGAGGGCCTCTGCGAGGCTCGCCGGCGCAGCCTCCACCAGCCTACGCGGGACGTGATGCTGCCCACGCCTAACTTCCGGCTGCCCTCGTCGTTCTTGATGTGGGGGCCCAGACAGGGAGGTCGGACGTGCATCGAGTCGTACTCAACATGCAGATGAGCAGCGACGAGGCATTCGCCACTGTGTCGACCGCATTGGGCGCCATCCCCGACATCACGATCGACGCTCCCGGGTGGAACAACAACCGTCACCTCGTCGTCACGATCCAGACCGAGGACCCCGACATCGTCGACATCGTCCGCGAGATCACGTGGCAGTTCGACGCCCTCGCGATCCAGCACTCGCTGCACCTCGCCGACGCCGGCTGACCGCCGTCGCGGTCAGTCCCGGATGATCTCCGGCGTCATGATCTTGGTGGCGCCGACCAGGGCCACCGTCCCGACCGCGCCGAGCACGATCGCCGGCACCACGACATCGCTGTCCAGCCCGCCAGCCATGGTCGGCACCAGCACCATCCAGCCGAACGACACCACGGCGCTGAACAGCGTGTGCCACCACAGCGGCCGTTGCTTGGGCTGCTTGCGTCGCTTGCGGTTGAGCCCGATCGTGAGCCCCACGGCGCAGCCCAGCAGCGGACCGATCATCCCGCCGAGGAAGCCCGCGAGGCGATCGGCACGACCGAGCCAGGCGAGCTCGGCCAAGGCGAGGCCAAGCGTCACGAGCAGTCCGAGCATCCCGCCCAGCAGATGGTTGCGCTTGTTGGCGATGGGCCGCGGTTGCTCGTCGGCGTACGCACCGGTCCACCGCGAGCCGTCCCACCACTGCAGGCGCCCGGAGTCGTCCGGATACCACCCCGCGGGCGACGTGGTCTGCTCCGTCATGTGGATCCCCTTCCACCTTCGGAGGTACACGATTGCACCAGTCCGTACCCCGGGCGCCTCCGGGGCATTCCTCGAGGTCGCTCAGCGTCGCTTGAGCGGTCGCAGCGTGAAGAGGTTGTCCGAGGGGTCGACGACGGCGTTGAACCTCGCACCGACGACGTACGCCTTGTCGTGCGTCTCCTTGCAGACCGCCTGGAACTCTGGGACGTCGTCGCCGCTGATGCGCAGCTGCATGCGGGCGACGTCGGCCGAACCGTCGCCCGGATCCGTCACCTCGACGTCGAGGATCTCGGCGACTGCGTCCCGCCCGTCGCGCAGCAGTCGTTCGGTGTCGGCCGCCGCGCTGGCGGCCTCGAACCACAGGACCAGACCCAGCAGGCCCATGAGGACGACGAAGCCGAGGATGGTCAGCGTGGCGAGCCACCACGACTGCTCGACCTGGCCGAACACCAACCTCGCCGGCCAGAACAGGATGAACAACCAGCAGGCAACGGCACACACGCGGAGATAGGTCCGCGCGAAGCGGCCGGCGATCGACGCCTGCTTGGCCGTGACGACCTCATCGGTGGACATGCTGTCAGGATATCGGGGCGCAGGGGTCGCGGGGCGAATGAGCCGGCCTGTAAGCCGGATCCTGTCGGGCCACCGAGGTGGCCCGGGCGACCATCCATCTGGGACGCCCATTGCTGGGCGCCTCGTGCGACCTACCCGCTGACATAGGACGAGCAGCCCGTCAGCGCAGACTCCACGTCGCCGAAACGGCGTGGCGTCCTCTTGGTCTTGCTCCCGGTGGGGTTTACCTAGCCGCCCCGGTCACCCGGAGCGCTGGTGAGCTCTTACCTCACCGTTTCACCCTTACCCGTTCCCCGAAGGGCCGTTGGCGGTTTGATTTCTGTGGCACTGTCCCGCACGTCGCCGTGGGTGGCCGTTAGCCACCACCGTCGCTCTGCGGAGTCCGGACTTTCCTCGACACCGCAAGGGTGCCGCGGCCGCCCGGCCGACTCATTCGCGTCCGCAAGCCTACCGCCCGCCGAGGTGTCGCGGCGCCGTCCGCTAGACTGGGGACACGAAAGGGAGTAGTCCCCAACGGCTGTGTCGACATACTGACTCCACGAAACTGTGGGTTCCGGTGCAGCAGGCCACCTCACAGTGGCGGACGAGACTTTCGACCGGAATTTGTCATTGGCAATGCCTGGTCGAAGGCTTGTCATCCCGGCTCTTCGTCCAGGTGGACGAGGAGCTTTCTTCATGTACGCGGTCCTGCTGAGTGCGGCGTTGGTGTTCATCGCCGAGCTCGGCGACAAGAGCCAGCTGATGTCGATGACGTTCGCGACCCGCTACCGGGCGCGCACCGTGATCATCGGTGCCGGCATCGCCTGTGCCCTCACCAACCTGGTCTCCGCCCTGGTCGGCAACGCGATCGGTGACGCACTGCCCCAGCACGCCGTACGCGTTGCCGGTGGCGTGCTGTTCCTCGTGTTCGCGGCGCTGACGCTGCGCCATCTCGCCGCCGGAGAGGAGCCGAAGCCGCCGGCGAAGGGCGGCGCGGCGATCTTCGTCGTCGGCGTTGCCTTCGTGCTCTCGGAGCTCGGCGACAAGACGATGCTGGCGACCATGACGCTGTCGACGCAGTATCACTGGGTGCTGATCTGGATCGGCAGCACGATCGGCATGCTGGTCTCGATCGTGCTCGCCGTGTTCGTCGGGCGAGCCCTCCTGCAGGTCCTGCCGATCAAGGCGGTCCACCTCGTCTCGGCGCTGTTGTTCGCCGGTGTCGGGGTGTGGATGCTGGTCGGCTAGCCTCCTCCGGGTGACACACGACCTGGGCTCGCTGGCGGAGATCGTCGGCTTCCTGGTCGCGATCATGGTCCTGGCGCAGGCGTGCGCCGACGAGCGCCTGTTCGACGTGCTTGGCGACCGGGTGTCGAGGTCCGCCGGCGGGTCGAGCGTCCGGCTGCTCGCCTGGAGCGTCGGCCTCGCCGCCGCGGTCACGGCCGTCCTCAGCCTCGACGCGACCGTGGTGCTGCTGACCCCGATCCTCATCGCCGCCAGCGCGCACCGCTCTCACGCGTACGCCACGGTGCGGCTGGCCAACTCGGGCTCGACCCTGCTGCCGGTGTCCAACCTGACCAACCTGCTGGTGTTCGGCGCCACCGGCCTGACGTTCGTGGGGTTCACCTGGGCGATGCTCCCGGTGTGGCTGGTCGCCGTGGCGGGCGAGTACGCGGTGCTGCGGTGGTGGTTCCGCGCCGAAACCCGTGAGCCGTACGCGACCCCCACCGGCGAGCCGTATGCCCTCCCGGTCTTCCCGCTGATCGTCGTCCTGCTCGTCCTGGTCGCGCTCGCGACCGGCACGACGCCGTGGATCCCCGCGGCAGCCGGAGCAGTGCTGGTCGGCGCCTACGCGCTCGTCCGCCGCACCGCGTCCTGGCGGGACCTCGTGCACGCCGCGAACCTCCCCCTCGCGGTCGTCGTACTGGCTTGGGCCCTCGTGGTGTCCTGGCTCGGCACGACCGCCGTCGGCGAATGGTTCACGGACGCGATGCCGGCCGGCACGGGCCTCGGAGCATTGCTGGTCACGGCGCTGGTGGCGATGGTGGCGGCCAACCTCATCAACAACCTGCCGGCCACTCTGCTGCTCCTGCCCGCCGCCGACTCGGCCGGGTCGCTCGCAATCCTTGCCCTGCTCATCGGCGTCAACGTCGGCGCCAACCTGACGATGATCGGGTCGTTGGCCAACCTGCTGTGGCGCCAGTCCGGCGGCCGGGCCCTCTCGACTGTGCGTGAGTTCCACCTCCTGGGCCTCGCGACCACGCCCGCTCTGGTCGCTCTCTGCACCGTGGTGCTCTGGGCGTGGACCTCGCTCATCTGGTGACTCTGTAGGGTCGGTCCGTGCTGATCCTGCTGCCGCCTTCCGAAGGCAAGACCCGCCCGGAAGCCGGAGCGCCCCTCGACCTCGAGGCACTGTCCTTCGGCCGTCTCACGCCCGTGCGCGCACAGCTCCTCCGTACGCTCGTGAAGCTCTGCAATGGCAACCCGAAACGGGCCATGGAGGTCCTGGGCCTCGGCACGACACAGGCCGACGCGATCGCCGTCAACGCGGTGCTGCCGGACGAGCCCACCGCGCGCGCCGACGAGATCTACACCGGCGTGCTGTTCTCCGAGCTCGACCTGCCGAGCCTCGACGAGTCGTCACGCAAGCGCGCCGACGCGTCTCTCGCGATCTCCAGCGCGCTGTTCGGCCTGCTGCGCCCCGACGACCTCATCCCGGCCTACCGCCTGTCGGGCAACGTGACCCTGCCGCGACTCGGCACCGTGGCGGGCCGTTGGCGTACGCCGCTCCCCCGCGTCATGCGCGACCTGGCCGGCGACGGACTGCTGGTCGACCTGCGCTCCGGGACGTACACCGCCCTCGGCAAGCCGCCCGCGGAGCTGGCCGAGCGCACCGCGACGATGCGGGTGCTGCACGAGCACGGCGGTGCGCGCAAGGTCGTCAGCCACTTCAACAAGGCGACCAAGGGCCGGATCGTCCGCGGCCTGCTGGAGTCTGGCGCCGATCCGCGCACGGTCGAGGAGCTGCAGAGCGTGCTGGCCGACCTCGGCTGGACCGTCGAGCGCGACGGTCAGCGGCTCGACATCGTCGTCGCCGAGGTCTGACGCCCTCGCCCAACTACTCCGGGACGACGTTGACGTTGCGGACCGAGGCCACACCGTCGGGGTACCACTGGATCGTCGTGATCGACGCCGGCGACAGCTCGACCTTGTAGATCATCTGCATCGGGGCGTCGAGCGCGAGTCGCACGAGCAGCTTGATCGGCGTGACGTGGGTGACCGCGACGACCGTCTTGCCGGCGTACGTTCCAAGGATCCGGTCGCGCGCCGCCGCCACCCGCTCGGCGACCGTGTCGAACGGCTCGCCCCCGGGCGGCGCCACCGCCGTCGACGCGAGCCAGGCGTCGAGCTCGGTCGGCCAGCGCTCCATGATCTCGGCGAACGTGAAGCCGTCCCACTCGCCGAACGAGGTCTCGGCGAGGCCGGCCTCGAGCTCGACGTCCAGGCCGAGCTCGCCGGCCACGACGGCCGCGGTCTCACGCGTGCGCTGCATCGGCGACGAGATGACCGCGTCCACCCCGCCGAGCCGCTTGAGCCATGCGGCAGCCCGCCGGGCCTGCTCGATGCCCGTCGGAGTCAGGCTGGGATCGGCTCCCCCGCTGCCGGAGAACACCTTGCGCTCGGTCGCCTGGGTGACGCCGTGACGCAGCAGGACGATCGTGGTCGGCTCGCCGTGTGCACCGCCGCGCCAACCGAGCTGAGCGCTCTGGGTCTGCCTAGCGGGCTCGCCGGCACGAGCGGGCTCGCCGACCGTGCCGGTGCCGCCGGCTGCCTCGTCGTCGAGGGCGGCGTTGGCGAGCGCATCCGCGGCGGTGTTCTGCTCGCGGGGCACCCAGGTCCAGGTGACCGTGCCGCGCGGCAGCAGGGCACGGGCGTGCTCGGCGAGCGGCTGCATGCTCGCGTGCTTGATCTTCCAGCGGCCGGCCATCTGCTCGATGACCAGCTTGGAGTCCATCCGCACCTCGATGTCATCGACGTCGGGTGCGTGCTCACGCGCCAGCTCGAGACCGGCGATGAGGCCGGTGTACTCCGCGACGTTGTTGGTCGCGATGCCGATCGTCTCGCCCCTCTGGGCGATGACCGTGCCGGTGTCGGCGTCCCGGACCAGCGCCCCGTACGACGACGGGCCCGGGTTGCCCCGCGAGCCGCCGTCGGCCTCGACGATGATCCGCGAGGTCACAGCCCGGACTCGGGCGTACGTACGAGGATGCGGCCGCACTCGGGGCAGCGCAGCACCTCGTCCTCAGGCGCGGCCGCGATGTCGCGCAGGTCCGCGCCGTTGAGCTCGAGGCGGCAGCCCTCGCACTTGCGGGCACGCAGTGCCGCCGCACCGAGACCGCCGTACTGGGCCCGCACCTTGTCGTAGAGCGCGATCAGGTCGTCCGGCACGCCCTGTGCCGCCTGCGCGCGGTCGGCCTGGGCCGCCGCGGCCTGCTCGTCGAGCACGACGATCGCCGCGTCGCGGGCGTCGGTCGCCTGTGCGAGATCCTCGTTGACGGCGGTGAGGTCGGACTCGAGGGCGGTCAGCCGGGTCTGCGCCTCCTCGAGCTTCTCCATGACCTCCAGCTCGTCGTCCTCGAGCGTCGAGATGCGGCGTTCGAGCGCGACGAGCTCGTGCTGCAGGCTCTCGAGATCCTTGGGGTTGCTGATCGCGCCGGAGTTGAGCCGCTCCTCGTCGCGAGCCCGGCGGGTCTTGACCTGCTCGACCTCGGCGTCGGCCTTCTTCTGCGCCCGGGTCAGGTCCGACACCTCGGTGTCGGCCTCGATGCGGGCCCCGTCGAGCTCGTTCGCCTTGGCCTGCAGATCCGCGATCTGGGTGTGCTCGGGGAGTGAGTTCTTGCGGTGCTGGAGCTGGGCGAGGGCGGAGTCCTGGGCCTGCAGGTCGAGCAGGGCGGACTGGGCGGCGGGGTCGGCTTTCACAAGGGCTACCGTACCGGCTCAGAGTTCCCCGTCACGGTCCGCTCGACCCGGGCGCAGCTCACGAAACGTGGGACGTCCAGGGATCGGTCACGATCGTCGAGACCTTGGTCTCGATGCCGGCCAGGCGTTCGCTCAGGGCTCGCGCTCCCACGGGCAGCCACGTCCACTCGGCGGCCCAGTGCGGCACGTCGATGACGGCGCACGCACCGGGGTTCTCGAGGTGCTCGCTGACCGGGTGGTGGCGCAGGTCCGAGGTGACGTAGACATCGGCGCCCGACGCGTTCGCCGTCGACAGGAGGAAGTCACCCGAACCGCCGCAGAGGGCCACCGTCCGGACGAGAAGGTCCGGATCACCGGCGACGCGGGTGGCACTGTGGTGCGTCGGCAGCCGGTCCGAGACGTGCGACGCGAACGCGGCCAAGGTCATGTCCGTGGGGAGGGTGCCGATGCGGCCGCTGCCCCAGTCCGCCGCGCGGGCAGCCGGCTCGAGCACGTCGTAGGCGACCTCCTCGTACGGGTGAGTGGCGAGCATGGCCGCACGTACGTCTTCGCGCAGCCGGCGGTCGGCCGTCATCTCGATGCGCGCCTCCGCAACGTGCTCGACCGCCCCGACCTCGCCGATGGCGGGGTTCGCGCCGGGGAGCGGCCGGAAGGATCCCGTGCCGGTCGACCGGAACTGTGCCGAGTCGTAGTCGCCCACGTGTCCGGCGCCCGCTCCGTGCATCGCCGCGGCGACCCGGTCGGCGTCCGCCTCGGGCACGAACACGATCCACGTGTCGGTCGGGTCGCCGGCGTCGGGTTCCAACGGGCGTACGTCCGACAGCCCGAGCGCCAACGCCATCGACTCCGACACCCCCAGAGCAGGACTGTCGGCGTTGGTGTGACACGTGTGCAGGCCGATGCCGTTGCTGATCAGCGTGTGGACCACGCGACCTTTGGGCGACGTCGCCGCGACGCTCGTGACTCCCTTGAGCCACAGCGGGTGGTGCGTGACCACGAGATCGGCACCCCAGGCGACGGCCTCGTCGACGACGGCCTGGACCGGGTCGACAGCGAACAGCACCTTGCCGACCTGGGCCTCGGGGTCGCCTGCGACGGTGCCGACGGCGTCCCAGCTGTCCGCCCACCTGGGGTCGTACAAGCCGTCGAGAACGCCGACGACGTCACGCAGTGTGGGCATGCCGTCACTGTAGTGAACGCACGACGCCACCCCGCACGAGCCGCATGAGCGGTTGTGCGAGATGGCGTGCGAACGAGTCAGCCGGCCTTGACCTTGACGTGGTTCAAGGACTTCACGGTGCCGTCAGGGCGCAGCAGGACGTTGTGCTGCTGTGGGTGCCCGAACGTGAACAGCGTCGTGATGTTGTTGGCGCGGGCATCGAACGAGTGGTCGCCGATGCTCTTGACTCCCCAGTTCTGCTCGATGAACTGCAAGACCGAGGTCTGCTCGAGCTTGGAGTGCGAGACGTAGTTGCGCTTCGCGTAGGGCGAGATGACCAGGAACGGCAGCCGCTGGCTTGGTCCGCAACGGTCGGCGTACCCGCCGGCGGGAGCCGTCGACGCCTTCGCTGCCGCCGTCGTGCACACTGCCTGGTCCGTCGCAGGGTCGGCCGAGCCGTTGAGGATCGACGGTGCCACGTGGTCGTACCAGCCGTCCGAGTCGTCGTACGTCACGACGATCGCTGTGCTCGGCCACGACTTGGACGCCTGGATCGCGTTGATCTCGCGGGTCAGGAACTTCTGCTCGTCGAGCGGGCTGGAGTACGACGCGTGGCCGTCCTGCGCCTCGGGCGCCTTGACGAACGAGACCTCCGGCAACGTGTTGGCCTTGACCGCCTTGTCGAACCACGTGAGGTCGTAGTTGTGGTTGGCCCGGCCGTTGTGGCCGACCTCGGCGAGCGACGTCGGCGCGAGGTGGTGCGGGTTGGACGTCGACTTGAAGTACTCGAACGGCGAGTGGTGCGGCGAGTAGTCCCGGACGTTCTGCCCGATGCTGTTGGTCGTCGTGGTCTCGCACTTCGCGTAGTCACCCTCGGTTCCGTCCCACGCCGTCGACGGGGTGAAGCCGCCCTGGAACCAGCCCCAGGTGACCTTCTTCTCGTTGAGCCGGTCGCCGATGTTCTTGCCGGACATGCCGACCAGGGCGGAGGTCGCCGTGTGGTCGTTGTCGGAGCAGTCGTCGTACACCGGGTCGGGGTCGCCGATGACGGTGCCGACCCCGCTCGCGTTCGGGCTCGCGACGGCCGTGGATCCGGTCAGGACCGCGCCGGTCTTGGGGTCGTACGCCGTGCCGCCGTGGGTCTGGCCCGACACGAGGTTGAGCGCACCCGGGGTGGACGGGCCGAAGGTCGTGTCCCAGTTGTTGTCGCTCATCGCGTAGTTCTGCGCGTAGTTCCACAGCCCGGTGACGGTGTTGCCGTCGAAGTAGTCCATCGCGAGGCCGGGGCTGCCGTAGAGACCCGTGCAGGTGTCGACGCTGGTGGACTCGACGAACTTGTCCATCGCGCCGCCGTTCACGGCCTTCTGCTCCGGCGTGTAGTTGTGGTTCTGGCTGCAGGTCGCGTTCTGCTCATGGGTGAGCCGGCTCGGCGCGTACGCGTTGGGGTTGTCCGTCAGCGCGTTCGACGACACGAGGTTGTTGTTCTTGGGCGTCTTGGTCCCGGCGTGGAACGTCACGCCGTCGGTGTTGGCGGCCTTGGGGTAGGTGCCGAAGTAGTGGTCGTACGACACGTTCTCGTCGAACAGGACCACCAGGTGCTTGATGGGGGTCTTGGTGCGGGACGTACGCCCGCTCTGGTGTGCCACGCGCGTATGGGCGCTCGCAGCAGACAGCTGCATGCCGCCGGCCACGAGACCGGCTGCCGCCATGAGCGCCATCGCGCCCTGGCGCAGACGCTTGGTCCTTGTCACCATGTTTCGTTCCTCATCTTCTCGGGGGTTGGTGTTGCCGGTGGCTGGGGCGACGGCTCAGGCGAGCAGTCGCCGGCCCAGCCAGTCCTGGTGATCCCGGACGCCGGGGAGGGCGAAGAAGTAGCCGCCCCCGAACGGCGAGACATAGTCGACGAGTGGCTCGTCGGCGAGGCGCTTCTGGATCGCGACGAACTGCTTCTCGAGGTCGGCGTTGAAGCACGTGAAGATCAAGCCCATGTCGAGGTTGCCGTTGGCGTCCGTGCCGCCGTCGTAGTTGTAGCCGCGACGCAGGATCTGCTGCTTCTTCGCCTGCGCCGTGTGGGGGTTGGCCAGCCGGATGTGCGCGTCCATCTGGATCACCTCGCCGGAGGGGTCGGCGGCGTAGTCGGGCACGTCGTGCTCCTTGGAGCCGGTCAGCGGCGCACCGCTGTCGCGCCGACGACCGAAGATGTTCTCCTGCTCGCGGATCGAGATGCGGTCCCAGAACTCCACGAGCATCCGGATCTGGCGGACCACGTGATAGCTGCCGCCGTCGACCCAGTCGGGCTCGTCGCCCCCCGACCGGGTCCAGACCAGTTGGTCCATCAGCGACGCGTCCGCGGTCGTCGGGTTGGCCGTGCCGTCGCGGAAGCCCATGAGATTGCGGGACGAGCCGGCCGGCCGCGGCGGGGAGTGGAAGCCGTCGCGCCGCCAGCGCACCTGCATCGCCCCGCGGGTGGCCCGCGTGATCTCGCGCAGTGCGTGCAGCGTCGTGTCCTGGTGGTGTCCGCAGATCTGCAGCAGCAGGTCGCCGTCGCAGACCGCACGGTCGAGGTCGTCGTTGGGGAAGTCCTCCATGCGGCGCAGACGCGCAGGCTTGTCGGCGGCCAGGCCGAAGCGGTCGTCGAACAGCGAGGCGCCGACCGACGTCGTGACCGTCAGGCCGTCGGCCGGGACCACCGGCCCCAGCATCCCGGAGTCCGACGGCGGTGTCGCGAGTCCGCTGTCCGGCGGTGTGCCACCCGTCGTCAGCGCTCGGGCCGTCGAAGTGATCGTGCGGAACAGGTCGGCGAGCTCTGCCTTGGAGGACGCCGTCACGTCGAGCGCGACGTACGACGCCTGCGCCTGCGGTGGGGTGAGGATGCCGCGCTGGTGCACGCCCTCGAAGGCGTACCGGTGTGACGCGGTGTCGGTCGCCGCACCGGCCGAGCGGGGCACGAGCGCCGAGCCCGCTGCCACGGCGACTGCTCCGGCTGCCGCCCCGCCCAGGAGGTTGCGGCGGCTCAGACCATGGACCTCGGTGCCGCGCTTCACGCGGTCCGCCTCGGGTCGCAGATCGCGGCCACCGGAGCGAGCAGCTCGAGCGTCGCGTCGATCTGGGCGTTGACCTTCTGCCGCTGGCTGCGGGTCAGCGCCGAGAGCGGGGCCCACTCGCCGTCGGTGCGCTTGAACGTACGGACCAGATGCTGGGAGGTGTCGAGGGCCCGCTCGGTCGCCGCCAGGTCGGGATAGCGCGACGCGAGGATCGTCCGGAGCGGGGCCAAAGCCTCGCGCGTGCCGGTGAGGTTGGCATCGACGGTGGCCAGTGCGGTGTGGCTCCCGGCGTCGGTGCGGCCGGTGAGCTCGAGCTCGAGCGCGTTCTCGAGGATCTCGTGCGACCGGAGCCCGATGTCGACCGGATCGACCCGGCCGCTCACGAACGCCGTACGCAGGTCCGCGACCGCGTGTGCCAGCCGGGCGACGTGCGGGGCGATCGAGCCGGCCGCCGCGCCGCCGTAGAGCAGTGCCTCGATGCGATGGAAGCCCTCGAGGTGATCGTCCTGCAGAGCCGTCGTGCCGGGCGCGGGCAGCCCGTTGATCGCCGCGTCGAGGTCGCCGAACGCGCCGTAGGCGGCGCCGAGCGTCTCGTACGTCTGGTGCGCGGCGAGCCAGCTGGTCCTGGCCGAGGCGAGGTCACCTGCCTTGACGTCCGACTCGAGCGCCCGTACCTGGCTCTGCAGCACGGGCAGCCGGCCCCGCACCCATGCCTGGTACGTCTTGAGGGCCGGGATCAGCTCGTTGCGGGTCACCGGCTTCAGCGCGGGTGTCACGTCAGCGACGTGGCTCGAGCCGGAGATCGTGACCTTGGGCCCCAACGCCGGCTCGCCGTCGGCCGGCAGGCACACGAATCGGTAGGTGCCGTTGCCGAGCGTGACGGTGGCGGACTGGCGGGCATCGGCGCCAAGGCTCTCGACGTCGAGGTACAGGGCACCCGTCGCCGCGTTCTCGAGGTGGACCTCCTCGCCGGCGATCGTCGTGTTGTGGATCTCGAACGTCTGACGACCACCGTCGGACGAGCTCCAGCCCTTGCCGCAGTCGTCGACGCCTGCCGAGACACGAAGGGCCGTTGACGGCTTGGCCGTCTCGCCCGGTCCCCCACACGCCGTCAGGGCGAGAGCTGCTCCGAGAATCCCCGCCAGAGCACCGTTGCGAGAGTTGATCGACCGCATCCTGATGTCGTCCTGTCCGAGAGCTCATGGCTGGTTGCCACAAGAAGGTTGCAGGATGAAACAACGGCTTCCAAGCCAGAACCGGGGTTCTCGCCGACCCTTCGGCGAGCGTTCATGCGCCGGTCATCTGGCGCGCCGATCGTTCAGGCAACGACCGCCAGGGCCAGCGGGAGCACGGACCCGGCACCGTGCCGGCGCAGCTCACGCGCGGCCACGGTCATCGACCAGCGGCTGTCGATGCGGTCGTCGACCAGGAGCACCGGCTGGCCGCCCAGCGCTGCCAGTCCTTGGGCGAGGCGCTCGCTCACCCCGAACGTGCCCCACACGTCGGCCAACCGGTAGGCGCTGTTGCCGCCCGGGCCGCCGCGGGACCCCTCACCGACCTGATCGAGGGAGCCGAGGTCCTCGAGCCTGCCGATCCGCGCGATGCCCCTGGCCAAGGAATCGACGAGCTGGGGATGGGATCTCGACGGCATGCTCACGACAGCTGCGGGCCGCTGCGCCCAGCCCCAGTCCTTGAGCACCCTGACGCAGGCGCCGAGCAGCTCGTCGGTGACCGGCGCATCGTCGACGCCCGGCGAGAACAGCTCACGCAGCACGCCACCCCAGCCGAGGTCGGTCAGGCGGGCGACTGCGCGGCCGGGCTCGAAGCGTTCGTCCTCGGCGATCTTGCCCTTGGCCTCGACGCCCAGACGCGTGGCGCCGGTCGGCCACTGGGCACGCGGCTCGATCTCGACACCGACCTTGTCGAGGGTGCTGGACGCCACGCGGGCAGCATCGTCGGCGACGTCGGTCGGGAACCATGGCTCGGTGCAGTTGTCGCACCGCCCGCACGGCGCAGCCGTGGGGTCGTCGAGGTCGCGCTGCAGGATCTCCATGCGACACGTCGACGCGCGCTCGTAGTCGATCATCGACTTCTGCTCGGCCGCACGCGCCTCGGCGATCCGCTCGTAGCGCTCCCGGTCGTACGTCCACGGCTGGCCCGTCGCGACCCATCCGCCCTGCACCCGGCGCACAGCACCGTCGACGTCGAGCACCTTGAGCAGCAGCTCCAGCGGCGTGCGCCGGATGTTGACGAGCGCCTCGAGCGCAGGCGTCGACAACGGCGTGTCGCTGAGCTCGCCGATCACCGCAGCGGCACGCTCCTCGCTCGGCATCGACGAGGTGGCGAAGTAGTGCCAGATCTCGGCGTCCTCGCGTCCGGGCAGCAGCAGGACGTCGGCGTTGTCGGTGGCGCGACCCGCACGGCCGACCTGCTGGTAGTAGGCCACGGGGGACGACGGCGCGCCGAGGTGGATGACGAAGCCGAGGTCAGGCTTGTCGAACCCCATGCCGAGGGCGCTCGTGGCGACGAGAGCCTTGAGCTCGTTGCCCTTGAGCTGACGTTCGAGCTCCTCGCGCTGCTCCGGGTCGGTGCGACCCGTGTAGGCGCGCACGGCGTGCCCACCCTCGCGCAGCAGCCGGGCGGTGTCCTCGGCGGCCGAGACGGTCAGGGTGTAGATGATGCCGCTGCCCGGCAGCTCGGCGAGGTGGCTCAGCAGCCAGCCGAGGCGGTCGCGGGAGCCGGTGAGCTCGAGCACGCCGAGTCGCAAGGACGTACGGGCGAGGGAGCCGCGGATCGTGGTGACCTGGTCGACGGATCCGAGCTGCTCGGCGACGTCGGTCACGACGCGGGCGTTGGCCGTCGCGGTCGTCGCGAGGACCGGGAGGTCGGCCGGCAGCCGGCCGATCAGCTCCGCGAGGCGTCGATAGTCGGGGCGGAAGTCGTGGCCCCAGTCGGAGATGCAGTGCGCCTCGTCGACCACGAGCATGCCCATGCGGTCGATCAACGCCGGCAGCTGCTCGTCGCGGAACCGCGGGTTGTTGAGCCGCTCCGGCGACACGAGCAGGACGTCGACCTCGTCCGCGGCGAGCTTGGCCTGCGTGTCCTCCCACTCGTGCGGGTTTGCCGAGTTGATCGCGACGGCCCGTACGCCCGCCCGCGCGGCGGCGGCGACCTGGTCGCGCATCAGCGCCAGCAAGGGTGAGACGAGCAGCGTCGGGCCAGCGCCCCGCTGTCGCAGCAACAGCGTGGCGATGAAGTAGACCGCTGACTTGCCCCAGCCGGTCCGTTGCACGACGAGCGCCCGACGTCGGTCGTCGACGAGCGCCTGGATCGCCTCGAGCTGCCCGTCGTGGAAGACCGCGTCGTCGCGCCCGGTCAGCTTGCGCAGCGCGGTGGTGGCGTCCAGCTCGGTGCTCGTCGTCGAAGGCATGACCCCCACTGTGTCAGCCGATGCCGACAGCGTCGCGCTGCGGCCGTGAGGCTGTGGACAGGAACCGCGTCAGCTCACCGGTGGGATCTGCACGATGAACTGCTTCCACGACTTCGAGCCCCGGATGACCAACAGCGCCTGAGTCTCGTCGTCGTTCATCGCATCGAACGACGTGCCCTTGGGGAACGCCCTCATCACCTTCGACTCCAGGTCGACGAGGAACACACGATCGTCGCCACCGTCACTGGTCAACGTGACACCGGTCCATGGCCCGATGGGAACCACATGGTGGGGAACCGGGTAGTTCGACGAGGTCGTCGGGAACGGCTTGAAGCGGGTCGTCCTCCCCGACCTCTCCGTGATGGTGAGCTCCGGGTCCACCACGCCCTCCATCTCGTCGTTGGAAGGGCTGCCCACGCACATGGTCTCGAATGACGCGGTGAACTCTGCTCCGCAGAAGCCTGGGTCCTTCGTACGTGGGCTGACCGGCGCCGGCTTCGTCTCGCCGATCTCGAGGTCGCGGGTGAATGGCTTGTCCTTGACCTCGTACGTCAGGAAGTCCCCCGCGAGCGCCACCCACTTCCCGCCCTTGACCAGCACCCTGGCCGGTGACGAACCGTCGATCGGCACCGAGTACACCGCGGCGTTCCCCCGGTCCCTCTTCCGGCAGCAGGCGAACCTGCTGAAGTACGCAGTTCCTCCTCTGACAACGAGATCAGCGCCGCCGTTCATCACGCCCTTGGGGTCGTCCGCACTGAACAGCTGCACCACCTTCTTGCTGCGCCGGTCGTACGAGTGGATCGCGATCCTGGAGCTGCTGGCCGTGGTCTCCGGAGACTCCAGCCACACCACGAAGTCGCCCGAGCTGACGACAGTCCATATCTGCGTGTTCGTCTCGCGCTTGCGGGAGTCCAGGACCGTGAACTCCTTCGTCGCCACGTCATAGAGCACCGGATACGCCTGGTGCGAGAAGCCGCCGATCCCACCGGTTGACGGGTCCTCCGGCAGCGACACGCTCCCCACGAGCTTGCCGTCGGCAGTGAATCCGTCGAACGAGGCCTCTTGCTGCCCGAACCTGTTCGGCAGCTGGGCGACAATCTTGAGGTCCTCACCGAGCGTCATCGTCGTGGCCTTCGAAGGATCGATCGTACGGACGGCGGCCTTGGTCGGCTTCGGCTTCGCCGGCTCGTCGGAGCCGGACGTGCACGCGGCCAGGCAGGCCACCACAACGGCGCCGATGACAAGCTCTCGCACTCGCATGACGCATGGTGACACTGATTCAGCGTGCGTGTCCGCCGATCACGACAGTTCCGTCGACGTCGTCGGCGCGCCGCACCTCAGGGGTCAATCCGCCCTCACGGAACGCGTCGACCGTCAGGGGCGCCTGTGCCACGCTCGTCTCGATCAACATGTGCCCGCCAGGCGCCAGCCATTCCGCGGCGCCGGCAGCGACCCGTCGCTGGATGTCGACGCCGTCCGCTCCCCCGTCGAGCGTCACGTGGGGCTCGTGCTCGCGGGCCTCCGGCGGCATCAGCGCGATGGCATCCGACGGTACGTACGGGGCGTTCACGACGAGCAGGTCGACGCGCCCGCGCAGCGACGCCGGCAGCGTCTCGTACAGGTCTCCTTCGAACACCAGGCCACCGAGCGGCTCAAGGTTGCGACACGCACACCGTACGGCGGCGGGCTCGACGTCCGACGCATACAGCTCGACGCCACCGAGGGCCGCGTGGATCGCAGCTCCGACCGCACCCGTGCCGCAGCACAGGTCGAGCACCACCGCGCCCGTACGCCCGGCGGCGACCGCTTCGCGAACCACCACCTCCGTGCGCCTGCGCGGCACAAAGACCCCGGGTTCGACGACGATCCGCCGACCGCAGAACTCGGCCCAGCCGACGATGACCTCGAGCGGCAGCCCGGCGACGCGCTGCCCGATCATCGACTCGAGCTCGTCGGGCGTGCGCGCCTCCGCAACGAGCAGCGCCGCTTCGTCCTCGGCGAACACGCTGCCGGAGGCGCGGAGCCGGGAGGCGATGTCGCCGACGTCAGGCATCGACCCTGCGGCTCACTGCCACTCGTGGACGCGGGCCGCGAACATGTGGACGTAGCCGCAGCGATCGCAGACCACGCCGTCGGACGACTCGTTGAGGAAGTCGAGGTCGAAGAACGTCATGCCCGTCGTCTGCATCTTGATCTCGCGCTGCAGGAAGCGGTCGTTGCCGCACACCTGGCACACCAGGGGCTTGTCGAAGACCAGCACGCCGCGTCCGTCTTGGCTCATGGCGACATCGTTTCACGAAGCGCGCTCACGCCCTGATCGGGTTCTGTACCTACTGGTATGTATAGACTGCTCACATGAGCTCCCGAGACCTGCTGGTCGAGACCATGAGCGACCTGTTGTGGGAACGCGGCTATGCCGACACGAGCCCCCGTGACGTACGCCAGCGGTCCGGCGTCGGCCAGGGCAGCATGTATCACCACTTCCCCACCAAACGAGATCTCGCGCTCGCCGCCCTCGAGCGCAACGTTGCGGACGCCCTCCCCGCAACGTCCGACCTGGACGGTCCGGGTGACCCGATGGCTCGCATCGAGGCCTACCTGACCCGGCCGCGGCAAGCCCTCAAGGGCTGCAAGGTCGGCCGCATGACCCAGGACCCGCAGGTCCGCGAGGACCCGGTCCTGCTCGCCCCCGTGGCACGCGCGTTCGCCCGGGCGCAGGTCAGCTGGGCGGGCGCGCTCCGCGAGGCGATCGCCACCGGCCAGCTGCCCGACAGCCTCGATCCCGAGCGTCTCGCGCACACCCTCATGGCCGTGATCCAGGGCGGCTACGTGCTCGCGATCGCCCAACAGGACGCGGCTCCCTTCGAGGACGCGTGCGCCGGCGCCCTCGACCTGCTGCGTGCAGCAGCGCCATCGACCCGCAAGACCACGACACCAAGGAGAACGTGACCATGACCGTACGTATCGGCATCAACGGGTTCGGGCGGATCGGCCGCAGCTACCTGCGCGCCGCCCTCGCAAACGACGCAGACATCGAGATCGTCGCCGTCAACGACCTCACCGACGCCCGTACGCTGGCGACCCTGCTGGAGTGGGACTCCGTCTCCGGCCACCTCGACGGCGTCGCGGTCGAGGACGGCGCGATCCTCCTCGGCGACAAGCGCATCACGGTGTTCGCCGAGCCGGATCCGGCCGCGATCTCGTGGGGCGACGTGGGCGCCGACATCGTGATCGAGTCGACCGGCCGCTACACCGACGGCGACACGGCAGCCGCACACCTCAAGGGTGGCGCGAAGAAGGTCATCGTCTCCGCTCCGGCCAAGGGCGACGTCCCGACGTTCGTCCTGGGCGTCAACGACGACACGCTCGACCCCGACACGTACGACGTGTTCTCCAACGGCTCGTGCACGACGAACTCACTGGCACCGTTGGCCAAGGTGCTCAACGACTCGTTCGGCATCGAGTCCGGGCTCATGACGACGATCCACGCCTACACAGGTGACCAGAGGCTGCACGACGCTCCGCACTCGGACCTGCGCCGGGCCCGCGCCGCGGCGCTCTCGATCATCCCGACGTCGTCGGGCGCGGCGAGCACGATCGGCAAGATCATCCCCGAGCTCGACGGGCTCCTCACGGGAGCCTCGCTGCGCGTGCCGGTTCCGGTCGGCTCGATCACCGACTTCACGGTCGTCCTCAAGCAAGCCGCCAGCGTCGACGAGGTCAACGCAGCGTTCCGCGAGGCCGCCGACTCGCAACCGTTACAGCGCTACCTGCAGTACTCGGAGGCTCCCCTTGTGTCTTCGGACATCGTGGGCAACCCGCACTCGTCGATCTTCGACGCGCCGCTGACCGAGGCCGTCGGCAGGCAGGTCAAGGTGCTCGGCTGGTACGACAACGAGTGGGGCTTCTCGAACCGCCTGGTCGAGTTCTCCGAGCGCATCGGCACCGCCGTCAGCTGACCGGGCACCTCATGCCAGTCGTGAGGTCTCCGTCGCTTCGTCGCGGCCCCGCAGGACAAGGCTCTGGTGGTCGACCCAGTGCCTCTGCTCCTCGGGGCTGGCGGCGGACACGCTGGCCGACGACACCAGCACGCGCCCCTCGACGTCCTTCGCCAGCTCGGTGAGGCGCGCAGCCGCGTTGACCGCGTCGCCGATCACGGTGTACTCGAAGCGCGAGCTGTGGCCCACGTTGCCCGCGACCGCCTGCCCCGTCGACACCCCGATGCCGGCGCCGATCTCGGGCATCTCCTCCGCGAGGCGATGCGCGATCACGCGCGCAGACGCCAGCGCTGCCGTGGCGTGGTCGTCGAGGTCGACGGGCGCGCCGAAGATCGCGAGCACGGCATCGCCCATGAACTTGTTGACCAACCCGTTGCGGCGGTCGACCTCCTCGATGACGACCGCGAAGAACCGGTTGAGCATGTCGACGACCTCGCTGGGTGGCCGGTTCTCGGCGTATGTCGTCGAGCCGACGAGGTCGATCATGAGGACCGAGACGATCCGGGTCTCGCCGCCCAGCTCGACGTCGCCCACTGTGGCGGCCTGCGCCACGGACTGACCGACGTGACGGCCGAACAGGTCCCGGATCCGCTCCCGCTCCCGCAGACCCTGCACCATCTCGTTGAACCCCGACTGCAGCAGGCCCAGCTCGGTCCCGTCGTCGACGCGCACCTCGACGTCGAAGTTGCCCTCGCCGACCCTGGTCAACGCCGCCTGGACCGCCTTGATCGGGCCGACGACCGCGCGGGCGTTCAGCACCGTGACGAGCAGACCGAAGACCAGGATCACGACGGCGAGGCCCGCCACCACCCACGACAGGCGCGCCACGCTCGGGTCGTCGATCGTGAGGGCGATGAAGGCAGCAACGACCAGCCCGAGGACCGGTGCACCCGTGCCGAGGCTCCAGAACACGATCATGCGGCGCTGCACGCCGGCACCGAGCCGGTCCGTCGTCGACCGCCCGGCGAGGGCCCGTGCCGCGACCGGCCGCAGCGCGAACTCCGTCACCAGGTACGCGATCGCGCTCACCACCACTCCCGCGATGCCGACGGCGAAGAACGCACTCACGGCGGCGCCCGGCTGGATGACGATCGCGAGGGTGCCGAAGACGATGACGCCGCCGAACCACAGCAGCGACTGGATCAGGGTCAGCCGCAGCGGCAGGCGCAGGGCCGTACGCCGCTCGGCGTCGGTCGGCTCGCGCTCCTCGAGGGCCCAGCGCAGGGCCCGCAACGCGCTCACGGTGACGGTGCTGGCGCCGATCACCACGGCACCGACGACGTACGCCGGGACCGCGATCGCCAACGCCGTCAGATAGGCCGTCGACGGTCCCTCGCCCGGGGTGATGAGGAACGTCAGGCCGAACACGATGCCGGCACCGATGACGTTGGTCAGGATCAGCAGGATCGTCAGCAGGACCTGGACGCGGGCGCGCAGCCGGGTGAACGGCTGCTCCGGCGAACCCACGAGCCAGTCGTTGCCACGCCGGTACACGCTTGCCACGCAGACTCCGTTCGGCTCACGTCGGTGGCGGGCGGAACTGCCGCGACCCCGAGCAAAGACTAGTCGGGGTCACGGCGAATGTGGGCGAAGAGGGACTCGATCCCCTACTGCTCGCTGCGCTCGCAGCGGGGGCCCACCCAAGGGGTTCTCGTGCCGTACCCGAAATTCGCTGTGAACCCCGACCAAAGGACAGTCGGGGTTCACAGCGAATGTGGGCGAAGAGGGACTCGAACCCCCGACCTTCCGGGTGTAAACCGGATGCTCTAACCAGCTGAGCTATTCGCCCTCAGGACCAGCGGAACGATACCGCAAGCGGGCCGCCGAGCCCGCATCCCTCGGCGCCGGCACGTAGAAGAACCGCGGCTGCCAAGGTCTCGGGTCCCTGGCAGCCGCGGCAGGTCAATCAAACCGTACTGACGGGTTCAACCGCAGGTGATTTGGCAAGAATTCAGGAAACTTCGGCCACTGCCGCGAGGGTCTCGGCGAGGTTGCGGCGATCACCGATCCCCACCTGCACCTTCCACCTCAGGATTCCCTCCCGATCGATCACGTACGTACCGCGGTTCGGGGCCCCGGCGTCCTCGTTGAACGTGCCGTACGCCCTGCTGACCTCGCCGTGCGGCCAGAAGTCGCTGAGGACCGGGAACGTCAATCCTTCGGCGTCCGAGAAGGCTCGGTTGGAGAAGAAGTGGTCGCACGAGACCGCCAGCACCTGGGCGCCATGGCCGGCGAATGCGTCGAGGCTGTCGCGGATCTCGCCGAGCTCGCTCGTGCACGTGTTGCTGAAGGCGAACGGGATGAACACCAGCACGACGTTGCTCGAGCCCCGATAGAACGCCAGCGTGACGTCCTCGCCGTGCTGGCTCTTGAGGCTGAAGTCCGGCGCGACAGCTCCGACGTCGACGGTCACGCGGTCTCAGCGTTTGTGTGCCGTCAGACGGGTCGAGGCCCAGTCGTCGGAAGCCGAGGCCGTCGTCGTCGTCGACAGGCCCGCGATCGGGGCCGCCTCCACGACGTCGGCACCGGGCACGTAACCAGGTCGGCCCACCTTGGGGGTGAACAGCCAGACCGAGCCACCCTCGGCGAGATCCTGCAGAGCGTCGACCAGCGCATCGATGAGATCGCCGTCCTTGTCGCGCCACCAGACGATCACACCGTCGACGACGTCACCATGGTCTCCGTCGACCAGATTGTTGCCGGTGACACGCTCGATCTCGACACGGAGCTCCTCGTCGACGTCCTCATCCCAGCCAAGCTCCTGGATGACGGTGTCAGGACCGAAGCCCAACTTGCCCGCGTCCACCGCGATGTCTCCCTACGTTCGTGGAAAACCTACTGAAAAGTAGGTTCGTCAGCACTGTTGCCGCTAACACAGTAGCGAACCCGGGGTGGAATGATGGACACGTCCACAAGACTCTAGGGAGCAACCATGCCGCAATCCGGCCCCGAACGCCCGGCTGTCATTCACGAGGGTCTGCCGACCCAGTTGCCCGACATCGATCCGGACGAGACATCCGAGTGGGTCAGCTCGCTCGACGAGATGATCGAAAGCCGCGGACGCAGCCGTGCCCGCTACGTCATGCTCAAGCTCCTCGAGCGCGCCCGTGAGCAGAACATCGGCGTGCCCGCCCTGCGCAGCACCGACTTCATCAACACGATCCCGCCCGAGCGCGAGCCGTGGTTCCCCGGCAACGAGGCGATCGAGCGACGCATCCGCTCCTACATCCGCTGGAACGCCGCCGTCATGGTGTCGCGCGCCAACCGCCCGGGCCTGGGCGTCGGCGGCCACATCGCGTCCTACCAGTCGGCCGCCAGCCTCTACGAGGTCGGCTTCAACCACTTCTTCCGCGGCAAGAACCACCCCGGCGGCGGTGACCAGATCTACTTCCAGGGTCACGCGGCACCCGGCATCTACGCCCGGTCGTTCCTCGAGGGCGGCCTCAGCGAGACGCAGCTCGACCGCTTCCGCCAGGAGCACTCGCACGGCGAGGGCAACGGCCTGTCGTCCTACCCGCACCCGCGCCTCATGTCGGACTACTGGGAGTTCCCCACGGTCTCGATGGGCCTCGGGGCGATCAACTCGATCTACCAGGCGCGCTTCAACCGCTACCTGCACAACCGCGGCATCAAGGACACGAGCCAGCAGCACGTGTGGACGTTCCTCGGCGACGGCGAGATGGGCGAGCCGGAGTCGCTCGGCGCGATCGGCATCGCCGCGCGAGAGGAGCTCGACAACCTCACGTTCGTCGTCAACTGCAACCTGCAGCAGCTCGACGGCCCCGTGCGCGGCAACGGCAAGATCATCCAGGAGCTCGAGTCCACGTTCCGTGGCGCGGGTTGGAACGTCATCAAGGTCGTCTGGGGCCGCGAGTGGGACGACCTGCTCGCCCGCGACACCGACGGCGTCCTGGTCAACCAGATGAACCGCACGCCCGACGGCGAGTTCCAGACCCTGTCCGTCGAGTCCGGCGCCTACAACCGCGAGAACTTCTTCGGCCCCGACCCGCGCCTGCGCAAGATGGTCGAGCACCTGTCCGACGAGGAGATCGAGCGTCTCCCCCGCGGCGGCCACGACTACCGCAAGGTCTACGCCGCGTTCGACGCCGCCCAGAAGCACACGGGCCAGCCGACGGTCATCCTGGCGCACACCATCAAGGGCTGGCTGCTGGAGTCGTTCGCCGGCCGCAATGCCACGCACCAGATGAAGAAGCTCACCAAGGACGACCTCAAGGGCTTCCGCGACCGCCTCAACATCCCGATCTCCGACGCCCAGATCGACGGCAGCGACATCGCGCCGTTCTACCACCCGGGCGAGGACAGCGAGGAGATGCAGTACATGCGCGCCCGGCGCGAGGCGCTCGGCGGCTCGTTGCCCAAGCGCGTCGTCAACCCGGTCAGCGTCAAGCTGCCCGAGGACAAGATGTTCGACGAGCTCAAGAAGGGCTCGGGCAAGCAGCAGATCGCCACGACGATGGCGTTCGTACGCCTGCTGCGCGACCTCATGAAGGATCCCGAGATCGGCCACCGCATCGTGCCGATCGCGCCCGACGAGTACCGCACGTTCGGCATGGACTCGATGTTCCCGTCGGCCAAGATCTACAACCCGGCCGGCCAGACGTACGAGTCGGTCGACCGCAAGCTGCTGCTCGCCTACAAGGAGTCGGCGCAGGGCCAGCTCCTGCACGAGGGCATCAGCGAGGCCGGCGCCATGGCGTCGGCGATCGCGGCCGGCAGCGCGTACGCCACGCACGGCGAGCCGATGATCCCGGTCTACCTCTTCTACTCGATGTTCGGCTTCCAGCGCACCGCCGACTCGATCTGGGCGATGGCCGACCAGCTGGCCCGCGGTTTCCTGATCGGCGCCACCGCCGGTCGTACGACGCTGACCGGTGAGGGGCTGCAGCACGCCGACGGCCACTCGCCGTTGATCGCCCAGACCAACCCGGCGGTCGTGCACTACGACCCGGCCTACGGCTTCGAGATCAGTCACATCATGAAGTACGGCCTCGAGCGGATGTACGGCTCGACGGAGACGTTCCCCAACGGCGAGGACATCATCTTCTACCTCACCGTCTACAACGAGGCGATCAACCAGCCCGTCGAGCCGGAGGATGTCGACGTCGAGGGAATCCTCAAGGGCGCCTACGTCTACCGCAAGGCGACCGGGGGCGAGGCATCTGCGCGCATCATGGCGTCGGGTGTCTCCGTGCCGTGGGCGCTCAAGGCGCAGGAGATCCTGGCCGCCGACTACGGCGTCGAGGCCGACGTCTGGTCGGTGACGTCGTGGAACGAGCTGGCCCGCGACGCCATCGCCGCCGAGAAGTGGAACCTCAACCACCCGGGCGAGTACAGCCGGATGCCCTACATCACGGTCAAGCTCATGGACACGTCCGCCGTGACGGTCGCGGTCAGCGACTACATGCGTGCGGTGCCCGACCAGATCGCCCGCTGGGTGCCCGGTCCGTGGCAGTCGCTCGGCACGGACGGGTTCGGCTTCGCCGACACGCGCGCCGCTGCCAGGCGTACGTTCCAGGTCGACGCCGAGTCGATCGTCGTGTCGGTCCTGCAGACGCTGGCCCAGCGCGGCACGGTGCGGCCCGAGGTCGTACGTGAGGCGTTCAACCGCTTCCGCATCGACGATCCGACGGCCGTCGCCGACGTCCCGCAGGAGGGCGGCGACGCCTGACCCGGGCCGAGACAAGCCCTCACAAGAAGTCCTCAGGGTCGCCCAATAGGATGGCGACCATGCGTCAACGGCCCTATCATTTCGCAGTCTGCCTCTCGATTGTCGTGGGGCTGGCAGCGATCGTGGCGTCGAAGAAGTACGACGTCCCGTTGCGCGACCCTGATGGATTCCTCGGCCCGGCCTACATCCGACTGCCGGTGATCGGCCTGCTGTTCTTCGCCGCAGGCATCGCTCCCCCGGCGTTCCGCCGCTCGAGGCGTACGTTCACGGGCACGCCCCAGTGGCGCCGCTCGCTCGACTTCAGCTCGCCGCTCACCAGCCGCCTGCTCGACGCCCTCGTCACGACGTTCTTCTGGGGCCTCGTCGCCGGCATCGCGTCGATCGGCTGGACCGCCGCCGACGGCTCGACCGCCGGCCGGCTGTCGGTCGTCGTCGTCGCCCTGGCCGTCGTGGCCGCGTTCGCCGCGCTCGAGCTGCGGAGCCAGACCACGACGGGCATGACGACGATCTCGCGCCTGACCGAGATCGTCGTGCTCGACGAGTCCACCCTGCGCCCGATCTCGTGGCGACGTGCCCTGGCGCGCCAGACGCTCAGGATCGTGCTGCCCCTGCTGGCCGTACGCGCCGTCGCGGACTACGCCCACCCCTACATCGGCGACTGGGCCTGGCTCGGTGTGCTGCTCATCCCGCTGTGGCTCACGACGAACGGCGCCGACCGGCTCGTCGCGGCCCGCCGTTTCGAGGCCAACCGTATGCCGGCCGACGTCGCGCCGCTGCGGGCGCTCGAGACCCGGCCGCGGCTGTTCATGTTCATGGACATCATCCGCGACGAGTGGACCTGGAAGCGCGTCCTCTACATCGTCCTCGGACTCGTCTCGTTCTACATCTGCTACGTCAGCTACCGAAACCTCAAGAGCGACCTGCCGCTGGCCCGCGAAGGCGTGCACTTCGACAAGCAGATGCTCGACATCGACTACTTCCTGTTCTTCAACCACAACCCCGCGCCGGTGCTGCACGACCTGCTCGGCACGGGCTTCGCCGCCCAGGTGCTCTCGGTCATCTACGTGGCCTACCTGCCGTTGATCCCGCTGACGCTCGGCGCGTTCCTCGTGTGGGGCAAGGACCTGTCCCTGGGCGCCTGGTACGCCACGGCGCTGAGCCTCAACTGGGTGCTGGGCGTCATCAGCTACTACATCTTCCCGACGTTCGGCCCCGCATTCGTGCAGCCGTCGATGTTCGCCGACCTGCCCGACACCAGTGCTGCGCAGCTCCAACGCAGCCTGTTCAGGGCCGCCACCAAGTTCTACGAGGACCCGGCGGGCGGCAGCACGTACGGCATCGCCGGCTTCGCCTCGCTGCACGTCTCGGTCGTCGTGTCGGCGGCACTGTTCCTGCGCGCGACCAACCAGCGCAAGGTCGTGCAGCTCATCGGCTGGGTCTACCTCGGGCTCGTCGTGCTCGCGACGATCTACTTCGGCTGGCACTTCATCGCCGACGACATCGCCGGCGCGTTCATCGGCTGGGCCGCGGTGGTGGTCGGGGCGTGGGCCACGGGCAACACCAAACGACAACGCCGCAAGGAGCAGGCCGCGCTCGAGGCTTCTCCAGCGGAGTCACCCAGCCCGGTCGCCTCTAGCTGATCGCCGGCTCGGCGGCCGCCGGCACGCTCTCGAGCGCGTACTGGTCGCCGCGGCGCAGCAGCGCCCGCCAGCGACCGCGGTGGTAGTGCGCGGGCTCGTTGGACGCGATGAACGCCGTCACGAGGTCGCAGAACTCCTCCGGGTGGTCCTTGTGCGGGAAGTGCCCGGCGTCGTTGAGCACGTGAACATCCGAGACCTGCGTCGGCGCGAAGTCGGCGTGCTTGGACGGGATGACCATGTCGTCGCGGCCCCAGACGACCAGCACCGGCATGAGGCGGGCCAGGTAGCTGCGGTCCGTCATCGTGACGAACTGGCCCTTCCAGTTGAGGACGTGGCTCGTCACGCGCTGCACGGCCCTGCGGGTGGCACGGTCAGCCAGTGACTCGTAGATGCGGGCGACCTCGTCGAGGTCGCGCGTCGCGGTGAGCGGCGTACGGGAGAGCGCCCGCATGCCGCCGGCGACGAGAGGTCGCCAGGGGCGGAACGTGGCGGCCGCGAGCGCGGCGCTGCTGCCCGGCACGGTGAGGAACCGGATGAGTGGCGTGACCTCCTTGCCGAGCCCGCCGGTCGACACGAGCACGACGCGTTCGGTGCGGTCGGGGAACTGGTAGGCGAACTGCATCGCGACACCGCCGCCGAAACTGTGGCCCACCACGGTGACCTTGTCGATGCCCAGCACCGTCAGCAGGTCGCGCATGCCGTTGGCGTAGCCGCCGAGCGAGTAGTCGGCGTCAGGCTTGTCGGACTCGCCGTGGCCCAAGAGGTCAGGGGCGATGACGGTGAAGTGCTCCGACAGCGTCGGGATGACGTCGAGCCAGGTCGACGAGTCGCACGCGAGGCCGTGCAGCAGGAGCAGCGCAGGGCCGGAGCCGGAGATGCGGAACGCGCGCCGATAGCCATGCACCACCAGGTACTGGACGTCCTCGACGCTTTCCATCCCGACATCCTAGGGCTGCCCTGTCGGGGGCCTCGGGCTGGCCCTGCGTGGTGTGCGGGATCGTCCAGGCCGCTCGTTAGACTCGACGCGTGCCGTCTCCCTCATCAGTCCATGAACACCTCAAGGACATCCTGGTCCGCGTGGTCGGCTGCCCGGCCGATGCAGTCGTGCCGGACGCCAGCCTCAAGGAGCTCGGCACCGACTCGCTCACGATCGTGGAGCTCGCCGACGAGCTCGGCCGGCGCTTCGACCTCTACCTGTCCGACGACACCGTCGACAGCCTGGTGACCGTGCAGGACGCGATCGACGCGGTCGTCAACCACGACGGTGCGACGGCCCCTGCTCGCAGCGGCCGCGTGCCGACGGCGCTGGAGTCCCCCGCGCCGCCGGTTCGCGACGATGAGGACGTACGCCGTCGCCGGCTCCTCGAGCGCTTGCTGGTCTCGTTCGTGTTGGTCGGCGCCGCCGTGGGCGCGATCCTCGGGTTCGGCGGATCAGCCCTCATCGACGCAACGGGACTCGGTTCCGTCAACCTGGCGCCGATCAACAACCCGACGACAGCCCCCTCGACGACTCCGACAACCACGCCGGCGCCGACCCCGACGCAGACGACCGAGCCGGACTCCGACGAACCGAAGCCGACGATCAAGGTGTCGAAGCCCCAGGTCGCACCCGGCGAGCGGTTCGTCATCGAGGGCAGGTTCCCCGAGCTCGGCGAAGGCGCGGAGCTCCAGGTCCAGGTCAAGGACGAGGGCAGCGACTGGGACGACTTCCCGATCGAGACCACGACCAAGAGTGGCGGGCGCTTCAAGACCGAGCTCTACACGTCCCGCACGGGTGATCGGCAGTTCCGCCTGCTCAACAAGAAGACCGACAAGTCGACACCCGCGGTCACCGTGCAGATCGGCTAGATCACCTGGTGCAGCCAGCGCACGGGAGCCCCGTCGCCGGCGTGCCGGAACGGCTCGAGCTCGGCGTCCCAGGCGGACCCCAGCAGCCCGTCGAGCGCCGAGTCCATGTCGACCTCGCCCAGCGCGACCTTGACCCGGAACGCCTTGATGCGGTCCTCGGGGATCAGGATGTCGCCGTGCAGCCCGGCCATCGCGTGGAAGATGCCCAGCGACGGCGTGTAGGAGTAGCGGGCGCCCTCGGTCGACGCCGTGGGCTCCTCGGTGACCTCGAAGCGGAGCTTGTCCCATCCCCGGAGGGCCGACGCGAGCGCGGCCGCCGTGCCTGCGGGTGCCTGCCATGACAGCTCGGCCCGGTAGGTGCCGGGCTCGGCCATCTGCGGCACCCAGGCCAGGTCGGGAGTGCCGCCGAGCACGCCGGCAGCAGCCCACTCGACGTGCGCGCAGAGCGCAGACGGAGCTGAGTGCACGAAAAGAACACCCCGGGTCGGGGTGGTCGGCGAAGACATATTCATCGGTGCCTCCCTAGTGTCGCCTTCCCCAGCGTCTTGGGTGCACCTGAGACCATTGTGACGCATGTTCTCCCGTACGGACAACATCACAGCCGAAGGGAATGTCGGATGACGACCACTGTGGCGGACAATCCCGCCTCGTCGAGGTTCGAGATCACGGTCGACGGCGAGCTGGCCGGGTTCCTCGACTACCGCAAGGACGGCGACGAGTACGCCCTCCCGCACACCAGGATCTACACGGAGTTCGAGGGCCGCGGCCTGGGCACCGAGCTCGTACGCGGCGCATTGGCCGAGATCGCGGCGCGCGGCGGCACGGCGCTCCCCTACTGCCCGTTCGTGCCCCGCGTGATCCGCGACAACCCCGAGTTCCTCGAGCTCGTGCCCAAGGACCAGCGCGACACCTTCGGGCTCTGACCGAAACGGTTGATCCTGGGGCAACCGGGTAGGTAGTCCCCAATGGACGAAGCACTGCACGACAACATCCGCCGTCTCGCCGAGGCGCTCAAGCCCGGCGACTTCGACGCGACCCTGAACGCGATCACGACAGCGGCCGTCGAGGTCCTGCCGGACGTCGACTACGCCTCGATCACGGTCAAGCACGCCGACGAGTCGATCACCACGGTCGCGCCGACGGCGGACCTCGTCCTCGACCTCGACGGCAAGCAGTACGAGCTCAGGGAGGGCCCCTGCTACGAGGCTGCCGTCGAGACGGCGCACGTCATCTCCCCCGATCTCGCCACCGACGAGCGGTTCCCCCAGTACGGCCCGTACGTCGTCGAAAAGGGCATCCGCGCACAGGCCGGACTGCGACTCTTCGACGCGCCGACCTCGCAGGGTGCGCTCAACATCTACTCCCACCGGCCGGGGGCGTTCGAGGACTTCGCGACCATAGCCGACCTGTTCTCGCACCAAGCGGCCATCGCGATCGGCTACGCGCGGGAGATCGCCGACCTCAACGACGCGCTCCGCACACGGACGACGATCGGCCAGGCCGTCGGCATCATCATGGAGCGCTACGAGCTCAACGACGAGCGCGCGTTCGCGTTCCTGACCCGGCTGTCGCAGCACCGCAACGTCAAGCTGCGGCTCATCGCGGCCGAGATCGTGGACGACGTGGAGCGCCGCCGCAACTGACTCAGTCGACGACGTGCACGTCGATGCCGTTGTCGCGCCACAGGTCGATCACCGCCGGCTTGTCGTCCCACGCCTCCAGCACCGAGAACCCGTCGTCCGCGATCTGCGCGAGGATCTCCTTCTTGATGACCACGTCCTTGCGGTAGTCGCCGACGATCCGCATGTAGAGCGCGTCGTACGGGATGCCGTGCTCGACCAGCCAGTCGAGCGTCAGGTCGCGCCAGATGAACTCGCGGGACGTCACGACGAGGATCGCCCGGCCCTTGTCGCGCTCGGCGCGGGCGGCCTTGACGACCTTGGGCCGCGGTGGGCAGGTCGCCGAGGCAGCGTGGAACGCGTGGAAGTCCTTCTCCTGACCCGAGATGAAGTGCTCGATCGTCGTGGTGTCGCACAGCGTGCCGTCCATGTCGAAGATCACCGCGTCGCGCATGCCTCTGATTGTGGCCCATCGAGTGGCCAGACAGGACTATCGCCTTCACCGATCGGCGGGCGTACCGTCGGATCCGGGGTACAAGCAGAGGAAGAAGTCATGTTGAGCGATCTGGAAATCTATGCCGTCGTCCCCGCTTCGGATCTCGGCCGCGCGCGCGAGTTCTACCGGGACAAGCTGGGGCTCGAGCCAGTCGAGGAGCGACGTGAAGGGCTGATCTATCAAGGTGCGGGCGGCACGAAGTTCCTGCTCTACGAGACGCAGTTCGCCGGCACGGCGCAGAACACCGCCATGAACTGGGCCACCCCGGACCTCGACGCCGAGATGACGGAGCTGCGGGGTCGGGGCGTGGTCTTCGAGGAGTACGACTTCCCGGGCTTCAAGACCGAGAACGGCGTCGTGGCGGACGATGACGGCCGGGCTGCGTGGTTCAAGGACTCCGAGGGCAACATCCTCGCGCTGTCCGAAGGCATGTGACCGGACGATCGTAGGGAGGGCGGGGCTCGAACCCGCGACCCAGGGATTATGAGTCCCCTGCTCTAACCAGCTGAGCTACCTCCCCTTGGGAATGCGGGCTTAGCCTAACCGTATGGAACCCACACCACTCGAGCCTGTCAGCGAGCACTGGGAACGCGCCCTCGTGGTCGTCGCGCACCCGGACGACGTCGAGTTCGGCGCAGCCGCGGCGATCGCGCGCTGGACCGACCAGGGCAAGACCGTCGTCTACTGCATGGTGACCAGCGGCGAGGCGGGCATCGACGGCATCGCGCCCGACGAGTGCCGTGAGATCCGCATCGCCGAGCAGATCGCCTCGGCCAAGATCGTCGGCGTCGACAAGGTGGAGTTCCTGGGCCTCCCCGACGGGGTCGTCGAGTACGGCGTGCCGCTGCGCCGGGCGATCACCGAGGTCGTACGCCGGCACCGTCCGGAGGTCATCATCACCAACAACTTCCGCGAGACGTGGGGCGGCTCGATGCCCAACCAGCCGGACCACATGGCCGTCGGCCGGGCGGCGCTCAACAGCGCGGGCGACGCGGGCAACCGGTGGATCTTCCCCGAGCAGCTCGTCGACGGACTCGAGCCGTGGGGTGGCGTCACGCAGGTCTGGGCCGCTGGATCCCCGGACGGCAAGCACGGCGCGGACACCACCGCGACGTTCGACCGTGGGGTCGAGTCGCTCAGAGCCCACAAGGCGTACATCGACGGTCTGGGCTGGGAGAACTTCGATCCGGCTGAGTTCCTCGAGAGCATGTCCCGGCCGACCGGTTCACGCCTGGGCGTCACGCACGCGACCCCGTTCGAGGTCTTCTCGATGACATTCGGCGAGTGACCTCAGCGTGAGCGCGATCGACGAGCCGCACGGTAGGCGCCTTCGCGCATCGCCGCGGCCCAGTCGTAGTAGGCGAGCCCCGGCAGCTGGTTGAGCACCGGGTCGAACGACGGCGACTCGTCCGTCGTCGCCTCGGTCAGGGTCATCCGGGCGAAGGACTCCCAGGCACCAGAGGGCCGGGCGTACGCGAGGTCGAACGTCAGGCCGTCGCGCGCCACGGGCACGGCCGCGAGGACGACAGGACCTGTCGAGGTGCGGTACGGCAGCAGGGTCGAGTACGCCCGCTGCCCCGGGTGCTGTGCGGGGAAGAGGACGAACCTCGACAGGCGCCCCAGCCCTGTCGTGGCGAAGAGGATGTCGGCGTGCGCGTCGCCGAAGAGTGGCAACCGCAGCGACAGACCGTAGATGTCCGGCAACGCGTTCGGGATCCCGATGGCGCGCGACACGCGTGCGAGACCGATGGAGCTGCCCGGCTCGTCGATCCACGGGACGCCGATCCGGTCCCGGAGTCCTGAAATCTCGATGCTGGCCGTGTGCAGCTCACCGCGTGGGTGCAGAGGCTTGCGCGTGGGCCGGAGGCGCGCCGTGGCAGCGAAGACTCCCTCGAGCGCCTTGCCGGTCAGTGCCGCGGCACCTCGGCCGACCCCTTCGACCTTGGGCTTGATGTCCACACTGGTCGCGTACCCAGCGCCGTCGATCTGACGCGGATCGACAGGTGCCCGGAAACCACGAAACGGCGCCGAGATCGGCGCCGTTCGGGTGATGCTCCCCCACTTGGACTCGAACCAAGAACCCTCCGATTAACAGTCGAATGCTCTGCCAATTGAGCTATGGGGGATCGGCTCCTCTTGCGAAGGAGCACGGTCAACTACTTTAGCAAGCCGCCTCCGGAGTTGTCGCATCGCCTTGGCCTCTACGTTGCGCACCTGAGCGACGGTCAGCCCGAGGCGTTCGGCCACGATCCGCCGGGGCATCGGCACGGCCAGCGGATCGCCCACTCCGAACCGCAGGCGAAGGACCTCGGCCAGCTCGTCGGGCATGCCGTCGAGCAGGTCGAGATCGCCGGATTCGCCCTGCGGTGCCGGTCGGTCCTCGTCGCCGAGGGGTTGCTCGGGACGGTGCTGCACGGTCATCGCGGAGCCGATCCAGTGCCAGGCGTACGTCGCGAGCCGAGCCCCACGGTCAGGATCGAACCGGTCGATCGCGCGGATCAGACCGACGGCACCTGACTGCACGGCGTCGCGCAGCTCCTCGCCGTGGAACCCCCGGAGGCGGGCGCGCATGGCCACGGAGCGCATGCCCGCGGTGATCAGTGCCTCGCGCGCCTTGCGGTCGCCCCGACGCGCGAGCCGGGCCAGCGCCAGCTCCTCGGCAGCGTCCATCGGCGGGAGGGAGAGCAGCTCACGTACGAATCGGTCCATGCCCCCAGCGTCGGACGGCGCGGCGGCGCAGGCAGGTGCCGTCGACGCGCCCTGTGGACCGCCGGACGTACGTGCGTCAGCTGGGGATGTCGCCGCCGAGCGAGCGGTCACGCAACGTGCGGAACTGCTGCTCGAGGGCGATGAGCTCGCCGAACATACGGTTGTAGGACTCGGCCTGCTCGATCGGGTTGGTGCGCTGCAGCTTGGACTTGATCTCGGTGATCCGGCGGCCGCAGGTCAGCATCTGGAGGCGGAGGATCACCGACGCCACGACCGCGGCGGTGTTGCTCTCGCGTGCGCGCATCGGCTCGACCGCGGCCACCGACAGCACGCGTCGAGCGTCCTCGTCCTGGACCGACTCGGCAAGCCTGGGCAGCCAGTTGGAGTCGGGTCCGGTCGGCCAGGTCATGCCCTGGATGTGCTTCCAGAGGTACTTGGACACGAAGTGGGTGAAGTCGTTGTCGTCGAGCTCGTCGGCGTGCTCCCTGGCGAGGTGCGGGTATTGCACGATCGCCTTGAGCGCCTCGCGCTCGTCGGAGAACTGCGGCGCGCCGAAGCTGACCGCCTGGCTGGGCGGCTCGACCGGCGCAGCGGCCTCCCCCGACACCGGCTGGGCGACCTTGGCAGGACCCGCGCTCGTACGCTTGCGGTGCTCGGCCCGGACCTGCTCGATGTCGGTGCCGACCCGCCCGGCGATCTCGCGGAGCAGCTCGTCGACCTTGGACTTGTCGCGGATCGCGGACGCCAGCCCCACGGCCTCGCGGACGGCGTCGACGCGCTGGTCGCCGCGATCGAGGTCGTACTTGCCGAGCATGTTGTCGAGCACGAAGCGATAGAGCGGGATGCGCGAGGCGACGAGCTCGCGCACCGCGGCGTCGCCCTCGGCCAGGCGCAGGTCGCACGGGTCCATGCCGCGCGGCTCGACGGCGACATAGGTCTGGGCGACAAACTGCTGGTCGCCGCTGAACGTCTTGAGCGCCGCGCGCTGCCCGGCCTCGTCGCCGTCGAACGTGAAGATGACCTCGCCGTGGAAGGCCTGGTCGTCGAGCATGAGCCGGCGCATGACGCGCGCGTGGTCCTCGCCGAAGGCCGTGCCACAGGTGGCCACCGCGGTCGTGACCCCGGCTTCGTGGCACGCCATGACGTCGGTGTAGCCCTCGACGATCACGGCCTGGCCCGATGACGAGATCGACCGGCGGGCAAGGTCAAGACCGTAGAGCACCTGGCTCTTCTTGTAGATCGGCGTCTCGGAGGTGTTGAGGTACTTAGCCTCGACCCGGTCGTCGTCGAACATGCGACGGGCGCCGAAGCCGATGATCTCGCCGGTCATCTCGCGGATCGGCCACAGCAGGCGACCTCGGAACCGGTCGTAGAGTCCCCGCGACCCCCGAGCGGCCAGCCCGCCGACCATCAGCTCGTCGTCGGTGAAGCCCTTGGCCTTGAGGTGGGCGACCAGCGCCTCTCCCCCGCGTGGCGCGAACCCCATGCCGAACTTCTCGGCGACGCTCTGGTCGAAGCCGCGGTCCTTGACGAACTGGCGGCCGACCTCGGCGTCGGCGGAGCTCTGCAACGCGGCGGCGTAGAACGCGCCGGCCTCGCGATGGGCCTCGAGGAGTCTCGGCCGCTGCTGCGGATCGCGGCGCGGACCGGTGCTGGCGCCCTCTTCGTAGTGCAGCGTGATGCCGACTTTGACGGCCAAGCGCTCGACGGCCTCGACGAATGTCAGCCCCTCGATCTCCATGAGGAACTTGTAGACGTCGCCCGACGCCCCGCAGCCGAAGCAGTGATAGAAGCCCTGCACCGGTCGTACGTTGAACGACGGCGACTTCTCGTCGTGGAACGGGCAGAGCCCCTTGCGGGAGCCGCCGCCGGCGTTCTTGAGCGTGACGTACTGCTCGACGATCTCGTCGATGCGGGCGCGTTCGCGGACGAGCTGGATGTCGTCGTCCTTGATGCGTCCGGCCATGGGGTGAATGTTAGTCGCCACCACCCACGGCCGAACCGGGTCATGGCACGCGACACATGCGAGCACCCGGACGTACGTCGTGCGGACCCGTCATTTCTCTGACACCGGACGTTGCCAGGAGTAGCGTGACGTGCACTTCTCCTTGACATGGCAAGGGTTTCACCGGGGGCTCATGGAGGTCTCATGGTGACGTATGCACGACGGACGATGTCAGAGGCGCTGGCGCGGGCGAAGCATCTCGACGGCCACCGCAACGAGGTCGGCATGTGCCTGGCCGAGGTCGCCGAGATCTTCGGGCTGACCGGACCGTTCAGGTGGGGTGGCAACGGCAGGGCGTGGGCGATCAACTTCTGGCTCGCCGCGGTCGAGCACGGCAAGGTCGTCAAGACGTCCGACCCCGCCAAGGTCCCCGCAGGGGCAATGCTCTTCCACGCGCCGCGGCCGGGAGCGAAGTCGGTCGGCGGCCGCGCCGGCCACGTCGCGATCAGTGCCGGCGGCGGCAAGGAGTACTCGACCGACCAGCCGCACGACGGTCGCCGCGGCAAGGTCTCGATCCGCTCCGTCGAGAAGGCGTGGGGCAAGAAGCTGCTCGGCTACATCGTCGTGACAGGCGACGGGATCACGCTGACGGACCGACCCGGCTCGATCTCGACGGACCGAATGGACCCGGCGGCGTACTTCCTGGACGCCCGCGGGCCACACGTGACCTGGCTCGGCGAGAGACTCGAGCTGCATCTCGCGGCGTTGGGGATCCCTTCTCCGTACGCGTTGGGTCCCGGACCACACTTCACAGAGGTGGACCGGGCCGCCGTGAAGCTGTTCCAGGAGGCGCAGGGCTGGATCGGCGACAACGCCGACGGGTTCCCCGGCCCCACCACGCTCCTCCGGCTGTCCCGCACTCCGGGCCCCACGCCGATCAGGGCGCTGGCGATGGTGGCCTCCAGCGATCACTTCATGGTCCCGCAGCGCAGCCTCTCGATGAACTGCGCCGGGTACGACCACGTCGGGCGCGGTGCGGCGACGGCTCGGCGGAGGGCCGCCCGTATCGGCGCCAAGATCCTGACCTTCAAACCCACTGTCGTCTGCCTGCAGGAGCTGGAGATCCACAGCGTGAGGGAGATGGACCGGGCGTTGAGGCCCGGTGGTTATCGCCGGATCGCGGGCGGCGGGAAGGGACGCGAGATCTACCTCGGCAAGGGCTGCTCGCAGATCGCCTCGGGGCTGGGGCGGGTCCACACCGAGCTGCACGACGACGACAAGCCGTGGGTGTGGACGGCGTACACGTTCAAGGGCACGCGGTGCCTGGCCGTGTCGTTCCACAACGAGAACCAGGGTCACGCGGTGCAGCGACAACAGCTGGCCGAGGTGCTGCAGAGCGCCCTTGCACTGGCCAACAAGTACAAGGTCCCTTGGGCGAACCTGTTCGTCACCGGCGACGGCAACCTCCCGACGGCCGAGGACGCCGCCGAGGAGCTCAACTGGATCTCGGCGGGCAAGCACGCCCCCAAGCGCACCAACTACGGCCTCCGCACGGCGACGGGCTGGGGACCGAAACGGCTCGGCAAGCCGATCGACGTCGACCTGTTCCGGCACAACGCGGCGGTCGAGGCGTACTCCCAGCTGGTCAACAACACGTTGTCGGACCACTACCTGCACTACGTCGACTTCAAGGCCGTCGGACGCTGAGCCACGCGGTCAATTGAGCAGGCGGAGGGCCCACGTACGCGCGGAGGCGTCCGTGAGGCTGGCGACCTGGTCGATCACGACCCTGCGACGGGCCGCGTCGTCAGCGGCCTGGGCGAAGTCGAGGGCGAACTCCGCCTCGAGCTCCTGACCGTCCGACTTGTCGAGCACCTCGACGAGCGCCAGCAGCAGCTCGCGCTGGCGACTCAAGGGCCCGGCTCGGTCGTCCGAGCGCATGACGTAGTGCGCGGCGATCGACTTCAGCACCGTGATCTCGTCACGCGTGTCATCAGGCACCTCGAGGTCGGCGGCGAAACGTATGAGCGGACCGGCGCCCCACGCCTCGACGGTCGCAAGCTCGGCCTCGTGCGCGAACCGGCCGATCAGCGCGCTCGTGAGGCTCTTGAGGACGGCCCGGGCGGCACGGCTGCCGTCGAACGGCGTGGTCGGCCACTCCGGCATCTCCTGGAGGCGGCCCAGCGCGGCGTCGAGCCGGTCGTCGGAGGCGGTCGGGTCGTACCAGTCCCGTGCGACACCGTGGATCGCCTCGCGGTCGAGCTCACCGGAGCGCAGCACGAACCAGCCCCCGACGACCCCGTCCTCGACGTCGTGCACCGAGTAGGCGATGTCGTCCGCAAGGTCCATGACCTGCGCCTCGATCGGTCGGCGCTTCGCGGGTGCGCCCTCGCGCAGCCACTCGAAGACCGCGACGTCGTCGGCGTACGCGCCGAACTTCCCGCTGGCGTCGGGTGCCTCGCCACGAAGCCACGGATACTTCACGCACGCCGAGAGCGTCGCGCGCGTCAGGTTGAGGCCGACGCTGGAGCCGTCGCCCGCGAACGCCTTGGACTCGAGCCGACTGAGGATGCGCAGCGTCTGGGCGTTGCCCTCGAACCCTCCGCACGACTGTGCCGCCTCGTCGAGGGCCGCCTCACCGTTGTGACCGAAGGGCGGGTGACCGAGGTCGTGCGCCAACGCCGCCGAGTCGACGATGTCGGGATCGCAGCCGAGCGCCTTGCCGAGCTCGCGCGCCACCTGGGCGACCTCGAGCGTGTGGGTCAGCCGGTTGCGTACGAAGTCGTCGAAACCGGCGCCCATGACCTGCGTCTTGGCCGACAGCCTGCGCAACGCGGCCGAGTGCACCACGCGGGCCCGGTCACGCTCGAACGGCGTACGGCCTGAACGCTTGGGCGGCTCGTCGACGAAACGCGCGCGGGCCTCGTCGCCGTAGGGTGCGTCGGTCACGCCGGCGAGATCCGCTTCATCATGTGTGTGCTGGTCGGCGCGTAGCCCGCTGACTCGTAGAGTGCCCTGGCGGTCGTGTTGGGGGCGAACACGTTGAGGCGTACGGAGACGCTGCCGTGCTCGGCGCACCACGACTCCGCTGCCTCGAGCAATGCGCGCCCGAGACCGCGCCCGCGATGCGGCTCGAGGATCTCGATGTCATAGATGTAGGTGCTCTGAACGGGCTGCTTGGGGTCTGTGTAGAGCCAGAGGTTGCCCGCGACCTCTCCGTCGACGACGCCGACGAACAGGTCGTGGCCCGAGGTCGCCCTGCCCTCTGGGAGGCTCTCGGCCTGCTCGGCCTTGGACAGCTCGAGCGCGTGCTCCTCGGGCCAGAGACCGGCTTCGACCTTCTCGCGCGCGTACTCCACGATCAGGCGCTCGTTCCACGCCGCGAAGTACTCGTCAGACATCGGCTGCAAGGTGAGGCTCACGCGGCCCAGCGTAGTCAGAACTTGCCGTTGCGCGGCCTCGGCTGGCACGTCGGGCACCAGTAGGACGAGCGATTCATGAAGGCGTCGCGGCGGATCGGCGTGCCGCAGCGCTGGCACGGCTCGCCCTCCTGCCCGTAGGCCTGCAGGGAGCGCTCGAAGTAGCCGCTGTTGCCGTTGACGTTGACGTAGAGGGTGTCGAACGACGTGCCGCCCTGCGCCAGCGCCTCGAGCATGACCTCGCCGATGTGCACCAGCAGGCCCTCGACCTCGCGGGAGCGCAGGTGCCGGGTGTTGCGGGCGTAGTGCAACGGGGTGCGCCACAAGGACTCGTCGGCGTAGATGTTGCCGACGCCGGAGATCAAGGTCTGGTCGAGGATCGCGCGCTTGACGCCGGTCTCGCGCTTGCGCAGGCGGGTGGCGAACTCACCGGCGTCGAAGAGGGGGTCGAGCGGGTCGCGGGCGATGTGCGCGATCTCGGGCGGCAGCTCGGCACCGTCCTCGCTGAACGACATGCCGCCGAAGATGCGCTGGTCGGCGAACCGCAGCTCACGCCCGTCGTCGAGGGTCAGGGCGATGCGCAGATGGCGGGGCGGCGGAGCATTGGCCTCGGAGATGAGGAACTGGCCACTCATGCCGAGGTGGCACAGGACGGCGTCGCCCTGGTCGAGCTGCATCCAGAGGTACTTGCCGCGCCGTGCGGCGCCGACGACCGTACGACCCTGGAGACGGTCGGTGAAGTCGGTCGGCCCGGGGAGGTGCCGGCGCACCGAGCGGGCGTCGTGCACGACGACGTGGGTGATCGTGCGGCCGACGACGTGCTCGGCGATGCCGAGGCGTACGACCTCGACCTCAGGCAGCTCTGGCACGGATCACAGCCTAGGCGTGATCGGCGACAGAACTCTCGAGCCCGGCACTGATCGCTCGCCAGGCGATCTCGGCGACCATCTGCTCGGCTTCCTTCTTGGAGCGGCCGCTGCCGCCACCGAAGACCCGGTCGCCGACATGCACCTCGGCGGTGAACGACTTGTCGTGATCCGGGCCGGTGCCCTCGAGCACGTAGTGCGGCACACCGAGGTCGTTGTTGGCGGCGATCTCCTGGAGCGACGTCTTCCAGTCGAGCCCGGCGCCGAGCTCGGCGGCCACGGCGATCACCGGGTCGAAGATGCGGTGGATGACCTCGGCGGAGCGTTCGATGCCGAACTGCACGTAGATCGCGCCCAGGAGCGCCTCGACGGTGTCCGACAGGATCGAGGCCTTGTCGCGGCCGCCGGTGGCTTCCTCGCCACGTCCGAGGCGTACGTGGTCGCCGATGCCGAGGGTGCGAGCCACCTCGGCGAGCGCCTTGGCGCTGACGACGGCAGCGCGGAGCTTGGCGAGCTGGCCCTCGGGAAGCTCGGGGTGCTCGGTGAAGAGCGTGTCGGTGACGACGAGCCCCAGCACCGAGTCGCCGAGGAACTCGAGGCGCTCGTTGTTGGGGACGCCACCGTTCTCGTACGCGTACGAGCGATGCGTCAGGGCATGCTGAAGGAGCTCCGCATCCAGGTCCTCCACACCGAGAACCTGCCGGAGCCCATCAGCACTGAATGCTGCAGAGATCAGAGGACCTGGCGACGCTCGCCGCGAGCTCCGTACTGTCCGCACTTGGTGCACGCGTGGTGCGGCTGCACCTTCGAGTCGCACGCAGGGTTCGCGCAGTCGACGATCGCGGTCTTGGTGGTCTTCCACTGTGCACGACGATGGCGCGTGTTGCTGCGCGATGTCTTCCTCTTCGGGACTGCCACGATCTACTCCTTGCTGTCGTCGGACGTGATGTCCGACCCTGTCTGGTCGGCTGGCGGGACCGGTTGCTCCGCCAGCTGGCTCAACGATGCCCACCTCGGGTCGATCGCCTCACCGTGTGTGTGATCTGGATCGTCCGCGAGCCGTGCTCCACATTCGGGGCACAATCCCGGACACTCCGGACCACACAACGGGTTGTGCGGCAGTGCGAGCACCACCGCGTCCCGCAGGACGGTCTCGAGGTCGAGCAGGTCGTCCTCGAGGACAAACTCCTCTTCTTCGGCCTCTTCCGGATCGGAAGGCGCCTCGTAGAGGTACAACTCCTGGAATCCCACCACGACAGCTTCGTCGATCGGGTCCAGGCACCGCACACACTCGCCCACGGCCCGCGCCGAGATGGTGCCTGTTGCCAGAACACCTTCCATGATGGCCTCGAGCCGGAGCTCGATCTCCATCGGGGAATCCTCGGGAACGCTGTAGACGTCGTAACCCATGTCTGCCGGCGCCGGGACCGTCAGGGTGAACGTACGTTCGGCGCCCGGTTTGCGACCCATCTCGTGGGTGTCGAAAACCAATGGTCCCGAAAGCACGGCTTGCCCATCTGTCCAAGTGCACGACAAAACTTCAACCTGCGAACAGGCCGAAGAGAATCGTAACCCGCCGGGCCCAGCCGAGGCCAATCGCCCTTCGGTCGCTGCGCTCCCTCCCGCGGCTCCGCCGCTAGGGACCGCAGTCCGTTTGTCCCTGACGGATGACACGATGCGGGTATGACCGAGGGTACCGTCCTGCACGCCGACCTCGACGCGTTCTACGCGTCGGTCGAGCAGCGCGACGATCCCTCGTTACGCGGCCGCCCGGTCATCGTCGGCGGCGGTGTCGTGCTGGCGGCGAGCTACGAGGCCAAGGCTCGCGGCGTCCGTACGGCCATGGGTGGGCGGCAGGCCCTACGGCTGTGCCCCGAGGCGATCGTCGTGCCTCCGCGCATGAAGGCCTACACGCAGGCGAGTCGCGACGTGTTCGACGTGTTCCGCGACACGACTCCCGTCGTCGAGGGCCTGTCGATCGACGAGGCGTTCCTCGAGGTCGGCGGGCTGCGACGCATCCGCGGCCTGCCGTCGTCGATCGCCGAACAGCTGCGCCACGACGTGCGCACCAAGGTCGGGCTGCCGATCTCGGTCGGCGTCGCCCGGACCAAGTACCTCGCCAAGGTCGCGAGCGCGGTCTCCAAGCCCGAGGGCATGCTCGTCGTCCCCGTCGAGAAGGAGCTCGAGTTCCTCCACGCGCTGCCGGTGGAGCGGCTCTGGGGCGTCGGCAAGGTCACCTCCCAGAAGCTCCGCGACGCCCGCATCGTCACGGTCGGCGACGTCGCCAACCTCTACGAGGTCGAGCTCGTGCAGCTGCTGGGTCCCGGATCGGGTCACCACCTCTACGCCCTGGCGCACAACCGTGATCCACGACCGGTCGTCGTCGGCAAGCGGCGCGGCTCGATGGGCGCCCAGCACGCCATCGGCCGTGGCCCGCACTCCCCCGACGAGATCGACCTCGCGCTGCTGACCCTCGTCGACCGCGTGACCGGACGCATGCGCGCTGCCGGGCGTACGGGCAGCACCGTGACGATCCGGCTGCGGTTCGGCGACTTCACCGGGTCGACGAGCTCCCACACGCTGGCCCGGCCCACCGCACACAACACGACGGTGCTCGAGGTCGCCCGGTTGCTGCTCAGGTCACGCGAGGGAGCGATCAAGGAGCGCGGGCTCACCTTGATCGGGGTCTCCGTGGGTTCGCTCGACGACAACCCGGCTCAGCTGGCGCTGCCGCTCGACGTCACGAGCGGTGCGCAGCTCGACGAGGCGATCGACGCGGTGCGCGACAAGTACGGCTCGAAGTCGCTGCGTCGCGCCGTCCAGCTCGGCAAGCGGGAGCACCTCGCCGTCCCCCAGCTCCCGGACTGAGGCCTTTCGGTGGTTGAGGTGCGGAGGCCGCCCGCGGCCGTAGCCTCGAAACCACACATCGGTCGCCTCATTGAGTATTCTCGCCAGGTTTCGTCACCTGACGCCTTCGGCGTGATCGCTCAACCCGCCTTCGGCGCTCCCTCGCAGAGCTCGCTCGACCTCAGGCGTACTTGGCCTTCAGCTCGGTCAGCACGAAGTCGGGCACGAGGCGGGAGACGTCGCCACCGTGCTTGGCGACCTCCTTGACGAGGCTCGACGCCAGGAAGGAGTACTCCGGAGTCGTCGGGATGAAGAGCGTGTCGACCTCTGTCAGGCTGCCGTTCATCTGCGCCATCTGCAGCTCGTAGTCGAAGTCGGTGACGGCGCGCAGGCCTTTGACGATGGCGGAGACCCCGTTGTCGGTGCAGAAGTCGACCAGCAGGCCATTGAAGGACGCCGTCGTCACGTTGGGGAGCTGCGAGGTGGCCCGGTCGAGCAGCGCGAGCCTCTCGTCGATCGTGAACAGGCCCCGCTTGCTCTCGTTGACGAGCACCGCGACGACGACCTCGTCGAACAGTCGTGAGGCGCGCCCGATGATGTCGAGATGACCGTTGGTCACGGGGTCGAACGAGCCTGGGCACACGACCTTCGTCATGTCAGCGACCGTACCAAACGGTCGTCTCGCCGTACTTCTTGTCGCGGAGACCTTCGACACCCTCCGGCCAGGTGAATGGGTCGCGGGTCGCGCGCTCGACGACGAACAGTGCGTTGTCGGCTGACAGCTCGTACGCTCGCCGGACCAAGCCGGCCAGCTGCTCGGTCGGCAAGGCGTACGGCGGGTCGAGGAAGACGAGGTCGAACGGACGGTCCGGCTCCCGCTCGAGGAACCCGCCGGCCGTGCCGCGGACGACGACCGCGCCAGTGGCACCGAGGTCCTTGGCGTTGGCCTTGATCACGGCGGCTGCGCGGGAATCGGACTCCACGAACAGCGCCGACGTGGCCCCGCGGGACAGCGCTTCGAGACCCAGCGCTCCCGAGCCGGCGAACAGGTCGAGGACGTGCAGACCGGCGAAGCCGCCGAGCTCGGACTCGATCGACGAGAACATCGCCTCACGGACCCGGTCGGACGTCGGCCTCGTGCCGTCGCCCTTAGGCGTCTGGATCCGCCGCCCGCCGTAGGTGCCCGCGATGATGCGTGTCACGTGCGCTCCAGGTAGTCGGCCTGCTCGGACCGCTCGAGCTCGTGCACCGCGGCGGCCAGACCCGGGTGCGAGGCGAGCGTCGGGTCGCCCTCGACGATCGCGTCGGCGACCCGCCTGGCCTCCTCGATGACTTCGCCGTCCTTGACCACCGACAACAGCCGCAGGCTCGACCGGATGCCAGACTGTCGCGCGCCCAGGACGTCGCCCTCGCGCCGCAGCTCGACGTCGAGGCGGGACAGCTCGAACCCGTCGGAGGTGGACGCCACCGCGTCGAGCCGCTCGCGAGCCGGTGAGTCGACCTCTGAGGCGGTGACCAGCAGGCACAGCCCCGCCTCGGATCCTCGGCCGACGCGGCCCCGTAGCTGGTGCAGCTGCGACATGCCGAAGCGGTCGGCGTCCATGACGACCATGACGGTGGCGTTGGGCACGTCGACGCCGACCTCGACGACGGTCGTCGCCACGAGCACCTCGATCTCGCCGCGCGCGAACGCGTTCATCGTCGCGTCCTTCTCGTCGGGCGCCATCCGGCCGTGCAGGCTGCCGAGTCGCAGGCCGTGCAGGGCGCCACCCTCGAGCTCCTCGCGCAGCTCCAGGAGCGACGTGGTGTCCTTCTCGCCGCCGTCGTCGCCCTCGCCGATGCGGGACACCACGACGTACGCCTGACGGCCGCGGCCGACCTCCTCGCGTACGCGCTGCCAGCCGCGTTCGAGCCACTGCGGGCGTTCGTTGTAGGGCACCACCGTCGTCTGGATCGGCTGACGACCGGCCGGCAGCTCGCGGAGCGTGGACACCTCGAGGTCGCCGAACACCGACATCGCGAGCGTGCGCGGGATCGGCGTCGCGGTCATGACGAGCACGTGGGGCGTGACCTCGGCACGGTCGACCAGCGCGGCCCGCTGCTCGACGCCGAACCGGTGCTGCTCGTCGACCACCAGCAGGCCGAGCTCGGCGAACTGCACGTGGTCCTGGATCAGGGCGTGCGTGCCGATCACGATGCCGGCCTCCCCTGACGCCGCGTCGAGCAACGACTCCTTGCGGGCCTTGGCGCCCTGCGAGCCGGTCAGCAGGCGGACGCGGGTGGCTCCGTCGGCGCCGCCGAACATGCCGCCCTTGGCGAGGTCACCGAGCATCGCGGTGATGGCGCGATAGTGCTGCGCGGCGAGCACCTCGGTCGGCGCCAGGAGGGCGGTCTGCGCGCCCGCGTCGACGACCTGCAGCATCGCGAGCAGCGCGACGATGGTCTTGCCGGAGCCCACTTCACCCTGCAGGAGCCGGTGCATGGGGTGCGTACGCCCGAGGTCCGCCGAGATCTCCTCGATGACGGACTTCTGGCCGGCGGTGAGCTCGAACGGCAGCTGCTGCTCGAATCGCTCGCGCAGGCCCCCCGGCGCCACCGGTCGCGAGGCCGCTCGCTCGTGCTCGAGCGCGTTGCGGCGCTGGGCGAAGATCGTCTGGACGACGAACGCCTCCTCGAACCGGAACCGGTCGCGAGCGCCCTGCCAGTCCTTGGCGTTGCGCGGCCGGTGGATCGCCTCGAACGACCCCTTGAGGTCGAAGAACCCGTGCGCCGTGCGCACCTCGTCGGGCAGCGGGTCGTCGAGCGGACCGAGAGCGTCGAGGCACATCGCGACGCAGTGCTCGATCTTCCACGAGGGCATGGCGGCAGTGGCCCGGTAGATCGGGATGACACCGCGACCCAGCCGCGAGCTGTCCATGAGGTCGGCGGACTCCTGGAGGGGCTCCCAGTCCGGGTGCGTCAGCTGCAGCTTGCCGTTGAACAGCGTGACCACACCGGCCGCGAGGCCCAGCGACTCCGTCTCCATGGTCTTGAGCCGCCACGCCTGCTGGAAGAACGTCAGCGTCAGGTGCCCCGTGCCGTCCGAGACGACGACCTCGGTGCGCGTGCGCCGGCCGCCCGGACCGAACGAGTAGTTCTTGGCCGACGCGACCCGCGCCATGATCGTGACGTGCTGGCCGACCTCGAGCTTGGACAGGTCCGTGAGCTTGCCGAGCTCGGCGTAGCGACGCGGATAGTGCCGCAGCAGGTCCTCGACGACGACCATGTCGAACGCCTTGGTGAGCGGCTTGGTGGTCTTGTCGCCGATCACGTTGACCAGCTTGGTCGAGAGCTCGACCATCACTCCACCGCGAAGGTCGCGAAGAAGTGATTAATTGGTGTCATTTCAACGGTTTCCTTAACTGGTGCAATGAAAATCAGCGGCGGCGTCCAGGTGCTCCATGCAACACCTAGGAGGCATCATGCCAAGACGAGTGACCCCGACCGTGGCCGACGCGGTTGAGAAGTACCAAGAGATGGGGCGACCTAATGTCTCGCTTGCCACGCTCGCTAACGATCAGTCGTGCTTGCGGGCGTTTGCTCGCGGTGTCGGTCCCAAGACACAGGTCCACCTGCTCAGCCCTGGGTTTCTTGCGGATCGTCCAACTCCGGTGACTTAGCGGCCTTCTCGGCTTTGCGCGCCTTACGCTCCAACCGTCGCCCGTTCATGTCCTTCACAAAATCCACGTAGAACATCGCCAACAGGGCTAGCGCCAAAACGAAGGAAATCAGAGCACACATCAGCAGAATGCTTCTGACTTGGAGGTAGGTTCCGTGACTCAGCGGGTTGGCACCGTCCAACTTGTAGTAGTCCACAGCGCCCGCAAGCGCGATCAGTGACCAAGCAGCGAGGTAGAAAAGTCCGGTTTTGCGGAGGGTGTCGCGCCGCCACTCGTGGTTTCTGTCGACTTCGTACCACTCAGCGCTGCGGATGATTTCCGAGCGGAGAATTTCCTTCGCCTTGCCTTTGGGAAGTTCTTTGAACGTGGCCGCTTGCTCTCTCATATAGGCAAGATCGCGGTTGCGCGAGAGCAAGGCCACGACAACCGGGAGCGTCGCTGCAATGAAGGTGAGAATTGCGACGACAACCTTTTCCATGCTCGGAACCCTACTGTCCGTGAAGTCGCAGTTCTGCGTTTCTCGTCGGCACGCTGCGCCAGACTGATTTGATGACCACCGCACAGATCTCCATCGTTGCTTCGTCTGCTGTCGCTATCGCGTCTCTTCTCGTGAACCTCATCCAAGCTGTGGGGCAGAGACGGCACGATGCAAAGCAGGGATTTGAGGCGCGGACTTTCGATCGGAAGATTGACGCCTATCTGGATCTCATCTCGGTTGCTGACAGCATCGAACGCCAAGCGCATACTCCGTCACGGCTCGCCTTGGATGTGTGGGAGGACTACAAGCATCTAGCCGATGTTCGACCTGTGGTTTTGGCCTATGGGTCAGACGATTGCAAGAAGGCCGTAGCCGAATTGACGACTCTTTACGAAGGCTTCATTAAGGAGGTGAGCCCTTGGGAACAAGAGTCGCTTGTCCGGCTTCGACGCGAGAAGGAAGAACTAATTTCGGAGCAGGACTTTGAGGGCGCATCAAAGAAGAGGGATGCCGAGAAGACGCTCTTGAAGCGGCTGGATGAGGACTTCAAGTACGACAAGGACGCACTCATCAAACTCGCGAAACACACGGTGGAAGTGACGGCCGCAACCATCAAAGCGACGTAATTAGACCTGCGAGATTCTGTTCTCAGGTACAAACACCTAGGCGTTTCCGCAGGTCAGAGGCCCGCATTTACTCCACCGCGATGAACAGCGGGTAGTTCTCCTGGCCGCCGTCGTAGACCACGAGGTCGACGTCGGGGCGCAGCGTGCGGAGGTATTGCGAGATCGACTCCTCGATCAGCCCCTCGGCACCGTCGCCCATCACGACGGTCAGCATCTCACCGGCAGGTGACAGGATGCGATCGATAACCTCGTAGGCCACCGCGAGGATGTCCTGGCCGACGACCGCGAAGTCGCCCGCCACGACGCCCAGCACGTCGCCGACGTCGCACGGGCCGACCATCGTCATGCCCGGCTCGGTGGCGATCGTGACGGCCCCGTGCTGCGTGTGGGCTGCCGCGCTCGACATCGCCACGACGACCTCGTCGAAGCCGAGTCCGGGATCGTGCACCGCGAGGGCGGCGAGCCCCTGCACCTGGGCGTGCGTCGGGATCACCGCGACGCGGATGCCGTCCTGCCGGGCGGCCTGTGCGGCCGCCTCGAACTGTCGGACGTACCGCTGGTTGTTGGGCAGCACGATGACCTCGTCCGCACCGGCGTCCCGCAGCGACGCGCTCATCTCGGCGATCGTCAGGGGACGCTCGCGGGTGAACTCCAGCGTCATCGCACCGGCCTCGGCACAGAGCGCCGTGAGGCCCTCGCCGGTCGTCGCGGCGATCACGACACGGCCGCTGCGCGGCGACTGCGCCATCTGGTCGGCGAAGTGGGTGACGGCGATGCGATAGGGCCGGCCCACCGCGATGCCGGCCTCGATCGCGGCACCGACGTCGTCGACGTGCACGTGGACGTTCCAGAGCCGGTCACCGCCCACGACGACGAGCGAGTCGCCGAGGGGCAGCAGCGATGCGCGCAAGTCGGCGATGCGGTCGTCGTCGGCCTCGAGGAGATACATGACCTCGTACGACGGACCGTCGGCGCTCAGGTCGTCACCGGCGCCCACGGCCGGCACCGGGATCGTGCTCGCGGCGGGCGTGGGGATGCGGCCGGTCAGGGCCTGCTCGGTGGCGTCGAGCACGACGACAAGCGCGCGTCCGCCGGCGTCGACGACACCGGCGCGCGCCAGCAGCGGCATCTGCTCGGGCGTACGGGCGAGCGCCTCGCGCGCGGCACGGGCGGCCTCGCCGAAGACCGTGCGGCCGTCGATCCCCGCTGCGGCCGACTCGGTCGCGCCTTCGGCGGCGGCCTTGGCGACCGACAGGATCGTGCCCTCGACGGGCGCACCGACCGCTGCCCAGGCGGCGTCGGAGGCAGCGACGAATGCCTTGGCGACGTCGTCGGCGCTGACGTCGCCACCGGCGAGGTCGAGGTCGCGGAAGCACGCGCGTACGAGCTGGGAGAGGATCACGCCGGTGTTGCCCTTGGCACCCGTCAGGAGCCCGTCGACGTACGCCTTGACGAGCTCGGCGAACGACACGTCGGCGGGCATGCCGGCGACGGCGTCGGCCCCCGAGGCGAACGTCAGGTAGGCATTGGTCCCGGTGTCGCTGTCGGGCACGGGGAACACGTTGAGCGCGTCGATCTCAGCCCGAGCCGACGACAGGGCCCCCGCGCACAGCTGCGTCCACGCACGGAACGCCGTGGGGTTGAGGGTGAGGCCCATGGGGCGAGGCTATCGGTCGGCGTCGTGGTTCGAGGGGAGCAGCCGGGCTGATTCGCGTCGGCGTCGGGTCTTCGGCTATTCTTGAGCGGTTGTCGTCGCACCGTCTGGTCGCGGTGGCAGCCCCATTCATCCAAGTTGTCTCAACATTCAGGAGTTCGCCGTGGCTGCGGTCTGTGACGTGTGCGCCAAGGGACCTGGCTTCGGCCACAACGTCTCCTTCTCGCACCGACGCACCAAGCGTCGTTTCAACCCCAACATCCAGCGCGTCCGCGCCGTGGTGGAGGGCACCCCCAAGCACCTCAACGTGTGCACCTCGTGCATCAAGGCCGGCAAGGTCTCTCGCTAGACCGCTGGCTCACGGCTGCGAAGTGACTCTAGAGTCATCTCGTGACCAACGAGAAAAGCATTCGCGTCCACGCCTTCGGTGACGACGCACTCGGCGACCTCGACACTGTCGGGGTCGCCGCTGCTGTTGCCGCAGGGCAGATCAGCGCCCGCGAGGCAGCCGAGGCCGCCATAGCCCGCGCCGAGCGGGTTAATCCCGAGCTCAACGCGATCCAGCACGCCGACTTCGAGCGCGGCCTGGCCGCCGCCGAGCACCCCGCCGAGGGCGTGTTCGCGGGCGTTCCCACGTTCGTCAAGGACAACACCGACTTCGCCGGCCTGCCGTCGGACCAGGGCTCCCTCGCGGTCAAGGCGCGCCCGGCCGCGGCACACGCGCCATTCACCGAGCAGTTCCTGTCCGCCGGGTTCACCGTGCTGGGCAAGTCCACGATGCCGGAGTTCGGCTTCAACGCCACGACCGAGTACGCCACGCTGCCGCCGACGCGCAACCCGTGGAACACCGGCTACTCCGCTGGCGCGTCCTCCGGAGGCGCCGCGGCCCTGGTCGCGTCCGGCGTCGTGCCCATCGCGCACGCCAACGACGGTGGCGGCTCGATCCGCATCCCCGCGGCCGCATGTGGCCTCGTCGGGCTCAAGCCGACCCGTGGGCGCGTGGTGCCCGCCGCGGAGGCCGCCAAGCTGCCGGTCGACATCATCTCCAACGGCGTCGTCACGCGCACGGTGCGCGACACCGCCCACTTCATGGCGGCGACGCAGGCCTATCGCCCCGCGACCGGCCTCAGGCCCCTCGGGCTCGTCGAGGGCCCGTCCGACCGCCGCCTCAAGGTCGGGCTGATCATCGACTCGATCACCGGCAAGCCGACCGACGAGGACACCCGCAAGGCTGTGCTGGCGACGGCCGACCTGCTCGGTTCACTGGGACACCACGTTGTCGAGGTGCCGCTCCCGGTCGGCAAGGCGTTCATGGAGGACTTCAAGCACTACTGGGGCCTGCTGGCGTTCTCGACCCAGCACTTCGGCCGCCGGGTCATGAGCCCCGACTTCGACAAGACGCTGACTGACCCGTTCACCCGCGGTCTGGCGCGACGGTTCGTCCGCCAGGCGTGGCGCACACCGACGGCGATCCGCGGCCTGAAGCGGTCGGAGCAGCGCTATCGCGCCGCGTTCGCCGACGTCGACGTGGTCCTGTCGCCGACGTTGGCCTACGCGACGCCGGAGCTCGGCTACCTCTCCCCTGCCGTCGACTTCGCCGTCATGTTCGAGCGCCTGGTGCAGTACGCGGCGTTCACCCCGCTCAACAACGCCTCGGGCGGTCCTGCCATCTCCCTGCCCCTCGGCCGCTCGTCGGCCGACATGCCGATCGGCGTGCACTTCTCGGCCGACCACGGTGACGAGCAGACCCTGCTGGAGCTGGCGTACGAGCTCGAGGCCGCGCAGCCGTTCGCGAAGATCCATTGAGCCTGGTCCTGCGTCGCCTCGCCCTGGGCGACGAGGCCGACACGATCGCGGCCGTCACCGAGATGGCGGCCGAAGGTGGTCACTGGTCCTACCGCTATCGCCCCGACCTGCCCTGGGCGGACTACGTCGCGCTCGTCCGCGGGTGGGAGGAAGGCCGTGACCTGCCCGGCGACTTCGTCGCGAACGCCGATCTCGTCGCCGATGTCGACGGGGTCGTCGTCGGCCGGTCGTCACTGCGGTTCGAGCTCAACGACTTCCTGCGGACCCTCGGCGGCCACATCGGCTATGCCGTACGCCCGCAGTTCCGTGGTCGCGGGTATGCCAAGGAGATCCTGCGACAGTCCGTCGAGCTGTTGAGGGACCGGGGCATCAGCCCCGCGTTGGTCACCTGTGACGACGACAACCTCGCGTCAGCCAGGGTCATCGAAGCCAACGGGGGCGTCCTCGAGGGGATCGTGCCCGGCGTGGCCCACATCCCCAAGCGCCGGTACTGGCTCAGCTGAGGTCGGCCACCACGACCCGGCCGTTGGCCAGCGATCGTCGCTGCCTGACCGGCCGACCCGATTCCACGGCGAGCGCCAACAGGTCGTCGTCGCGAGCAACCGTGAACCCGTGTGTCTCGAGCAGCTCTCGCATCGCCTCAGCGGTCCAGGTCGACCTCGTCGGCTCACCCGCCAGCGGGTTGGGCCGGCGACTCAGGGTCGTCATCGCGCCCATCACCAGGCGGCCGAGCGCCGCGGACGTCGAGGGAGCCTGGTAGTTCACGATCAGTCGGCTTCCGGGGGCGGACAGGTCATCGATGACGCGCATCGTGGCCTCCACGTCCGTACGGTCGAGATAGGGCACGACGCCCTCCCAGACCCAGGTCGTCGGCCCGTCGGTGCGATGTCCCTGCGCGACCAGCGCCTCGTCAAGCCGGTCGCGGCCGAAGTCGACGGGCACGAACCGCACGTCCCGAGCGGCAGGCGTCATCCCCTCTGCCCTGGACCGCTTCGCCTGCTGCGACGCGGGATGGTCGACCTCGAAGACGTCCGATCCGGCCAGCTCGGTCATGCGCCACGCGCGTCCGTCCAGGCCGGCACCGAGGATCACGACCTGGTCGCTGACCCGCTCGCGCACGGCATCGTCGATCGCCACGGTCCTCGGCACGATCACCTCAGCAGTCGCGCGCAGCATCTCCCACTCCATGCGCAGGCCCCACCCCGGAGGCGGCGCGTCGTCACTGGCCAGGTCGACGGCGACCCGCTCGTCGTCGAGCAGCAGCCGCGCCGCTGTCGGGTCGGAGAACGGCCCGACGTCGTCCCACATGTCGGCGACGGCCCGCCCCTGGCAGACCAGCACCGCCGTCCGACTCGCCGTCGTTGCTGACTTCATGTCACCACGCTAGGTCGCGCACCTGAGAGCCGACCATGACAAATCACCTGAAGTGCTGGTGACCTGCCGGACCCTCGTACGCCTTGCCGTCGACCAGGATCCCGGCTCCGTCGGAGACCGCGCCGATCGCGGTCCAGCCCTCGGGCAGCGAGGCCTGTGAGCTGAACGTGGCGACCAGCGCGTAGTCGTCGCCGCCGGTCAGCATGAACGTAAGGGCGTCGACGCCGAGCGCCTCGCTGACCGTCGCCACCGGCTCGGGGATCTCGAACGTCGACGAGACGAGGTCGATCGCCACGCCGCTCGCGTCGGCGATGTGCCCCAGGTCGGCGAGCAACCCGTCGCTGATGTCGGTCATGGCGGTCGCGCCGGCACCGGCGGCCTGTGGGCCAGCGGCGTAGGGCGGGTGGGGAACGCGATGCGCCTCGACCGCAGCCTTGGGCGACCGGAAACCGCGACTGAGCGCGGCGAACCCGGCACCAGCGAGGCCCAGCTGTCCGGCGTACGCCACGACGTCGCCGGGGAGCGCTCCGGACCGGAGCACCGGACGCACGACATCACCCATCGCGGTGACGGCGATGACGATCTTGTCGGACGCCGTGACGTCGCCACCGACGACATGGGCGCCGACGTGCGCACACTCGACCTCGAAGCCGCGGATCATCTCCAGCGCCCACGACACCGGCAGCTCTGCGGGCGCGCCGAACCCCACCGTGAGCGCCGTCGCGACCCCGCCCATCGCGTTGATGTCCGAGAGGTTGCAGGCCGCGGCCTTGCGGCCGATGTCGTGCGCCGAGGACCAGTCGCGGCGGAAGTGCCGGCCCTCGATGAGCAGATCCGTGGACACCAGGAAGCTGCCGTCCTTGGTCGACACGTGGGCGGCGTCGTCGCCGGGACCGAGCAGGACGTGGCGATTGTCGCCGATCTCGGCGCGCAGCTGGTCGATCAGGCCGAACTCGCCGATGTCGCCGATCGTGGGTTCGTCCGGAGCACTGGTCGCCATAGCCGCCATTGTGTCGCAGGCAGCGGCGCACGTGAGGAGGCGCATCGGGTAGCGTGGCACAGTCCGGTCTACTGAAGGAGTTCCACGATGGCTGTGCAGGCTTACATCCTCGTCCAGACCGAGGTCGGCAAGGCCGCCGAGGTCGCGACCGCGATCGCTGCCATCGACGGTGTCACGCTCGCCGAGGACGTCACCGGACCCTACGACGTCATCGTGCGGGCCGAGGGCCCCAGCGTCGACGAGCTCGGTGCGTTGGTCGTCACGACGATCCAGAACGTCCCCGGCATCACCCGTACGCTCACCTGCCCCATCGTCCGCATCTAGGGACATGCGCCGGCGCCTTCTCCTCGCCGCCGCTCTCTGCCTCGCCCTCGTCACGGCGGGCTGCGGGTCGGAGCTGTCGGTCGACGAGTACCCGACCGTGCGCGGCACGGAGGTCAACTGCAAGGGCCTGTTCGCCGACCGGCCGTTGAAGGTCGCGGGTCAGAAGAATCGCATGGTCAAGGGCGAGAACGCGTCTGCCTGGGGCGATCCGGCGATCATCCTGCGGTGCGGCGTCGAGAAGCCCGAGGACCTCGGTCCGGCGTCGCGGTGCGACATGGTCGACGACGTCGGCTGGTTCAGCGAGTCGACGTCCGACGGCTACCTGTTCACCACGATCGGCCGCGACTACTACGTCAGCGTCGAGGTGCCGGACGACTACGCGCCCGAGGCCGACGCCCTCGCCGACCTGGCCGACTCCATCGCGCGGCACGACCCGGTCAAGAAGCCCTGCGTCTAACGCAGTCCGGTCTCGCGACCGAGGGCGAGCTGGATCAGGCGGTCGACGAGCTCGGGATAGGACATCCCGCTCGCCTGCCACAGCACGGGGAACATCGAGTAGGGCGTGAACCCCGGCATCGTGTTGATCTCGTTGATCACCAGGCCGTCGTCGGTCAGGAAGAAGTCGACGCGGGCCAGTCCCTCGCAGCCGACCGCCTCGAAGGCCTGCACGGCGTACGTCCGGATGCGCTCGCTGAGCGTCACCGAGATGTCCGCCGGCACCACGTTGCGACTCGTGCCGTCGAGGTACTTGGCCTCGAAGTCGTAGAACTCGTGTGCTGAGTCCGCCTCGACCGTGATCTCGCCGACGAGGCTCGCGACGGGCTTGCCGTCGGGCTCCTGGATGACGGCGCACTCGAGCTCGCGCTTGCCCTTGGCTCCGGCCTCGACGATGACCTTGGGGTCGAAGTCACGCGCCTTGTTGACGGCGCTGTCCAGCTCCTCCCACGTGTCGACCATCGTCACGCCCGAGCTCGATCCGGCACGGGCGGGCTTGACGAAGACCGGCAGGCCCAGCGCACGGATGCGCGCCTCGACGCGTTCGCGCTCGCCCTTCCACTGCCACGGCAGCACCGTCACGTACGGGATCTGCGGCAGGCCCGCGGCGGAGAACACGGTCTTGGTGAACGGCTTGTCCATGCTCACGGCGCTGGAGAGCACGCCGGCGCCGACGTAGCGGACGTCGGCCATCTCGAGCAGACCCTGGATCGTGCCGTCCTCGCCCCACGGGCCGTGAAGCAGCGGGAAGACCGCGTCGAATCCGCGCAGCTCCTCCCAGGCGAACGAGGGACTGTCACCACGTACCTCGGGCAGTTGACCGGCGGCGAGCTCCGGCCACACGGCCGTCTCCTGGACCCACGCACCGTCTCGCGTGATGCCGACGGGCTGGACGTCGTAGCGATCGTGGTCGATCGCCGCGATGACCTCGCGCGCCGTGAGGCAGGAAACCCCATGCTCACTGGAACGGCCGCCAAAAATGACAGCAAGTCTTGGTTTGCCGACTGAGGTGTCCACCGAGAGGCTCATTGCGGAGCACGATACCGGTCAGGGCATGATGTCCTCATGCCCGGACACGAACTTTCGCCCTCGACCATCGCTGTTGGCGCAGGGCGGCCGAACCGCGTCCCGGGGGGACCGCTCAACGCGCCCATCACGCTCGCGAGCGCGCTGGTTCCCGGCGGTGCCTCCGAGTACGGCCGGCAGGGCAATCCGACGTGGGACTCGTTCGAGACCGTCCTGGGCGCGCTCGAGGGCGGGCGTGCCCTGTCCTTCGCCTCCGGCACCGCGGCCACCAGCGCGCTGTTCGACCTCGTGCCGGCCAAGGCCACGGTCGTGGCGCCCCGGCACGCCTACTACGGAACCCTCACCCAGCTGCACGAACGCGCACGTCGCGGCCAGATCGACCTCAAGCTCGTCGACATCGACAACACCCAGCACGTGATCAACGCCGCCGAGAACGCGGCTCTGGTGTGGATCGAGTCGCCGACCAACCCCTCGCTCGAGATCGCCGACATCGCCGCGATCTCCCAGGCCGCGTCGCACGCCGGTGCCGCCGTCGCGGTCGACAACACGTTCGCCACTCCCCTGCGCCAGAAGCCGCTCGAGCTCGGCGCCGACTTCGCGGTGCACTCGGCGTCCAAGCTGCTGTCAGGTCACAGCGACGTCATCCTCGGTGCCGTGGTGACCAACAGCGACCGGGCCTACGCCGCGATCGAGAAGCGCCGCTCGGTGCTCGGCGCGATCCCCGGCGCGATGGAGACGTGGCTCGCCGCCCGCGGCATGCGTACGCTCCACGTGCGGCTCGACCGTGCTGAGGCCAACGCCCAGGAGCTCCACAAGCGGCTCTCCGCGTCCAACCGCATCGCGTACTCCCGCTACCCGGGGTTCGGCACGATCATCGCGTTCGAGGTCACCGGCGGCGCCCAGGTGGCGCAGAAGATGACCGAGCAGAGCGACATCATCACGTACGCCACGAGCCTCGGCGGCGTCGAGTCGACGTGGGAACGTCGCCGTCGCCACCCCGGCGAGCCGGAGTCGGTGCCCGAGGGCCTGATCCGGCTCTCGGTCGGCATCGAGGACGTCGAGGACCTCTGGATCGACATCCAGAACGTGCTCGCCGCGTTCAGCTGACCAACCGTTCCTTGAGCTTGTCGAAAGGACGCACTGGCGTACTTTCGACAGGCTCAAGGACCAGACGGCAGCTAGACCGTCTCGGGCTTGGCCTGTCGCGAGATCAGCCGCGAGACGAGCTCGTCCGGGCTCATCTCGCCGGCGATCAGGGCCGCGACATGCTCCACGATCGGCATCTCGACGTCGTGCAGCTTGGCCAGCTCGCTGACCGAGACGCATGACTTGACGCCCTCGGCCACCTGGCTGGTCTGGCCCATGACCTCCTCGACGCTCATGCCCTGCCCGAGCTTCTCGCCGAACGTGCGGTTGCGCGACAGCGGCGACGAGCAGGTCGCCACGAGGTCACCCATGCCGGCGAGGCCCATGAACGTGACCGGGTCGGCGCCGATGGCCGCGCCGAGGCGTGCCGTCTCGGCGAGCCCCCGGGTGATGACCGAGGCCTTGGTGTTGTCGCCGTAGCCGAGGCCCACGCACACGCCGACAGCCAGGCCGATGATGTTCTTGGCGGTGCCGGCAAGCTCGCAACCGACCACGTCGGTCATCGAGTAGGGCCGGAACGACGCCGTGTGACACAGCTTCTGCAGCCGCTCGGCGACCCCTTGGTCCTCGCACGCGACGACGCTCGCGGCCGGCTCACGGTTGGCGATCTCGCGGGCCAGGTTGGGACCCGAGACCACGGCGATGCGCTCAGGGCCGGCGCCGGTGATCTCGGCGATGACCTCGCTCATGCGCTTGTGGGTGCCGAGCTCGACACCCTTCATGAGGCTCACCATGACGGCATCGGCGGGCACATGCTCGCTCCACGACACGAGATTGTCGCGCAGCTGCTGCGACGGAACCGCCAGCACGACGATCTCGGCGCCGGCCATCGCCTCGGCCGGGTCGTGCGTCGCGGTGATCTCCTTGGGCAGCTCGATGCCCGGGAGATAGTCGGAGTTCTCGTGCTTGGTGTTGATCGTCTCGCACAGCTCGGTCCGCCGTCCCCACAGGCGTACGTCGTTGCCGGCATCGGCCAGCACCATGGCGAAGGCCGTGCCCCACGAACCTGCGCCCATCACGGCAGTCTGCGCCATTCACGAATCCAATCGCTTGTAGTTGCTCTTCGGCTTGCTGAGGGTATGCACATCGATGCGAGGTGTCGAGGGCAGCTCGCCCCGCACCTCGGCCATCATGGCAGTCAACGTGTCCATCAGGCGGTCGGTTGCCGCGTGGAGGACCTCCTCGGTGAGCTCCTTGCCCTCGAAGTCGGACAGGTCCACCGGCTTGCCGACGCGGATGTGGATCGTCTTGCGCGGGAACAGCCGCACCTTCTTGGCGTACGGCCACAGGATCTCCTGGGGGCCCCACTGCATCAGCGGAACGAGCGGCTTGCCGGTGCTCAGCGCGACGCGTACGGCGCCCGTGCGGCCGCTCATGGGCCACGCGGCCGGGTCGCGGGTGATGGTGCCCTCGGGGTAGATCGTGACGACGTGACCGGCCTCGACGGCGGCAGAGGCCGCGCGGAGCGACTCGGCGGCGCCCTCGGTGCTGCGATAGACCGGGATCTGCTGGGCGTTGCGCAGGATCCAGCCGTACCACTTGGCGCCGACGAGGGTGTCCTTGGCGAGGAACCGGGGCGCGATGTTGTTGTCGAGCATGAAGTGCCCGATCAGGAACGGGTCGGCGTGCGACACGTGGTTGGGCGCCAGGACGAATCCGCCGTCGGGCAGGTTCTCCATGCCCTGCCAGTCCCGCTTGGTCGTGACCATCAGGATCGGCCGGAGGAAGAACTTGATCACCTTGGTCGTGAATGGAACAGGGCGCTTCACCATGAGGGCGAGCCTAAACCTTCCGGAGCCGACTAGGGTGACTGCCATGCAGGGCACCGTTGCGACCTTCGACCAGTCCACGCGGGCCGGGAGCCTCCTGACCGACGAGGGCATGCCGCTGGAGTTCCCCGCCGAGTCGCTCGCCGAGCACATCCGTCATCTGCGCATCGGCCAGCGTGTGTTCGTCGAGACCGACGGCGACGCGGTCACCTCGATCAAGATCTGGCAGTGACAGCGATTAGAGCGTGGCGGGCTTGAAGCTCGGGCGCGACTTCTCGTAGGTGACGATGGCGTCCTCGTGGCTCAGCGTGATGCCGACGTCGTCGAGGCCCTCGAGCAGGCGCCAGCGGGTGTAGTCGTCGATCGTGAACGAGTCCTCGATCGCGTCGACGCCGTCGCCGGCCTTGACCGTGCGCGACTCCAGATCGACCGTGATCGTCGCGCCGGGGTTGGTGTCGAGGTAGTCCCAGAGCCGCTGCACGACCTTGTCGTCGACCTGTGCCGCCAGCAGACCGGCCTTGCCGGAGTTGCCGCGGAAGATGTCGCCGAATCGCGGCGAGATGACGACCTTGAACCCGTAGTTCTGCAGCGCCCACACGGCGTGCTCGCGCGACGAGCCGGTGCCGAAGTCGGGGCCGGCGACGAGGACCGTCGCGTTCTTGTAGGCGTCCTGGTTGAGCACGAACGACGGATCGCTGCGCCAGGCCGAGAACAGGCCCTCTTCGAACCCGTCGCGCGTGACCTTCTTGAGCCAGACGGCGGGGATGATCTGGTCGGTGTCGACGTTGCTGCGCCGCAGCGGGGCGCCCACACCTGTATGAGTCGAGAACTTCTCCATGACTAGGCTCCTGCCTTCTCGAGCTCGGCCAGGTCGGCGGGGCCGGCGAGGTGTCCGAGGATTCCGGTGGCGACGGCCACGTCGGGCGACACCAGGTGCGTACGTCCACCCTTGCCCTGACGGCCTTCGAAGTTGCGGTTGGACGTCGACGCGCTGCGCTCCCCCGGCGTGAGCTGGTCGGGGTTCATGCCCAGGCACATCGAGCAGCCCGCACCGCGCCACTCGGCGCCGGCGTCCTTGAAGATCACGTCGAGGCCCTCCTGCTCGGCCTCCAGGCGTACGCGCACCGAGCCGGGGACGACGAGGATCCGGGTGTCCGGAGCGACCTTGTGCCCCTCGATGAGGTTGGCGGCGACGCGCAGGTCCTCGATGCGGCCGTTGGTGCAGGACCCGATGAACACCGTGTCGACCTTGATGTCCTTCATCGGCGTGCCGGCCTCGAGGCCCATGTAGCGCAGGGCGTTCTCGGCGGCGATGCGCTCGTTGTCGTCCTCGAACGATGCCGGGTCGGGCACGTTGCCGGACAGCGGCACGCCCTGGCCGGGGTTGGTGCCCCACGTGACGAACGGCGTGATGGTCGAGGCGTCGATCGTGATGACCTTGTCGAACTCGGCGTCGTCGTCGGTGACGAGACTGTCCCAGTAGGCCACCGCGGCGTCCCAGTCGGCACCCGTCGGCGCGTTCGGGCGTCCCTCGAGGTAGTCGTAGGTCGTCTGGTCCGGAGCGATGAGTCCGGCCTTGGCGCCCCACTCGATCGACATGTTGCAGATCGTCATGCGGGCTTCCATCGACAGCTTGCGGATCGCCTCACCGCGGTACTCCACGATGTAGCCCTGTCCGCCGCCGGTCGTCTCCTGCGTGATGAGCGCGAGGATCAGGTCCTTGGCGGTCGAGCCGACGGGCAGCTCGCCGACGACCTCGACGGCCATCATCTTGGGCTTGGCCTGCGACAACGACTGCGTCGCCAGCACGTGCTCGACCTCGGACGTACCGATGCCGAACGCGATCGAGCCGAAGGCGCCGTGCGTCGAGGTGTGCGAGTCGCCGCACACGATCGTCATGCCGGGCTGGGTCAGGCCGAGCTGCGGGCCGACGACGTGCACGATGCCCTGGTCGATGTCGCCCATGGGGTGCAGGCGTACGCCGAACTCCTCGCAGTTGCGGCGGAGCGTCTCGACCTGCGTGCGCGACACGAGGTCGGCGATCGGCTTGTCGAGGTCGGTCGTCGGGATGTTGTGGTCCTCGGTCGCGAGGGTGAGGTCGGGGCGGCGCACGGTGCGCCCGGCGATGCGGAGCCCGTCGAAGGCCTGAGGACTCGTCACCTCGTGAATCAGGTGCAGGTCGATGTAGAGCAGGTCGGGCTCGCCCTCGTGGCTGCGTACGACGTGCTCGTCCCAGATCTTCTCGGCAAGGGTCTTGCCCATGGCGCTCTCCTCAGCTGCGTTCCGATGCCCCTCGGCACCACCACCAGTATGCACTTGCGTCTCACAATGCGATACGGCAGTATCAAGACATGGACAACTCTAGCGGAGTCGGCGTTCTCGACAAAGCCGCTCTCGTGCTCGCCGCGCTCGAGCCCGGACCCGCGACACTGGCCGGTCTCGTGGCGAGCACCGGCCTCGCGCGACCCACTGCGCACCGCCTCGCCGTGGCACTCGAACATCATCGGCTCGTCGCTCGGGACATGCAAGGACGCTTCATCCTCGGCCCGCGTCTCGGCGAGCTCGCTGCCGCTGCCGGAGAGGACCGCCTGCTGGCGGCCGCCGGACCGGTGCTGGCCCGTCTGCGTGACATCACCGGCGAGTCCGCACAGCTGTTCCGTCGCCAGGGCGACTTCCGCGTATGTGTCGCCGCAGCCGATCGCCCGACCGGTCTGCGTGACTCGATCCCCGTCGGCGGCCAGCTGACGATGAGTGCCGGCTCCGCCGCCCAGGTCCTGCTGTCGTGGGAGGACCCGGAGCGGATGAACAAGGGACTGCTCAAGGCCACGTTCTCGGCCGCCGAGCTGTCGGCCGTACGCCGTCGTGGCTGGGCCCAGAGCGTCGGAGAGCGCGAGACGGGCGTCGGCTCGGTCTCCGCGCCGGTCCGCTCCCCCTCGGGCAAGGTCGTCGCCGCGGTGTCGGTGTCGGGCCCGCTCGAGCGACTGACCCGGCAGCCCGGCCGGATGCACGCGCCAGCCGTCGTCGCTGCCGCTGAACGCCTCTCGCAGAGCCTCCGCCGGTCCAACTAGACGCCGGCTAGGCGGCAAGGTCGTCCGGCGACATCACGCGCAGCACCGAGTCGTCCGCGGTGTGCAGCGGCCACTCACCGAGTGAGTGCGCGGCCGTCACGGCGGTGATCGCCCGGACCCACTGGATGTCGGACGCGCGGGTGCCCGCATGCGTCGGCCGAGCCCACAGCATCGCGATCGAGCCGTCCGGATCGGCCTCGTCGAGCACGGTGCGCAGCGATCGCGCCAGGTTGACGAGCATCTGCCCGTCCGGTGTGGCCGGGCAGTCCGTGACGTTGACGATCGAGGGATGGACCCGCCCGTCGCGATCCAGCATGATCGCGAAGATCTGCCGGCTGCCGAACCCCAGCGGCTCGATGAGATGGCGCCAGACGCGCTCGAGGTCAGCCAGGGAGTGGACGTCGGGGATGTCTGATGAGGTCATGCTCCACGATCGCCGGACGACTCCGACGACGTCGAACCCGTCATCCACAGCCATGGCTAGATCAGCTCGGCGAGCAGCTGGTCCTTGCGCATGCGCGAGTAGCCCGCGACGCCCTGGTCCTTGGCCGCTGCGCGAAGCTGCGTCACGGTCCACGTCGGCCCGGGCGCCTTGGGTGCGTCCCTGAGGGCGAGGGGTTCGGCCCGCGGGTGATCGGCGATCACCTGACGGGCGCGCGCCTTGGCCTTCTTGCGCTTGGCGTTGGCCTCGGCGATCGCCTGCTCGGCCTTGGCGCGCACCTTCTGCACGCGGGATCGCTGCTTCTCGGCGCGCTTCCTCCACGTCGCGGCTTCGACCTCGAGGGCCTTGACCCGGTCGCGGAGCACGGCGATCTCGGCCGTCAGCTCCGCGACCGTCGCGGTCGCGACAGCGAGCTTCTTCTCGGACTTCGTCGGGCGGGTCTTCTTGCCGGGCTTGGCAGCCATGTTCACCTCCGGTGCGGGTGCCCCACACCATGGCGGACGGTGGTGAACGGAGGGCGAACACGCTGGTCAGAGACCTGCCCGTCGAGTCAGCCCTTGAGGGCGGCGACCAGCTGGGCCTTCGTCATCCGCGAGTAGCCGGTGACACCCTGCGCACGCGCCGCGGCTCGCAGCTCCGCGACGGTCAGCTCCGACTTCGGCGCTGCCTGGACGGGCACGACCTCGACCTTGGCCGCCGGCGCGGGCTTGCCGCCCCTGGCCTTGCGAGTCGAGGTGCGTGCGGTCTTGGCCGCGGACTTGCCGGCGTCGCGGGCGGACTTGACCGCCGACTTGCCGGCCTGCTCGGCCGCTCCGCGCAGCTTCTTGGCATCGCGCTTCAGCTCACTGACCCGCTTCTCCAGCTTGTCCTCGAGCTTGCCGACGGACTTCTCCAGCTTGGCCACGGTGGCCCGGAGGTTCTTGATCGCCTCCTGGGCGGCGGCGAGCTCCGAGTCCGGCGAGCCCTTGCCCTTGCCCGACTTCTTGGACGACTTGGTACGTGCGGCCATGGCCTTCTCCTGTGCTCGAACGACACTGGCTCGTCATGGTGCCACGTCCGGGTGAACAGCGGGCGGCTCAGAACAGGCCGGGCACCTCGAGGTCGAGCAGGGTCTTCTTGCGCTCGAGACCGCCGGCGTAGCCGGTCAGCGAGCCGTCGGAGCCGATCACGCGATGGCACGGCACGATGATCGGGATCGGGTTGGCCCCGTTGGCCGCGCCGACCGCACGGGAGATCACCGGCTCGTAGCCCAGCCGCCGGGCGATGTCGCCGTAGCTCGCGGTCTCGCCGTAGGGGATGCGCTGCAGCTCGGCCCAGACCTTCTTCTGGAACTCCGAGCCCTCGCTGGCCAGCGGGAGGTCGAACGACGTGCGCTCGCCGGCGAAGTACTCGCTGAGCTGCTGCTCGGCGCGGTCGAGGAGTGGATCGTTCGAGCGGGTGCGGCGCGGCTTGCCCGCACCGAAGTCGATCGCGGTGATGAGTCCTGCGGAGGCGTGAATGCGGAGCCCGCCGATCGGCGAGTCCATCCAACGTGTGGTCATGTCAGGGTCCTTTCGACGTCGGCGCTCGCGCGCCAGAGGTGCATGGCGGCGTAGGAACGCCATGGCTTCCATCGTTCGGTGCGTTCGGGCTCGACGCCGTGGCGTTCGAGCATGCGGCGGATGATGAGGTCGGTCTCGAGCATCACGTCCGGGTGCGCGAGGGCGCGCATGCTGATGTAGTCGGCGGTCCATGGCCCGATGCCGGGCAGGGCGACCAGGTCGGCGCGTACGGCCTCGCGGTCGGCGCCCGGGTCGAGCTCGATCTTGCCGTCGGCCACCGCCTGCGCGACACCGATCAGCGCGCGTGCCCGGCTCCGCGGCATGCTCAGGGCCGTGTCGTCGGCCTCGGCGAGCGCCTCCGGAGTCGCGAACGCGTGGGTCAGGCCGTGCGAGGCAGCGAGGTCGAACGTCACCGGGGTGCCGTAGGCCTCCGCGAACCGGCCGAGGATCGTACGGGCCCCGGCGACCGAGACCTGTTGGCCGACGATCGCCCGGACGGCGACCTCGAAGCCGTCGACCTGGCTCGGCAGCCGCAACCCCGGGGCCGCCGCCACGAGCGGGGCGAGCAGCGGATCCTCCGCAAGCACCTCGTCGATCGCGAGCGGGTCGGCGTCGAGATCGAGCAGGCGCCGGCACCGCTGCACCGCGACGGCGGTGTCACGCAGGTCGGCGAGCTCGAGCTCGCAGTCGACGTGGTCGTCGTGCAGCGTCAGCTGGACCGCGCCGAGACCGTGCGGCAGCCGCATCACGCGGGCGTATGTCCGGCCGTCGATCCGCTCGACACCGGCGATCAGCCGGCCGCCGAGGAACTCGAGGAGCCCGTCGGCGTGGAACGGTTGGCGCACCGCGAGGCGCAGCGTGACGCGGCCGGTCGGCGTGCTGCGGCGACGACCGCGCATCTCGGTGGGCGACAGCGCGTAGACGTGGCGCACGGAGTCGTTGAACTGCCGGATCGAGGCGAAGCCGGCGGCGAACGCGATGTCGGACATCGGCATCTCGGTGGTCTCGATGAGGACCCTGGCGGCGTGCGCCCGGTTGCTGCGTGCGAGAGCCAGCGGTCCGGCGCCGAGCTCCTGGGTCAGCATGCGGGTCACGTGCCGCTGGCTGTAGCCGAGGCGGCTCGCGAGGCCGTCGACGCCTTCGCGCTCGACCACGCCGTCGGCGATCAGGCGCATCGCCCGGCCCACGGCGTCGGCGCGTACGTTCCACTCCGGCGAGCCCGGCGTGGTGTCGGGACGGCACCGGCGGCAGGCTCGGAAGCCGGCGTCCTGGGCCGCTGCGGCGGAGGCGTAGAAGGTGACGTTCTCGCGCTTGGGCGTGACCGCCGGGCACGATGGACGGCAGTAGATGCCGGTCGTCCTGACCCCGACGTAGAAGACGCCGTCGAACCGCGCGTCGCGCGACTCAGCGGCCCGGTAGCAGCGTTCGTGGTCGGTGTGCATACGTCCATCATGACGGCCGGCGCCGACACTTACCGGCGGGTTTCAGACATGGACGCCGGATGCGTCAGGACGCCTGGAACGCCCCGACAATGAGGCCCATCAACGCGGTCCCGACGACGAAGTAGCCGGCGTCGACGGCGAAGCCGGTGAGGGACCAGGAATCCCGTCGGCGATGGCGCCCGAGCGTGATCAGTCCGGCAGCCGCGCCCGCCCCCAGGCCCAGCAGGAATCCGTGCTCGACGCCGTCCGCGTCGATCTGCGTGGCGAGAGCGAACGCGAGGACGAGCCCCACGAGCATCGTCGCGCCGAGCACGATCGGATGCGGCCAGGTCCCGGTCGGATCGTCCGCGAGGCCCGAGGCGACCTGCCACGTCCGACCGAACATGACGCCGTACCAGAGGACACCGAGGAACGAGAAGGCCAGCGCCGCGACGACGATGCCGGGAATCGAGAGGTCAGCCACGCTCAGAACGTACCGGGGTCAGGTCCGGCCGGATGGACCGCCCCGAGGGAGCAGCGCGGTTCGCGGCTCCCCCGTGGCCCGCGCCTGGGTCAGGCAGCGTCCTTGACGTCCTTGAGCGCGTCCTTGAGCGAGTCGAGGTCGCCTCCGGTCGGGGCGTTCTCCACGCCGGTCCAGTCCGGCGACGGCAGGACCTGCTCGGTCGCCTTGCCCTGCTGCACGTCGCGGATCGCCGCGACAATCGCATCGAGGTTGTTGGGCACGGGCCGGTTGCACTTGCGCAGCTCCGACCCGAGCTTGAGAGTCAGGCGCGGCTTGTTCGCTGCGACGGCATCCGCGGTCGTGCCGGACTCGACCGTGCTGTCCGACAGGTCCGAGACGGTGCCGCACACGTGGTAGACCTCGCCACCGCCGGCCCAGTAGACCTTGTCCTCGCCCAGGAGCTGGATGACCGCCTGCTTCTCGGCGGTGTACTTCTCGACCGACGCGGGGTTGAAGTCGATGCCCATGACGACGGCCAGGAGCGCCACCACGATGCCCACCGCTCCGGCGACACCCTTCTGCGTCTTGCCCATGTCCTTGTTGAGGAAGATCAGGATGATGACCGGCAGGAACGCGATGATCGGGATGAACGCACCGAGCTGGTTCTGGATGAAGAACCGGAACGGCTCCTTCTCCGAAGCCGGGTCGAGCTTGTTGGCCTTCTTCCACAGCATCGAGCCGATGATGACCGCAATGCCGTCGAGGACCAGCAGCGCGATGAGCAGCGCGAACGCCCACGTCGGGAACTTGCCAGCGGACAAGACACCGTCGCTATCGACGGTTGCAGTGAGGATCGACTTGTTGAGCAGCAGACCGAAGATCGCCCCGATCTCGATCAGGATGCCGAGAGCCCACAGCAGCACGGCATAGAGGCGCAGCTTCTTGGCCTGCGACGTCGACTCAGCGGAGGCCTTCCACGTCGAGTCGTTGGCGGAGCTGTCGGCGGCATCCTTGCCCGAGCTGGTCATGGAATCTCCTGGAGATCGAGGATCGGCGATCGAATGCTATCGCCAACGGCGCGTCTGTCGTCCGATCTGCGTGTCGCTACGACGGATCGCCCAGCTCCGCCGCGACGTCGACGGCGATCTCGATCGCCCGGGTCGCCAGCGGTGACAGCGTGCGACCGGCTGGCCAGTGCAGGTGGATCTCGCGCGCCGGCACCGCAGGCTGCAGCTCATGGACGCTGAGCGTCGGGTCGGACTCGACGTTGGCGCCGCGCACCGCCAGCCACGGCAGGACGGCGCAGCCGAGACCGGCGCGCACCATCGACAGCAACGCGTCGTTGACCGCCGTACGGAACACGATCCGCGGATGGGCGCCACCTCGAGCGAGCGCCTCCTCCATCTCGGGCTGGTCGCAGTCGAGCGGCCAGGCCACCATGGGCACCCGGTCGAGCCGAGCCAGTCGGACCGGGCCCTCAGGGAAGTCGCCCGCGCCCGCGACCAGGAGGTAGGGGTCGTCGAGCAGCTTCACCCGCTCGACCTCCCCGTCGACCCGGCCGTCGTAGAACAGGAGATCCAGCTGGCCGATCTGTGGCGTGTCAGGTTCCTCCTCGGAGAGCCTGATGTCGCAACCGGGGTGCTCGTCCCGCAGACGGCGGACGACCGACGGGAGGATCACGCTCGAGACGCTCTGGAACGTACCGATGTCGATGCGGCCCTCACCGGCCTTGAACCGCTCGACCGCATCGCTCAGATCCGCGGACCTGGCCAACAGCTCGCGTCCGCGCTCCAGCACCAGCGCCCCCAGCGGCGTGACGCGCGCCGGTCTCGGCCCGCCGGGGCGGTCGAACACCGGGCCGCCGACGGCTTTCTCCAGCGCAGCGACCTGCTGGCTCACGGTGGACTGGGTGTAGCCCAGCCGGGCCGCGGCTCGGCCGAAAGAACCCTCCTCGGCGATCGCCGCGAACGCGGCGAGGTGGCGCAGCTCGACATCTCGCATGTCGCCAGCCTAGAACAGAGCGATCCCTTCCGGCGATGGGAATGATCGGAAATCATCGCTTTTCACGATCCACCTCTCCGACCTAGCGTGCATGCCATGACCTCCTCTCTCGCTCACGACGAGCAGCTTCTCGACGTCAACGGCATCACGCTCTGCGCCCAGACCCTCGGCGACCCGTCCGCGCCGACCATCCTTCTCATCGGCGGCGCCGAGGCATCGATGGACTGGTGGGCCGACGAGCTCTGCGCCCGCCTGGCCGGCGGCGGTCGCCACGTCGTCCGGTACGACACTCGCGACACCGGCCGTTCCACGACGTACCCGCCGGGCAAACCGCCGTACGGTCGCGATGCGCTGCTCGCCGATGCCGTGGCGCTCCTCGACGTGCTGGGCATCGAGTCGGCCCACGTCGTCGGCGTCTCGATGGGCGGCGACATCGCCCAACGCCTGGCCGTGCGCCACCCCGACCGGGTCACCTCGCTGACCCTCATCGCCACCAGTCCCGGCGGGCCGGACCTGCCGCCGATGAGCGAAGAGCTCGCGGAGAAGTTCGCGGAGGGCGGCGACGAGGCACCGGACTGGTCCGACCGCGAGGCGGTCATCGCCCACTACCTCGACGGCGAGCACACGTTCGCCGGCACGCTCCCGGTCGATGAGGACTGGGTACGCCTGGTGGCCGGGAGAGCATGGGACCGCAGCCCGGCACTCGCGTCCGCGCAGAACCACTGGCTGCTCGACGACGGCGAGTCGGTCAGTGGGCGGCTCGCCGAGATCACGGCGCCGACCTTGGTGCTGCACGGGACGGCCGACCCCCTCCTGCCGTACGGGCACGGCGAGGCGCTGGCACGAGAGATCACGGGAGCGCGGCTCGTACCCCTCGAGGGGATGGGACACGGCATGCCGCCGCTCGAGGTGTGGGACACCGCGATCAGCGAGATCCTCGCCATCTCCGAGGCGGGCCGATGATGCGCTCGGCCCTCTGGCTGCCGCTGTTCGACGAGCTCGCCGATCCGAAGGTCGTCGCAGGGCTGGCGGCCGATGCCGAGGCCGCCGGGTGGGACGGCTGCTTCGTGTGGGACCAGCTGCTCTGGCGGGAGCCCGTGCGCCACGTCGCGGATCCATGGATCAGCTTGGCCGCCATGGCGACCGCCACCGAGCGGCTGCGCATCGGCCCGATGATCACGCCGCTCCCCCGCAGGCGGCCGACCAAGGTCGCCCGGGAGACCGCGACCCTCGACCGGCTGAGCGGCGGGCGCCTCACCCTCGGGGTCGGCCTCGGCGGCGACCAGTTCGCGGGCGAGCTGTCCAGAACCGGCGAGGAGCTCGACGACCGCCGGCGGGGGCAGATGCTCGACGAGTCGTTGGAGATCCTGGTCGCCGCGTGGAACGGCAATCCCGTGCACCACCAGGGTGAGCACTACGTCGTGGACGGCATCGAGTTCCGGCCCCGGCCGGTCCAGGAGCCGCGCATCCCGATCTGGGCCGCCGGCTTCCCCGGCAACGCGCGACCGATGCGCCGGGCGGCCCGCCTCGACGGCTTCTTCCCGGCGAACCTCGAGCACCCGGACCAGCTCGCCGAGGTCGTCGCGACGATCACCGACCTGCGTACGGACCGGACCGCTCCGTACGACTTCGCGGTCGGCCTGCCGTACGACGTCGACCCGCTCCCGTACGCCGCGCTGGGCGCGACGTGGTGGCTCCCGGAGGTCCCGCCGGGCGTCTCGCTCGACACCGTCCGCGGAGTCCTGCGCGACGGTCCCGCGATGGCGGGTGCCTGACATGTTCGACTACGACGCGGAGCTCGTCCGCTACAACGCGCACCTGCAGGCTGCCGCTGACATCCAGCCCGACGACCTCGTCCTCGACATCGGCTGCGGAGCCGGACAGACCTCCCGCCAGGCTGCGAGATCCGCCCGCGAGGGATCCGTCATGGGTGTCGACGTGTCCCGGGAGATGGTGGAGCGCGCTCGCCTGCTCGCCGAGGAGGAGGGTGTTGGCAACGTCAGCTTCGTGCACGCGGACGCGCAGACCCACCGCTTCGAACCGCAGGGGTTCACAGTCACCATCAGCCGTTACGGGACCATGTTCTTCGCCGACCCGGTCGCGGCGTTCACCAACATCGGCTCGGCACTGCGACCGGGCGCACGACTCGTCCAGCTGGTCTGGCAGGCCGCCGATCGCCAGGACTGGGTGACGGCGATCCGTGCGGGCATTGCCGGTGACCGCCCACTGCCACCAGGGCTCCTCGGCGGACCGTTCTCGCTGGCCGATCGCACGGTCACCCGGCACCTGCTGGCTGCCGCCGGTTTCGACGATGTCGAGGTCACGGAGGTCCACGAGCCGATCCAGTACGGGGCGGATGCGGCCGACGCCCACGCCGCGCTGCTCGACCTCGGGATGATCGACTTCCTGGCACCCGACCTCGACGGCGCCTCGGCCGCCCAGGCACCTGACCGGCTGCGCACCGTGCTGGAGGCGCACGACGGCGCCGACGGGGTCTGGTTCGACTCCGCGTGCTGGCTCGTGACCGCTCGCTGGGGGCGTTGAGGTCACGACGCAGAAGACCCCCTGACCGGCATCTCTGCTGGTCAGGGGGTCTTCGCCATGGTAGCCCCGACGGGATTCGAACCCGCGCTACCGCCTTGAGAGTTGAAACCAGGCCTGATGGGACAGTGGTGGTTACTGCTGTTTTTGGTTGATATCCCAGCCTTTTCCTGACCGGCATTGGTTGGACGTTTGTGGCAACTATCGACGATTCTTGGTTCTCGTGTTGCCCGAGTGTTGCCCAAGCGGTCGGCCACCACCGCGGCGAACGAATGAGATGATGCCGCCAAACATCTCGATGAGACAGTCGCTCTTCAGTATCATCGGTGGCTCCGCCCCCCCGAGAGCGGACGCCCCGCCCTGCGTTCTCCCCTGGATAGCAGGGCGGGGTGCTCGGTTCGTCCGCTTGGTCGGCAAATCTGACCGGCGACGATGCAACTGGGTCGGATCCCGATGCGTAAACAGTGTTGACGCCACGCTATGACCAGGACTTCATGTGTCGGCCCTGGATCGCGTTCCCATCTGGGTCTGGACCAGGCCGCGCCGTTGCAAAGACGAATCGCTTGTAGGACCAATAGCGAAAGAGAGTCCCGAGGCCGAGACCAATGACGTTCGCCGAGATGTTGTCGGAGAACCTGCTGGTCAGACCGAGCAGGTCGTGCGAGATGGCGAGAGTCAACACGGAGAATCCCAGTCCGATGATGTTGAAGACGACAAAGAGCGCGATCTCACGGCGCCGTCCCCCGGCGTCCGCGCCGCGCCACGTCACGGCACGATTGCCGATGTACGTCACGACCATCGCGAGCCCCACCGCGAAGGTCTTGGCTATCGACGGATCCAAGGTGGCGAAGACCGGCGCCGATCGAAGGTAGTTGAAGGCACCGATGTCGACGATGTACCCGACGCCGCCCACGGCAAGGAAGCTGACGACCTCAGGACTCGACAGGCGAGCAGCCAGGCGGTCAGACCCGAGCATCGAGCGACCGATCCGCGGTCGTCACAGGAGCAGGAGGCCGACGGCGGATCTCGTGCCAGCGCCACGCCAGGACTCGTAGCACCGCCTCTCGGACGATGTCAGGTGACATCTTCGAGACGCCTACGGTGCGGTCTGTGAAGGTGATGGGAACCTCGGTCGTGGTCAGGCCGAGGCGGGCAGCCCGCCACGTGTTCTCGATCTGGAACGAGTAGCCGTTCGACTGTGATTCCAACGCCCCGAGCGTCACCAACGCCTCGCGGCGGAACGCGCGAAACCCCGCCGTGGCGTCCCGCACCCGCAGGCCGAGAACCATTCGGACGTAGGCGTTGCCTGCCCGTGAGATGAGACGTCGTCGCAAGGTCCAGTTGCCGACGCCACCGCCCTTGACATAGCGCGACCCGATCGCGATGTCGGTGTGCCCAAGGGCAGCGATGAGCTCGGGGATCTTGGCAGGTGGATGTGACAGGTCGGCGTCCATCTGGACGATGACGTCATGGCCGCGATCCAGGGCCCACGTGAACCCGGCGCGGTAGGCCGCACCGAGGCCGTTCTTCTGTGGCCGGGTCAAGAGGTGAATCTGGGTGGGATACCTCGGATGCGCCTTCACGACCTCGCCGGTGCCGTCCGGGCTGCTGTCGTCGACGACGAGGATGTCGATGTCCGGGGCCGTGCGCAGCACCGCGTCGAGCGTGATCCGGACGCCGAGCGCCTCGTTGTAGGTCGGGATGATGACGATCGGGGTCATGGGAGGAGTTCCTTCATCGTGACGAGTGGCGTCGTGGCACCGCGGCAGTCGCCGACGATGCGAGGGGTGGGCCGGTCGACCCCGTTGCGCAAGAAGATGGTGTGACCGCACAGGCGGGTGACGCGGTGGTAGTCGTGATCGAGGATCAAGCCGGTCCGCGCGGTGTTGAGTCCCCAGGAATAGAGATGCTTGCGGATCACGAACCAAGTCGGCGGCGCAGATCCGCGGAGCACGCCGTCGAGCTGGGTGAGCTGCGGGTCGATCGTCTTGACCGGGAGGCTCCAGAGCTGCGCATATGGCGAGGGCAGGCCCGATGCGAAGGTCAGGTCGGCGTTCCCCCAGGCGTTCACGATCGTGTCGTGCGGCATCGAGGAGGCAGCGATGGCCTGTCCCACGGACCGTGCATCAGTCCCCTGCGGTCGGGTCAAGCTCACACCCCAGGCCACAGACCCGGCCACCAGCACGTACGCGACGATCTTCCGTGCGGCGAAGCCGTGGCGGGACACCAGGACACCGGCTGCGATCGACAGCGGGCCGGTGAGCTCGACGAGGTAGTGGTACCAATAGTTGCCGCCGAGCAGCACCGAGGTGCCGGCGAACAGAGTCATCGCCACCAGCGCCAGGAAGGATGTGTCGCGCCTGTGGCGGGTCACCACGTGGTGGACCAGCCCCAGGAGGAGGAGTCCGAGCCCGCTGACTGTGACCGCGATCAGCAGCCCATGCAGCCTGGCGGAGGAGTGGGCGCTGCCCTCGGCGGCTTGGACCGCAGCAGCGTGGATACGGAAGGGGTACATCGCATCGAACACCCCAACCAGTGACGTCCCCTGCGCGATGGTCCATACGGCCAGGACGGAGATGACGGCCGAAGCACCGGCGACGGCACCGGCAGCCATGGCCCAAAACCGCTGCCGATTGAGCTCGCCGCGCCAGACGGCGAGGACCAGAGCGACGAACCCGAAGACCGCTGCGTCAGCCAAGTTCTGCTTGATGAGCATGGCGGACATGGCCAGAGCGCCCGCCGCCGCCGACCGCGCCACGGCCTCGTGGCGATGAACGGCGCGCAGCGCGGCCAGTACGCAGATGACGCCCCCGAGCACGAAGGGTGCTGCCAGCAGCTCGCCGTTGACCTCATATCCGCCCAGGAGCGGACTGATGCTGAGGCCGGCAGCCGTGACGGCCGCCCACTGGGCGGCGACCCGGCCGCCGATCATCCCAGCGACGCGCGCCACGCCGAGGACTACGAGCGCCACCGCGACACATCCGATGAGGCGAAGGGCCGTGAGCCCTCCCAGTGCCGACGCGGCACGAAAGATCGTGACGAGCAGAGGTGGGCGGTCCACCCAATACCTGCCGTACAAAGACCCGCCGGCCCCGTGCCACTGGGCGCCGACGACGAGGAAACCACCTTCGTCCGGGCTCGCGGCATGCCCCAGGAAGGGCAAACGGGCAGCCACCGAGGCCGCGACCGAGGCACCGATCGTCCAGGCCGGAAGAACTGAAGCACGAGCAGCCGGCAACCGGGGAACCGGAAGCGCCAAAGCTGTCATGTGGCCAATTTGGTGTCCCCAACCTGCATGCGACCTGACTGCGCGGACGAACCATGCGACGTGGCGACGCGCCGTGGTGCACGATGGCGCCATGACGGTGATCGGCATCTGCGAGGACGATCCAGACGTCCGCCGCGTCCTCACCGACGCGCTCAAGATGAGTGGGTACGCCGTCGTGATCGCTCGCAACGGGCGCGAGGCGGTGGACAATCTCGGCGTGCGAAGCGGGGTCGAGGTGCTGATCCTCGATGTCGGGCTACCTGATGCCGACGGACGCGATGTCTGCCAGGCGCTGCGCGCCGGTGGACAACACGCTCCGGTCCTTTTCCTCACCGCTCTCGACGGGGTCCACGATCGCGTGGCGGGCTTTCACGCCGGCGGCGACGACTACGTGGTCAAGCCCTTTGCGATCTCGGAAGTTCTCGTACGCATTGCCGCGCTACTCCGTCGTAGTCGACCCGAACCCGTTTCCGTCAGTGGCTTGACCCTCCATCCCGACCGGCTTTCGGTCGAGGCAGGCGGTCGGGAGAGCAGCTTGACGCCGACGGAGTTCCGGCTGCTGGCCGCGATCGCCGCAGATCCGAGTGCCATCACGCGCCGACGTGCCGCCGTCGCTGCGGCGTGGCCAGATGGCGCCATGGTCAGCGAGAACACGATCGACTCGTACGTGCGACGTATTCGGGTCAAGCTGGCGTCGATCGAGTCGCCGGTCGAGCTGACGACCGTGCGAGGAGTGGGGTTCACCCTCCGATGAGGTTCTCGCACCGCACGCTCATCTCGAGGATCGTCTGGACGACGCTGATCGTGTCAGCGGTAGCCATGACCGCCATGGTTGTGACGGTCATGCTCGTCCTCTCGGCTCTGACGAACAAGAACATCGAAGCGCGGCTTCGCGATCAGCTCACCGCTGTCTCCTCGACCGTCAAGGTCGGCCCTGACGGGAGCCTCACCGCGTTGGAGACACCCGACGACACCATTGACGACACCACGTGGATCTATGCAGCGGACGGCGCCCTCGTTGAAGGTCCCCGCGTGGGCCAGCGGCTCACCGCGACTGCGGAGTCGTTGGCTGACGTCCGCAAGCAGACCCGGTTGGACCGTCACGAGCGCTCGTTCCTGGCCGGCCCGGTGCGGCGCAACGGGAAGGTTGAGGCGGTCGTGGTCGTCGAGGCTCCGCTCGAGCCATACGAGTCCACTCGCAACCTCACTCTGCTGGGTCTGCTCGCACTCGCGTTGACGGTGACGGGCGGCTCTGCGGCGATCGCCGCCTGGACCGTCAAGCGCACCCTCGGACCGGTCGAGTCGATGGCAGCCCAGGCTCGCGACTGGAGCGAGCACGACCTCGAGTCCAGGTTCGACACGACCGCGGCGGACGACGAGTTCGGCCGGTTGGGCAGAACCCTCAACGTTCTCCTGGACCGTGTCGCCGGCGCGCTGCGCAGCGAACAACAGCTGACGTCCGAGCTGGCTCACGAGCTGCGGACGCCCTTGACCGCGATCCGCGGTGAAGCAGAGCTCACGATCATGGCCTCGCCGGGCCCGGCCATCACCGAGCGGCTCGACCGGGTCGTGGCCCTCGTGGATCGCATGAGTATCACCATCACGTCGCTGCTGGCCATCGCGCGCAATGAGGCTCGGATCGAGACCCGCACGACAGCGATCGCCCTCGTCAACGAAGTGCTCGACCATCGCCCCGACAGGCCGGGACTGAACGTCTCGAGCGACGGCGTCGAAGAGGTTGAGCTGTCGGTGCCGACCGAGCTGGCGGTCCGCGCGCTGGCACCCATCGTCGAGAACGCGTTCACGCACGCGCGCACGTCTGTCGAGTTCCTGAGCGTCACCCATGAGCGATCGATCGACATCATGGTCAGCGACGACGGCGTCGGGATCGCCGCGGACGACCTCGAGGCCATCTTCCGGTCGGGCCAGCGGGGAACCGGTTCAGCCGGGGCAGGGCTGGGCCTGGCGTTGTCGCGACGCGTCGCCCGAACGCTGGGCGGCGACGTGAACGTGACGTCGCCGCATGGCCCGACGACATTCACTCTCACCCTCCCCCGCTCCTGAACATCAGTCAGGTTCTTGGCAGGTGGCTCCGAACAAGGTGGAGCGCATGACTCAATCACCTGCACCGACGTCCAGCCGTGAGGCGAGCCATCTCGACCGCGGAGCCTGGACCCGCACGTTGCTCAACAAAGTCCCCGAGGTCACCATCTTGTTCTGGGTGGTCAAGATCTTGTCGACCACCGTCGGAGAGACCGCCGCCGACTACCTCAACGAGAACGTCGGCCTCGGCCTCTCGGCCACCACCGCCATCATGGCCCTGCTGCTGGCCGCCGTGCTGGTCGTCCAGTTCACCGTTCGACGCTACATTCCGTCGATCTACTGGCTTGCAGTCGTGCTGATCAGCGTGGTCGGGACCCTGTTCTCCGACAACCTCGTCGACAACTTCGGAGTCAGTCTGTGGACCACCACGGCGATCTTCGGGGCGGGGCTCATCATCTCGTTCGTCGCCTGGTTCCGTAGTGAGCGCACGCTGTCGATCCACTCGATCGTGACCCGACGTCGCGAGGCGTTCTACTGGCTCGCGATCCTGTTCACGTTCGCGCTGGGCACGTCTGCCGGCGACCTGATCGCCGAGAAGCTCGCCGTCGGCTACTTCCCGTCCGCGCTCATCTTCGGCGGGGTCATCGCCGCGATCACCGCGATCTACTACGGCTTCAAGACCAACGCCGTCTTGGCGTTCTGGGCCGCGTACGTCATCACCAGGCCGTTCGGCGCCTCGATGGGCGACTTCCTGACCGCGCCGACCAAGGACGGCGGCCTGGGGCTGGGCACCAACGGCACCAGCGCCCTGTTCATCGCCATCATCGTCGCGTGCGTTGTCTGGTTCACCGTCAAAGCCAGGCGCGAGGACCGCGAACTGGTGACCGCACCCGTCTAACCACCCGAACTGCCCCGCCCAGACCGCCCCCGATGGTTTGGGCGGGGCTCTCCACGTGAGGCTCCACATGCGCGCACCGGCTCGACTCACAGCCCTGGCCACCACCCTGGTCGGAGGTTCGATTGCCGGCGTGTTCTTCCTTGCCGACTCCGCCCGCGAACACGATGGAGTCTCGGCAGCCGTTGATCCGTACGTTGCGGCTGACGCAGTCAGCGCAAGATCCGCTCCCCTGACGGCCGCCGCCAAGCTGCTGACGCTAGTCGGCAGCGAGGCGGTCGTCGGCGTGTTGGCGTTGCTCCTGATCATCGCCCTGCTCGAGCGTCGCGGACCGTTCTTCGCCATGTCCGCCGCAGCTGCCATGGGCGTGTCCGCATCCCTCACGCTCGGCGTCAAGCAACTCGTGGCACGACACCGTCCCGGTTCAGGAGTCAGGCTCGGAGCTGTCGACCGTACGTACTCGTTCCCTTCCGGTCACACCCTCAACTCCGCGGTGTTCCTCGGACTGGTGGTCATCTTGCTGGTACCGCTGATGCACAGGCGCCGCCAGCGCATCGCAGCCACCTGCTGTCTAGCTTTGCTCGCGGTCGGGATCGGGCTCAGCCGCGTCTACCTCGGCTATCACTGGGCCAGTGACGTCATCGCATCCTGGCTCCTGGCCGCCGCGATATTGGCTCTTCTCGGGCTCGTGAGCGCCATCTGGGTGCGCACGCCGGGCCACACCGATCGATCAGGCGCCGATCAGGTTCCCGCACCTAACGTGACGCCATGATCGCCATCCTGACGCCGCTGCTGTACTCCCTCGGCCCTGCCGCGTTGCTGCTGATCATGGCAGTCGTGTTCGCCGAGAGTGGACTGCTCGTCGGGTTCTTCCTGCCGGGCGACTCGCTGCTGTTCCTCGCGGGCGCCCTCGTCGCATCGCACGTCATCGCGCTGCCGATCTGGCTGCTTGGTTTCGGTGTCTTCGCGGCCGCCGTGCTCGGTGACCAGGTCGGCTACTCGATCGGGCGGCGACTCGGGCCGCGGCTGTTCTCGCGGCCGGACTCGCGACTGTTCTCCCAAGCCAACGCAGACCGCGCCAGCCAGTTCTTCGACCACCACGGCTCGGGCGCGGTGATCCTGGCGCGATTCGTCCCCGTCATACGGACATTCGTGCCCGCCGTCGCGGGAGTCGCGCACATGCCCCGCCGCCGCTTCAGCATCTACAACCTGGTGGGCGGCGCCGCGTGGTCGGTCTCGATCGTGACGGTCGGCTACCTCTTCGGCGGCATCACCTTCGTCGCCGCCCACATCGAGCTCATCACCATCGGGCTCGCCGCACTGTCAGTCGTACCGGCAACCGTCGCGTACGCGCGCAACCGTCGCGGGCGTCCCGTCCGTGCCTGATGGTCAGGTTGCGATCAGGTGCAGCCACCTAGCGTCCTGTCACGTGCCCACACGAACCTTCCGCGCGACCAAGGTCCCTGAGGTCTTCCTCCTCTTTTGGATCATCAAGCTGCTGACCACCGGTATGGGTGAGGCCGGATCCGACTACCTCGGCAGCGTCAGCATCCCGTTGGCCGCCCTGATCGGGATCGGTGGGTTCTTCGTGGTCCTGTGGCTGCAGCTGCGAGCCGACCGCTACCACCCGGTCCGTTACTGGACGACGGTCCTGAGCGTCGCACTGTTCGGCACGATGATCGCCGACGGACCGCACGTTGCGCTCGGCACGCCGTACGCGGTGGACTCCGCCATCTACTTCGTCCTCCTGTGCGGACTCCTCGCATGGTGGAAGGCCAGCGAGGGCACGCTCTCGGTGCACTCGATCACCACCAATCGGCGCGAACGATTCTACTGGGGCGCCGTCCTGCTCACCTTCGGCCTCGGCACGGCGGTCGGCGACGCGACAGCGATCGAGATGGGTCTCGGGTTCGCCTGGTCGATCCTCCTGTTCGGAATCCTCATCCTGGTCCCGCTCGTGCTGTGGCGAGTCGGGCTCGACGCCACCATCGCGTTCTGGGCGGCCTACGTGCTGACTCGCCCCCTTGGGGCGTCGGTCGCCGACTGGCTCGGGAAGTCGCACTCCGCAGGTGGACTGGGCTGGGGCGACGGGACCGTCACCGGGCTGGCACTGCTGATCTTCGCCGCCCTGGTCACGTATGTGGCCGTCACCCACAGCGACACCGAGGGTGCGCATGGATCCGTTCGGGACGCCGAACTTCCAGAGGACGAGCTCGACGCGGTCTAAGGAGGTCGTCCGGCCTGGCAGCAGCCGGGAGACTATCTCCATGAGTGGGGTTGACGCAGTGCAGTCGGGGATCGCAGTTCTGGTCTTGCTCGGAATCACGATCATCACGTCGAGCGTGGCGCGGGTACGCATTCGAGCCGACGTATTGATCGCGCTTGCACGCGGAGCCGTTCAAATGGTGGCGATTGCACTGGTGATCGGTTGGGTCTTTCGACACCCTGAAGGCGTCGCCGTCTATCTCGGCGTGATGCTGGTCGCCGCATCGATCACCTCAGCCAGACGGATCCGATGCGGCATGCCGCTGGCACCGCTGCTCGGGCTGGCAATCGCAGCTGGCGCTGCGTGCGCAGTGATTCCCGTCCTCGCCAGCGGGGCCTTGCAGATGCAGTCCGAGACCATCGTGCCCTTCAGCGCCCAGATCATCGGCGGATCCATGACGGCCGCATCGCTCACAGGCGTGAGACTGCGCGACGACGTGGGGCGTGACTGGGGACAAGTCGAAGCGTGGCTCTCCCTCGGAGCGACGCCGCGCCAAGCCGTGGCCGACTTCGGACGCGTGGCCGCCGGCAGGGCACTGATACCAGCGATTGACCAAACTCGAAGTGCGGGCCTGGTCACTCTTCCTGGAGCTTTCGTCGGCCTCTTGCTGGGCGGCGCATCTCCAGGCGAAGCAGCCGAGGTCCAATTGCTCGTCCTCGCTGGGCTGCTCGCTGCCGAGACCGTAGCGGCCGTCCTGACCGCGCGAGCCCTGGCCACATGGCTGGGCACCACCCGGCCAGCCACAATCATTTGACCTCCGGGTCCGAACTCGTCAACGCCGAACAACCTCTACCGCCTGGACGGATTTGCTCTGGCGCCATGCATAGGTGAGGCTTACCTGCGCACACGTCCAGGAGGAACGCATGACCCTGTCCACCACCTTGCTGCTCGGCCTGATCGCAGGCGGCGCGATCATCATCGGCCTCCCCATCGGCAGGCTCAAGCGCCCCGCCCCGCAACTGCGCATCACACTGAGCGCAACAGCCGTGGGTGTCCTGCTGTTTCTCTTCTGGGACGTCATGTCAGCGGCCTGGGAACCCATCGACAGCGCTCTCGCCGCGGTGCACGAGGGCGACGGGAGCGCCGGCCCGATCGTGGGCTACGGAGCGTTGTTCGTCGCCGGGCTCTCCCTCGGACTGCTCGGCCTGGTCGCCTTCGACCGCCACGCCAGCCGGTCGTCGCTCGGAGATCAGCGCAGCCAGGCTCCCTCCACATTCCAAGAAGGTGACACCAAGACGGCAACGGGCGTGCGGTGGTCAACCGCCAAGCAACTGTCGCTGATGATCGCGGTCGGAATCGGACTGCACAACTTCGCGGAGGGTCTCGCGATCGGCCAGGCGGCCGCCAGCGACGAGATCGCTCTTGCCACGGTGCTGGTCATCGGGTTCGCCCTCCACAACGCGACCGAAGGATTCGGCATCGTCGCGCCGCTCGCGGGCGACCTCGGCGACGACGGGCAGGCACAGATGCCGAGCTGGCGATTCCTGCTGACGATGGCTGCCATCGGCGGTGGCCCCACATTCGTCGGCGCCGGCGTCGGGCACAGCTTCACCTCCGAGCCGGTCAGCGTCGCATTCCTCACCTTGGCCGCAGGCTCAATCGTCTACGTCATCGCCCAGTTGTTGGGGGTCGTTGCCAAGGCCAAACGCTCCGACCTGGTCGCGCTCGGCCTGCTACTCGGAATCCTCGCCGGCTTCATCACCGACGGCATCGTGATCGCCGGAGGAGTCTGACGGCACAAACCGGCAGCGTTCTGGGGCAACAGCGATCAGGTTGAGTGCAGGTCAACGCCTGCATCGTAGGACCGTGACCATCAGTGCCCGACGAACCGGGAACCCTGATCGCCGGCGCCCACACGGCAGCCGGCGGGTGCGCCGCGACCTGGTCCTCGGCGGTGGCCTGCTCTCCGTACTGGTCTGCGTCCAGCTCATCCGCTGGCTGAGTTGAACGGGTCCATCTCCTCGGCCACTGGCGATCAGGTTCTGATCAGGAAACTCACCGTAGTTTCACCCACATGTCGTTGAGAATTCCCGCAACCGGGAGCACGCCCAATGCCGAATGACTTCCATGGCCTGCCACTCCACCCCTTGATCGTGCATGCGACCGTCGTCCTCGTCCCGCTCGCCGCGCTGACCGTCCTGCTGGCCGCGTTGTGGCCACGGTTCCGAACGTGGGCAGGACCACTGCCGGCCGGCCTCAGCCTCATCGGACTGGCGCTCGTCCCCCTCTCCACCTCCACAGGTGAAACTCTCGAACGACACGTTCCCCACTCTGCCCTGCTGGAGAGACACACCCACCTGGCAGACGGGCTGCTGCCGTGGATGATCGGCCTCGCAGTTGTTGCCGTCACCAGTTACGCCGCCCAACGACGCGGGCGCACCCCGTCTATCCACCGCTCGATCCTCATCGCCCTCGCCATCTGTACAGTCTTCGCAGCAGCAGGGACGACGGTCCAGGTGGTCCGGATCGGAGAGAGCGGCGCCAAAGCCGCATGGTCCGACACCAACATGAACTCTTGAGCACCAAGACATCTGCGCGACTCAGAACCCGTCACGCTTGGCCCACACGTAGGGACCGCATCTCTCGTCGCTTCGTATGGCTCCACCCTGGCTCGCCACGAAGAACATGACTCACGAACTTCACTGACAAAGCTCGGCAATTGTGCCGCCACGGATTCGAAAGACGAACATCCACACACCTCTTGCATTTCTGGGAGGGTCGTTTCGTCCGTACGTATCTGTGCGGGCCCGCGACGTCGTCGGGAAGGCCCCACCTCTTGCTGCCCACCGGGCTGGTGTGGCTCTCAGAATGGTTGCCTCCCGGCGGCGGAAAGTGGTCGGGGGTGACGCTCAATAGAGGCTTGGAACGTCCCGAGAAATGCCTGCGCACTCCGTCCTCAGCGGACCATTCCCGAGATGGAGGAACATCGT